>NZ_JAFCTI010000010.1:0-110986 GCF_049895945.1 Pseudarthrobacter sp. DSP2-3-2b1 | reverse complement strand
TATTAACGGGGGCACAACCCCCCCAAACCCCCGCCGCCGGCGGTCAACTTTTTCTAATGGGGCCCCGCCCGCCGTCGTCATGCCCGATTTCTACTTGGCCTCGATGGCTGCTTTCGCGGACGGATCGGAGTCGTTCAGGAACTTCTCGATCCGTTCCGGCTCCTCCGCTTCGCCAATCGCCGCAGAAGCCCGGCCCAGGGAGTAGAGCGCCCGCAGGAAGCCGCGGTTGGGCTCGTGCTCCCACGGGATGGGCCCGGTGCCGCGCCAGCCGTTGCGGCGCAGTGAGTCGAGGCCGCGGTGGTAGCCGACGCGGGAGTAGGCGTAGGAGTCAATGACCCGGCCCTCGGCCCAGGCCTCTTCAGCCAGCACAGCCCACAGGAGTGAGGACGTCGGGTTCCTGGCCACGAGGTCCAGGGCCTCCTGGCCCGCTTCCAGCTGCTGGTAGACCTCGGTCTCGGCAGGCAGGAGCGTGGGCTCAGGGCCCATCAGGTTTTTCCGGAACTCGTCAGACATGCCTAGAACGTCTTTCCGGCCGAACCGAGCTGCTTGGTCGCCTCAACGACGCGGGCAGACAGGCCGGCTTCGGCGGAGGCGCCCCAGACGCGCGGATCGTAGAGCTTCTTGTTGCCCACTTCGCCGTCCACCTTCAGCACGCCGTCGTAGTTCCTGAACATGTGGTCCACCACGGGACGCGTGTAGGCGTACTGGGTGTCGGTGTCGATGTTCATCTTGATCACGCCGTAGGAGACGGCGTCGGCGATTTCCTGGTCCGAGGAGCCGGAGCCGCCGTGGAACACGAGGTCGAACGGGCTGTCCTTGCCGAGCTTGGCACCCACCTGGGCCTGGATGTCCTTGAGGATCTCCGGGCGGAGCTTCACGCCGCCGGGCTTGTACACACCATGCACGTTGCCGAAGGTCAAGGCCGTGATGTAGCGGCCGTTCTCGCCGGCACCGAGGGCTTCAATGGTGGCCAGGGCGTCTTCAACTGTGGTGTACAGCTTGTCGTTGATGGCGTTCTCGACGCCGTCCTCCTCGCCACCGACGATGCCGATTTCAACTTCGAGGATCATCTTCGCGGCTGCGGTGCGCTCCAACAGTTCGCGGGCGGTGCTCAGGTTTTCGTTCAGCGGCTCGTGCGAACCGTCCCACATGTGCGAGTTGAAGATCGGGTTGCGGCCGGCCTTGACCTCGGCTTCGGAGGCTGCCAGGAGCGGCAGGACAAAGCCGTCCAGCTTGTCCTTGGGGCAGTGGTCCGTGTGCAGGGCGATGTTGACGCCGTAGTTCTTGGCCACTTCCCGGGCGAACGCGGCGAAGCCCAATGAACCGGCAACCATGTCCTTGGTGGCTGCGCCGGACCAGTAGGCGGCGCCGCCGGTGGATACCTGGACGATGCCATCGGACTCGGCCTCAGCGAAACCGCGCAGGGCTGCGTTAAGCGTCTGCGAGGAGGTGACGTTTACGGCTGGAAATGCGTATCCGCCCGCCTTTGCGCGGTCGATCATCTCGGAGTAGATCTCTGGGGTTGCAATGGGCATGCTGACTCCTAAAGTGAATTTCGTCTGCGGGCCGATCAGGCCCTGGAGTGAACCTCGTCGGCTAGGAACCATCCTAGCCAGTTCTTTCCCGGCGCCGTGTTTCCGGTCACGCGGGCCGGTAATACTCCCGCCCGGAGGGGGATCCGGCAACACGCCCCCGGAACGCTCTCTCCCTTAAAGACGCTTAATTCCCAACCCTCCTCTCCCTTTCTTGAAGAAAGGGAGAGAGGGTTGGTCAAAAACCTGCGATAACTGAGAGAGCGTCGGAAGGGGGGTGGGAGAGGGGGCCGGTAATACTTGCTCAGACGTGCTGGTTGAACACATGCTGGCGGATCCAGGCGTGCATGGCGATGGCCGCAGCGGAGGCGGCGTTGATGGAGCGGGTGGAGCCGAACTGTTCGATGGAGAGGGTGGCCAGGGCGGCCTCGTGGACCTCCGGTGTCAGCCCCGGCCCCTCCTGGCCGAACACCAGCACGCAGTCCTTGGGGAGCTCGTAGGTTTCCAGCGGTACGGAGTCCGGGAAGATGTCGATGCCGATGATGGCCAGCCCCTCCCCCTGGGCCCAAGTAACAAACTCATCCACGGTGGGGTGGTAGCGGACGTGCTGGTAGCGGTCGGTGACCATTGCTCCGCGTCGGTTCCACCGGCGTCGCCCGATGATGTGGACTTCTTTGGCGAGGAAGGCGTTGGCGGTGCGCACCACCGTGCCGATGTTCATGTCGTGCTGCCAGTTTTCGATGGCGATGTGGAAGTTGTGCCGCTTGGAATCGAGGTCAGCCACGATTGCGTCGTGCTTCCAGTAGCGGTACTGGTCAACCACGTTCCGCCGGTCGCCGTCGGCCAGGAGCTCGGGGTCCCAGTGGTCACCTTCAGGCAGACCGCCCTCCCAGGGCCCGACGCCGACCTCCGCCTTGGGTTCCGACGGCGGCTCTGATGCCTCGCCGTTCGGTGGCTGCGGTTCGGCTGGGTTTCCGGGCGTTTCATTCACCCCTCAACACTAGACTGGAGCGTTGGAGCATCCATCACCGGCGGAGGTATATATGGCACAGGCAGACCAGGTTAAAGGATCACCCGCGGTTTACCGCAGCGGCCAGGAAATTGAATGCTGGCTCACAGACATGGACGGTGTGCTGGTCCACGAGAACCAGCCGGTCCCCGGCGCCGCTGACCTGATCCAGCGCTGGGTGGACACCTCAAAGCGCTTCCTGGTGCTGACGAACAACTCCATCTTCACCCCGCGCGATCTGGCCGCACGGCTGCGTGCCTCCGGGCTGGAGGTCCCGGAAGAGAACATCTGGACCTCCGCGCTCGCCACGGCACAGTTCCTCAAGGACCAGGTGCGGGGTTCCGGGTCCGGCAACCGCGCCTACACGATTGGGGAGGCGGGACTCACGACGGCGCTGCACGAGGCAGGCTTCATCCTCACCGACCAGGATCCGGACTTCGTGGTGCTCGGCGAAACCCGCACCTACTCTTTTGAAGCCATCACGATGGCCATCCGCCTGATCCTGGCGGGGGCCCGTTTCATCGCCACCAACCCGGACGCCACGGGCCCGTCCAAGGACGGCCCCATGCCGGCAACGGGGGCCATCGCCGCGCTCATCACCAAAGCCACCGGCCGGGAACCGTACGTCGTGGGCAAACCGAACCCCATGATGTTCCGTTCGGCGATGAACCAGATCGACGCGCACTCCGAAACCACCGCCATGATCGGCGACCGGATGGACACTGACATCGTCGCGGGGATGGAAGCGGGCCTGCACACGGTACTGGTGCTGACCGGCATTACCCAGCGCGAGGATATTGCATCCTTTCCGTTCCGGCCCAACCAGGTACTGAACTCCGTGGCTGACCTGAAGAACCAGATCTAGAAAACACTCACCCTGGAGCCTCCGCGGGGCAGCGGGAAGAACTCGTCCAGCAGCTGCTGCAGGACGGGCCGGTAGACGGTGGGATTCCAGCCGGGGCTGGCGTGCGCCGGCAAGGCACCCTCGGTCTGGAGATCTGTGGAAACCATGTTGGTCCGGAATGCCACGGCCCACGCCTCGAGCGCCGTCTGGTACCTGACGGTCCGGTCGCGGGGATTGCCGATGTACGCCATCTTGGTGCCTCCAAGCCGGTCCATGAACCGGAGCCCTTCGAAGTGGTAGATGTAGGCGGACTCGGTCTGGATCAGCACGCTCGACGGGGCGATGGGCGACAGCTGTTCCAGCGTCTGGTCAAGGATCTGCCGCCAGCTCCGCTCGTCCTTGTGGATCACGCGCTCCCCCAGTTCGTAGCCTCCGCGCACCACCGAGGGCACCCTGAAACCGCGCTCGTAGAGGAACACCACGCCGTCAAACCAGCTCTGGTCCAGAACGTCGTGCCTGCTGTAGGGGCTGGAGTCGAGAACGATAAACGCCACTTCGACGCCGTGGAGTTCGCGGAGCCGGGCCGCCACCTGGGTGGCCACCATGCCGCCGAAGCTGTGGCCGTAGAAGAACAGCTTGGTGAGCTTGTTGGCCCTGACGTGCTCGATCACTGCTATGACCAGTCCATCAATGTCCAGCCCCAGGTTGGAATAGCCGACGGCGGCGAGCCGGCCACGCTGGTTAAGCGCCCCCCGCAGGGCGTTCAGGATCCACTGCGCTTCTTCCCAGCTCGTCTTATAGCCGGGGAAAAGAAACCAGCTGGCATCCGGATAGTAGGCGTCCGCAAAGTCATCCGGAACCGGCAGGATCCTGTTCACACGCCGTTCCGCCTGGACCGTGCGGGTGACCAGCATGTCCCCCACCAACACTGCCGAAGCTCCCGCGCCCGCCAGGAAGCCCCGGCGGGAGAACCGCTTGAGGGAGGCAGCACTGGCCAGCAGCCGGGCAAGGTCGGGGCCCGGCTGTCCAGGACGTTCCTGCGGGTCTTCCCCCTTATACGGCACGTATCTACCGTAGTCACAGCGTCAGCCTGTCCTGCAACTTTCGGCTGCATTTGAGGGAGCGTACCCGCATGCTCAGGTTCCGAACGCCTCAGGTGGGCAGCGGAGTCAGCTGGCTATCTGACCCTCGCCGGCTGGCTCGTAGACGCTTTCGGCGGCTGGCCCGGCCGGGCCGCTCAAGAGTTTCCGGCGGGAAATTTCCTCCCCAACGTCTTTGTACCGGCCAAGCAGGTCCGGCCCCCCGAATGCCCCCGGGGTGTCCAGCTGCGCAAAAATCGAGTCGCTCGCAGTAAAAAGCTCATCGTCGGTATATCCCGTCAAGCCCTGCGCCAACAAGGCAGCGCCGCCGGAATTGAGCTGCGCAGCAGGGGGCCCATCTGTCAGGGCATCGGTCAATACGAGCAACTGCCCGCCGGACCCGTTTGCCTGCGCTGAGCCGTCCGCACTGCCACTGAGCACCAGCGAGACTCCGGCCCCGGCAACTCCGGTGAATGACGCCTGGTCCAGGGCATTGAGGACGATGCGCAGGCCGGCGAGCGCACCTGACTCCACGAGCGCGGCCCCGGAGAGATCCACACAAATATGGGACGGGATGCCCATGCCACGGATGCGGGTGATCAGGTGGACGAGCGAGGGGCGGGATGCGCCGTTGAGGCTTCCGCGGACGTCAATCCGGACAGTATCCGTGAGTGCGTCACGCGTGAGGAGGGCGTTCAATGAGCGGTCCATAGGTACTCCAATTAAGGGTGTCTATGGCCGACGGCTCAACCTCGTAGAGCCTATCCTCGGACCGGGGCCCGGCACAAGCGGCAAACAGGCGTCAGCCTGCCTGTGCTGCCCCCGGCTCCTGATAGTGGGTGCGGCTCGCATTCCCGCCCACAGACTCCACCAAGGACTTGGCGACATTGCGCAGCTTGGTGTTGCTGTTGCTCGAGGCTTCCGTGAGGATGCGGACAGCCGCGTCCTGGCTGCAGCGGTTTTGTGCCATCACGATGCCCACTGCGATGTCGATCGTGGTCCGGGATTCCAGGGTGGCCCGCAGGTTTGCTGCGCTGTCAGTGTGCAGCGAGAACCGGACCGCAAGGCGCAGGGCCTGAGAGATCTCCCGTGTGTAGCCTCGGGCTTTGGCGGCCGCACGTTCGTCGAATTTCTGCGGCACGTCGGAGTAGAGGTTGAGGGCGGCTTTCGCTTCCCCCTGGAGGTTGAACGGCAGCGACAATACCGAACGCAGGCCGTGGGCGGCCACGGCGTTGGCGTAGTCAGGGCCCCACCGGTCTTCCTCAAAGAGGTCCGGGACGTTGACTTCACGCTCCTCTTCGGCGGCAGTCAGGCAGGGGCCCTGGGACAGGGAGTACTGGATCTCGTCCACTTCGCGGGCCGAATCGCTGCTCCACCCGATGGTGGCTGCCTTGCGGTCCCGGAGGAGGGTGATGCCGCAGAGGGCGTCATCGCCGTCGCCCGCCATCTGGTGGGCTGAAAACCTGGCCAGTTCGTTCAGGAACTGCTCGAAATCCGCGCTGTCCATAATAAGGTTCTGAACCTGCTCGGTGGTGTTCAAAGGGAGGTCCGGTGGGAGCATGGCGCGTTCTCCAATGGCTGCAAAAGGGGGTTGAGCAATTTTAGGGTACCCTCCCTGCGCCCGTCCAACCGGACCCGGCTTTATCCCGGGGTCCGGCCGGCTCCTGATTAGGAGAGGCCCAGTTCGTCCTTGCCGAACGCGAAGAGGTACGGCACACCCGTCTCTGCCTCGATTTTTTCCTTTGCTCCCGTGTCGCGGTCCACGATCACAGCGACGGCCACCACGTTGCCGCCGGCCTTGCGGACGCCTTCGACGGCGGTCAGCGCGGACCCGCCGGTGGTGGACGTGTCCTCGAGGACCAGCACCTTGCGGCCGTCGACGGACGGACCCTCCACCTGGCGGCCCATGCCGTAGGACTTCTGCGCCTTGCGGACCACGAAGGCGTCCACGGTGCGGCCAGCGTCCACAGCTGCGTGCATCACGGCGGTGCCCACGGGGTCAGCACCCATGGTCAGTCCGCCGGCGCACTCAAAGTCAATACCGGCGTCGTCCACCAGCGAGAGCATGACCTGGCCCACCAGCTTGGAAGCCTCGTGATGCAGCGTGATGCGGCGGAGGTCGATGTAGTAGTCAGCCTCAGCACCGCTGGACAGAATCACCTTGCCGCGGACCACGGCGAGTTCCTTGATCAGTTCCAGCAGGCGGGCACGTGCGGCGGCAGCGTCAACTGCAGTGTCAGTGGGGGAAGTCATGGGGTCCAGTTTAGTGGCTCGGGCAAAAGCGGGCGCATGCTCGGGCCTGGGTCCGAATGCGATCAGCCGGGGCAGGAGCCGCCGGACCACGGGGGCGTGCCGGACAAAGAACAGCAGGACCGGTGGCGGCCCGGTCATCCTGCCGGCAAACAACGGGACGAACACTGCCCGGTGCATGATGCGCTGGACGGTCTGGAGCGCCACGGTGGGCATGCGCCGCCGCCGCTGGACCGCGGCCAGATCCTTGACCTTGGGCCTCCCCCGGAGCAATACCGGGGCCAGCTTGCCCGCCGCCGCTACCGCATCCTGGATGGCCAGGTTGATGCCCACGCCGCCCGCCGGCGACATGGCATGGGCGGCATCTCCGATGCACAAAAGCCCATCCACGTACCAATGCCGCAGCCGGTCCAGCCGGACGTCCAGCCAGTGGAGATCGTCGAGGGTCCGGATAGCGTCCACCCGGTCCGCCAGATCGGGGCGCAGGGCCGCCACGCGCTCGCGGAACAGTTCAAGCCCTTCTGCACGGATCCGCTGATCCGCTCCCTTGGGGCCGAGGTACCCCATCTGGTAGTAGTCGTCGCGGAACAGGGCAATCATCGCCTCCCGGTCCCCGAAGGCCGGCACGATGCCTGCCACTGCGCCCTTTTCTGAAGCGTGGCGCGGGAGCTTGAACCACCAGGTGTCGAAGGGAACCGGGTACTCCTTCGGTTGCAGGCCGGCGGCCCGGCGCAGGACCGAATGCCGCCCGTCCGTTGCCACCACGAGGTCCGCGTACAGCTCGCCGTCCTCACCCGCCGAATCGGCGCCACCAGAACCCGCGCGCCGCCGGTAGCGGACACCGGCGACCCGTCCGCCGTCGTAGATTAACGCCGTCGCCTCGTGCTCCATCAGGAGCGTGAAGGAGGGTTCCCGCGCGGCCTCCGTGGCCAGGAAATTCAGGAAGTCCCACTGCGGCATCATGGCGATGTAGTTGTACGGGGGCTTCAAAGACGTGAAATCGCCGAGGGTGACCAGGCCGGCGCCCGGGATGGGAAAGGCGACCCTGGTCAGCCGGCTCTGCGGAAGATTGCGGAATCCCTCGCCCAGGCCCAGCTCGTCAATCAGCCTGATAGTGGAGGCGTGCACAGTGTCGCCGCGGAAATCCCGGAGGAAATCGCCGTGTTTTTCCAGGACTGTGACCTGCACACCGGCACGGGCCAGGAGCAGGCCCAGCATCATGCCGGCCGGTCCGCCGCCAGCCACCAAACACCCTGTCAGCTCCATGCACCCACGCTACGCTGCACACACAAAGGCCGCACGCGCAATTAGTGCGCGTGCGGCCTGAGCGTGTCGAGCGCGTGCTACAGCCTGGTGTCGAAGGAATCGCAGAAAACGTTCTCGTTGAACGTTCCCTGGAACCCGGACTTGCCCATGATCTTCTCGATCGTGGCGCGGATGGCTTCCACGGACCCGGCATGGGCGTGGATGGCGGTCCTGACCATCGGCACATCGATCAGGTGGTTGGGCTGGTTCAGCGAGACAAACACGGTGGGAACCTCAGTGACGTACCAGGGAATTTCGGCCGCCATCGGGGTGGACCATTTGATCCGGATGGCCGCTTCCTGGGCGAAGCCCTTCACGTTCGCGAACACAAACGCGGCGTCGTACTTCTCCGCGTAGTCCCCCGTTGCTTCTTCGGAGATGACAGACATGAAGTTCACGCCCTCTTCCCCTGCGGCCTTGCGCTGCGCGGCTGTTTTGAAGACGTGCACGTCGAAGCCTGCCCGCTCCAGTTCCTCAGCCACCACGTCCAGGTAAGCCAACGGATCCGCCATGGTGAAGTCGGAGCCGCCGGAGATGCCATACAGCCGGATGCGCTTGTGCGTTTCCGGGGTGATGGGCAGGTTGTTGGCGGTGTCCTTGACCAGCGTGACGGTCTTGTCCGCAATCCCTGCCGCGATGGCACGGTGGGCGCCGCTGCCAATGGCGGCCAGCGCTTCAACCGGTGGAACCAGCTCGCTGCGTTCCTTCTTGTGCAGGCCCAGGCTCGCCTTGAGCGCCAGGATCCGGCGCAGGGCGTCGTTCAGGCGCTGTTCGGTGATGACACCGGACTTGTAGCCCTCCAGCATGTACGCGAAGTCCTCGGCCGCGTTGCGGAAGAACAGGAACATGTCGCACCCGGCGGCGATGGTGGCGGGGACAAGGTCCTTGCGCTTCATCGCCTGGGTCAGGCCGATCATCTGCGAGGCATCCGTGAGGATCAGCCCGTTGAAACCGAGCTCGCCGCGGAGCAGGTCCTGGAGGAGTTCCGGTGACAGTGTGGCGGGCATGATGTCCGCGTCCGACATTCCGGGGCGGAAGTGCCGGGAAAGCTCCGGCGCCCCGATGTGCCCGATCATGATGGACTGCACGCCGTGCCCGATCATTTCGCGGTAAACGTGGCCGTACGTCCGGTTCCACTCCTCATAGCCGAGGGTGTTGTAGGACGTGACCACGTGCTGGTCCCGTTCATCGATCCCGTCACCTGGGAAGTGCTTCATGGCGCAGGCAGTGGGAGCCTCGCTGATGCCGTCGAAGTACTCCTTGGCCCGCTCCACCACGATCTCCGGGGTGTTGCCGAAGGCCCGGGTGGAGATGACCGTGTTCCGCCAGTTGTAGTGGATGTCCACGATCGGCGCGAAGGCCCAGTTGCAGCCAAGTGCCGCTGTTTCGACGCCGGCCACCTGACCCATCTGGCGCGCAATGGACTTGTCCGGGTGCGAGCCGGCCTGCAGGTGTGTGGACACGAACGTGCCGTCGTCGCAGCTTCCGGCCCCACCCATTTCCGGGTTGGACGCCACCAGCAGCGGCACCTTGGACTTCGACTGGGCGTAGCGGATGTGCTCCTGCACGGCCGCCGAGGGTCCCGGACGGTAACGCATGCCGCCCACGTGGTAGTTCTCGAGCACACCGTCGAGGTACTCCGGGGAGTAGTCGTTGTTGTGGTTGATGAACAGCTGCCCGATCTTCTCCTCGAGGGTCATCGAAGCGATGGTGGCGTTGACCCACTCAACACCGGCGTCATCGAGGTTGAACGGAGCAGCCTGGAGGTCGACGTCGAACTGCCGGGGCTGGGTGCCCACTGGGCCGGCGGTGCTGATGCCACCCGAAGCGGCACCGGCGGAAGCCGGCGCGGCTGCGTTCGCGGCGGCGGCAATGCCGGCCAGCGCGTCAATAACCACCTGGTTCACGGGGGCGGCGATATCCACCACCACTCCAGCCTCGTCTGATTCCAGCGGCTCAAGCGTGGCCAGTTGGGAATCAAGCAGGGCGGGCGGCATGAAGTGTCCTGAGCGCCCTTCAGTCCGAGCCCTCAGCACCTCCTTGCTGCCGTGCAGGTGAAGAAAGACGGTGTCCGGTGCCTGGGCGCGGATGGCGTCGCGGTAACTGCGGCGAAGCGCCGAGCAAGCGAGCACCAGGCCGCCGTCGCCCGCAGCCGCAAGCCTGGAGCCCACGGTGGCAAGCCAGGGCCACCGGTCCTCGTCGGTCAGCGGCGTACCGGCTGCCATCTTGGCGACGTTCTCCACCGGGTGCAGCGAATCGCCGTCCAGGAACGGGACACCGAGTTCGCGTGCCACGAGGTCACCGATGGTGGTCTTGCCGCAGCCTGAGACGCCCATGACAATGACGCGGATTTTGGAACCGGCAGCAGTTTCTTCGTTGGCGGCTGATGGGTTGCTGGTCACCGGCAGTGCCTCACCAGTCATGGACGGTGCCGTCAACGAGGCGGTTGTAGGGCAGGTAGGCCTGCTGGTACGGGTAGGCCGCTGCGGCTTCCTCGTTGAATTCGACGCCGATGCCGGGCTTGTCGCCCGGGTGCAGGTAGCCGTCCACAAAGGTCATGGACTGCTCGAACACCGTGTTGGTGGCGTCGGAGTGCTGCATGTACTCCTGGATGCCGTAGTTGTGGATGGCCAGGCCAACGTGCAGCTGGGCGGCGAAGCCCACCGGGGAGATGTCCGTGGGGCCGTGGAAGCCGGACTTGATCTGGTACTGGGCGGCAAAATCCATGACCTTCTTCAGCGGGGAGATGCCGCCGAAGTGGGTGGAGGCTGCGCGGACGTAGTCGATCAGCTGTTCCTTGATGATGGTCTGGTAGTCGTACACCGTGTTGAAGATTTCACCGATGGCCAGCGGCGTGGTGGTGTGCTGGCGGACCAGGCGCAGGGCCTCCTGGTTTTCGGCCGGGGTGCAGTCCTCAAGCCAGAACAGATCGTACGGTTCCAGGGCTTTGCCGAGCTTGGCCGCCTGGATGGGGGTCATGCGGTGGTGTCCGTCGTGGAGCAGCGGCAGTTCCGGGCCGAACTCATTGCGCACGGCCTCGAACACGGTGGGCAGGTGGCGCAGGTACGCACGGGTGTCCCAGTCCTCTTCCACCGGGAACGCACCGCGGCCGGCGGGCTCGTAGTCGTAACGCTCACCCGAGGCCTGGGCCTGGGCGGCAACGCCGTAGACGGCCTTGATGCCGGGAACTGCGGTCTGGATGCGGACCGACTTGTAGCCAAGCTCAAGGTGCTCCCGGACCGAATCGAACAGCGACTCGATATCTGCGCCCGATGCGTGCCCGTAGGCCCGCAGGCCGTTGCGTGAAGCGCCGCCGAGGAGCTGGTAGACCGGCATGTTCGCCATCTTGCCCTTGATGTCCCAGAGCGCCATGTCGACGGCGGCGATGGCCGCCATGGTGACCGGCCCGCGGCGCCAGTACGAACTGCGGTAGAGGAACTGCCAGGTGTCCTCGATCTTGTGCGGATCCTTGCCGATCAGCAGCTGCGCAACGTGCTCCTTGAGGTACGCGGCGACAGCGAGTTCGCGGCCATTCAGGGTGGCGTCACCGATGCCGGTAACCCCGTCGTCCGTAGTGATGCGCAGGGTCACGAAGTTTCGGGACGGGCTTGTCACGAAAACTTCGGCGGCAATGATTTTCACGGCAGATCCTTTCAAGGACTTCAGGTCAGGTGATCTTAGTTGGAGTGTGATGCCAGGGGTTTGGGGGCGGCGGTGCCACCGTTGGCGTCCGCCGCGCCTCCTGCAGCAGCCGGGTTGGCCCGGCGTGCCCTGATCTCGCTGAGGATCTCCGCATGCTTGGCATCAGTCAACTTGTACTTGGACATGACCAATACCGCAAGGATCGTCAGGACGGCGGGGATGGCGCCGGCGGCGAACTGGATGGCGGACAAGGCCTCGGGCGTCTGGACTGCTCCGGACTTGTATCCGCCGAGCGCTAGGGCGTAAGCGGCCAGTGCGCCGCCGACTGCCTGTCCGGACTTGCGGGTGAAGGAGAACAGCGCGTAAGTGATTCCCTCGGTGCGGACGCCGGTCTTCCATTCGCCGTACTCCACGGTGTCTGCTTCCAGCGCCCACACCACAATGTTGACGGCGAGGACGCCTACGAGGCTGATGACCAGGCCGCTGAAGCCGATCCAGATCTGGCCGGCCGGGGCGAAGAAGATGATCACGCCGCCGGTAACAGTGATGAAGGAGGAATAGATGTAGACGCTCTTCTTCCCGATGCTCCGTACCAGCCGGGGCATGAAGGCAGCCAGGACGAAGGTCAGCGCCAGCTGAATGATGGACAGCACCGGGTAGAGGTCCAGCCGGCCGAGCACATCGCGCAGGTAGTACAGCTGCACCGAGGTCAGCGCGAGGTAGCCGGTGAGGAAGAAGAAGGAACTGAGGCATAGCATCATGAGCGGCTTGTTGGTCTTGAGGGTGTCCACGCTTTGCTTGAACGTCACGTTGGGGACGTCGCGGTGGACGCGTTCCTTGGCGGTCAGTGCCGTGAAGAAATAGAGAGCCGTACCGATCACCACAAAGATGAGGGTGATGGTGGTGAAGGTCGACTGGAGGTCCGCGCCCGGCTTGACCAGCGGGGCCACGAAGATACCCAGGCTGGAGCCCACCAGGAGTGCTCCCACCATGCGGGCCGAGCCCAGCTTGGCGCGCTCTCCCGGGTCCTGGGTCATGGCTCCGGCAAGCGATCCGTACGGAATGTTGACCAGGCTGTAGGCCAGGCCGAGGGCGGCGTAGGTGACATAGGCGTACAGCAGGGTTCCGGACTCGCCCAGCTGGGGGACGGAGAACGTTGCCACGCTCAGCAGGAGCAGCGGGATAGAGCCGAACATGATGAACGGGCGGAACTTGCCGAACCGCTTGCTGAATGTGCGGTCCACAATCCGGCCGGCGAAAACATCGGCGAAGGCGTCGAAAAGCCTGACCACCAGAAGCAGGGTTCCCGCCGCGGCAGCTGAAATTCCTGCCACATCCGTGTAATACACCAGCAGGAACATGGTGGCGGTGGTGAAAGCAAGGTTATTGGCGGCATCGCCGGCTCCATAGCCGACGATGCTGAGCTTGTTCAGCTTTTTCATAATTTGGGCTCCTTTACCCGCTGCCGCCCTGAAGGCCGGCGAACTATTGAAATGCTATGAACGGTGGATTCTGGCGATGCCGGGGCTGGTTTGTTCTCAGCCGGCGAGTGCCGCCACGTGTTTTCCGCTGTATGTAAGCCTAGTCACTTGGCAACGAAATGGCAAGCGGTTGCCACAAGTTTTTGTTGAAACTTCATGAAAAAGCGCTGCCCGGTCCGGGGTCACGGACCGGGCAGCGCCTGACAGTCTGCGGCCTACCGGACAGGGGCAGCCGCCACGAAATGCCCGAGCAGGCCAGACACCAACCCGACGACGCCGGCATCTGCAGCGGCGGCCGGATCCACCAGTTCCAGCAAAGCACGCACGCGCTCGGTTCCGGCCAGGCGGTTTGCCACGGCAACCTCAGTTGCCAGCGGATCCTGGAAATTCTCCGCCGCAGCGCTGAAGTCCATCCAGGCAGCAATCATGAGTGCCGCGGCCGCGCCGGACCGGCCTTGGGAGCGCTCGGCCAGCATCACTGGAACGGCCCGCATCCGCAGCTTGGTGCTGCCGTCCATGGCAATCTGTGCCAGGTGGTGGGCGATGCGGGCATTGCTGAAGCGGTCCAGCAGCGCCGCGCGGTAGGCGGGAATCTGCAGGTCCGCGCCCCCGGCCCCAGCACCGGACAGGTTCGCCTCGGCCTCGTCCCAAAAGCGTTCCACGGCGTCCAGGCAGACGGGGTCGGCCAGGGCCTCCGCCACCGTGGTGTGCCCGCGGAGCTGGCCTGCATAAGCCAGCAGGGAATGGGCGCCGTTGAGCAGCCACAGCTTGCGGTTCTCATAAGGCTCGATGTGGTCAACGAACACCGCGCCGGCGTCTTCCCAGCGCGGCCGCCCGGCGGGGAAGTCGCCGCTGAGCACCCAGTTGGCGAAGGGCTCGGCAACCACCGGTGAATTATCGCGGTACCCGCAGGCCTGCGCGACGGCGTCGATGTCGGCATCCGTGGTGCGCGGCGTGATGCGGTCCACGGACGTGCTGACAAAGCTGACATTCCCGGCAATCCAGGCGCCCAGGCCGGCGTCCCATGCCTGGGCCAACCCCGCCACCGCGTTGCGGGCCACGGTGCCGTTGTCCGAAAGGTTGTCGCAGCAGACCACGGCGAGCGGGCCTGCGTCCGATGCGCGGCGTGCGGCGAGGGCAAACACGAGCCTGCCCAGCGGCGTCGACGGCGCACTGCCGGATGTCAGCAGCGCAAGGTCGGCGGCGACGTCGGGCGCTGAGGCATCTAGCTGCCCATCAGCTCCGAGGCGGTACGCCGCCTCAGTGATGGTCAGGGTGACCACAGCGGTTGCCGGTGCTGAAACGAGCGCAGCGAGGCGCTGCACGTCCGCGCCGTCCACGGCCTCGGCAATACTGCCGACGACGGTGAACGAGTCCCCGCTGTCTGCCCGTTCCACGAGGGTGAAAAGGCCGTCCTGCTCGGCGAGGGCCAGGGCTGCGTCGGGGCGGCGGCCCGTGAAGGCTGCAATGCCCCAGTCAGCTGCGTCGGCGGCCTTCTGGGTGTACCAGGCCTGGTGTGAGCGGTGGAAGGCGCCCAGTCCGAGGTGCACGATCCGCACCGGGGGCTTCGGGGACGGATGCAGGGTCCGGTTCAGCTGCGGAAGTCCGGCCTTCTCAGCGCCTGCGTGTTCGGCGGTCACAGCTTGAAGACCCTTCGCGGGGATCCATCGACGATGTCGACGATCAGTTCATGGGCGCGGTCTTCGCTGACGCGGTGTTCCGCGACGAGCCGGGCCAGGAAGGAGGCTTCGATCCGGCGTGAAGCATCGTGACGGGCAGGGATGGAGCAGAACGCCCTGGTGTCGTCGATGAACCCGGAGGAACGCGAGAATCCGGCAGTTTCGGTCACGGCGGAACGGAAGCGCAGCATGGCGTCCGGTGCGTCCAGGAACCACCAGGGGGCGCCGAGGTAGACGGCCGGATAGAACCCTGCCAGCGGCGCGAGTTCGCGGGAGAACACGGTCTCATCAAGGGTGAACAGCACCAGGTGGAAGTCCTTGGCGGTGCCGAAGTCCTGCAGCAGGGGCCTGATGGCTTCGGTGTAGTTGATGGCGAACGGGATGTCGTGGCCGGTGTCTGCACCGTAAGCGTTGAACGTGGGCTCGTGGTGGTTGCGGTATGAGCCCGGGTGGATGGTCATGACCAGGCCGTCCTGTACGGACATCCGGGCCATCTGGTACATCATGTGGGCTTCAAAATCGTCGCGGTCCTGGGCTGTTGCCTGGCCGGAGCGGGCGCGCTCGAACAGCTTCTGCGCTTCGGCGTCGTCCAGCTTCAGCGTGGCCGGGGTTCGGACACCGTGGTCAGCGGAAACCGCGCCGCGGTCCACGAAGTGGCGGCGGCGGTTCTCCAGGGCGGTGATGTAGCCCTTGTAGCCCGCACCGCCATCACCGGCCGCGGCAATCAGGCGGTCAACGTTCTCAGACCAGGTGGGGTGCGCAATGTTCAGGTACGCGTCCGGGCGGAAGGTCGGCAGGACCCGGCCGCTGAACGTGGGGTCATCGGCGATTGCCTTGTGGCTGTCCAGGGTATCCAGGGGATCGTCGGTGGTTGCCAGGACCTCGATGTTGAAGTCCTTGAACAGCTGGCGTGGCCGGAAGCCGGGCTCGAGGAGCCTGGCGGAAATGGCGTCGTAGCTGGCGTCGGCTGTCTCGGCACTGATTTCCTGTTCCAGGCCGAAGACACTGTCGAACTGAGTGCGCAGCCAGTAGCCCGAGGCCGTCCCATCGAAAAGTGGCCAGGCCTTGCAGAATTCGCGCCAGACGCCACGGGAATCAGGCTGCGAGGAATTGGAACCACGCAGCTGGTCCAGGGGCACGCCGCTGGCGTGGATCAGGCGGGTGACGTAGTGGTCCGGGCTGACGAGCAGGGCGGCCGGATCCGGGAAGGGGGTGTTGTGTTCGATGACAGCAGCGTCAACGTGGCCATGCGGGGAAATGATGGGGAGGTCCTGGACACGTTGCAGGAGGTCGCGCGCGATGCTGCGCGTTCCTGGATCCGCGGGCAGGAGCCGGTCTGGGTTGGCAGCTATCGACTGTGACATAGCACAATGTTCGGGCTTGGAACCTGCATTTGTCAACCGGTTGCCATGAATTGCCAAATGACGGAAGGGACCGGCTGGCCTTGCCGTCAGGCTACGAATCTCCCGCTGGAGCCACGCAGCACCAGTTCGGTTTCCACGCGCAACGTGCCGGCCGCCTCACCGCTTCCGCCCAGCAGGTCCAGCAACCGGCCCGCGGCAGCCTCGCCGCACTCCCCCAGCGGTGAGCGCACCGTGGTGAGCGGCGGCGTGGTGAAGTCCGCGCCGAAGATGTCATCGAAGCCCACGATACTGATCTTGTCCGGCACCACGATTCCGGCAGCCTGGAGCTCCTGCATCAGTCCGATGGCCAGGAGGTCGTTGTAGGTCAGGACTGCCGTGGCACCGCTGGCGCGGACGTCCCGCGCCGTCTGCCGGCCGCCGTCGACCGTTGGCTTGGAAGATTCCAGGCGCACAGCCTCAAGCCGGGACCATTCACAGGCCGCCTGCACGCCTTCCCAGCGCCGCTCCGACATCCACGACTGCGGCGGCCCGGCGACGTACGCCACTTTGCGGTGCCCGTTCGCGGCCATGCTGCGGATGGCCTCGCCGATTCCCTTGTTGACGTCCGGAACCACGCACGGAATGCCCTCGACCTCACGGTTGATGACCACCACGGGTTTGGCCAGCGCAAGGGCACGGATGTGGTCATCGTCCATGCGAGGGCTCGCCAGGATGAGGCCGTCCACCGTGGCCATAAGCCTGCGGGCAGCCGTGAGTTCTGTTGCCGGGGATTCCGCCGACTCGGCCAGGACCAAGGTGTAATCCCGGCCGGTTGCAGTGGTCTCGGCGCCGCGGATGATGTCGAAAAATGTCGGGTTGGTGATGTCCGCGACGATCAGCCCGAACGTGTTGGTCCGCCCGGTGGGAAGGGCCCGGGCAAACGGGTTGACCTGGTAGTCCAGGCCGGCCGCGGCCTCCTCGATGAGCTTCTGCGTCTTGGCGCTGACCCGGCCCGGCTTGCTGAGGGCGCGGGAAACCGTGGAGGGATTGACGCCGGCCACCTTGGCGATGTCGTAGATCGTCGCATTGGACTTTCCGGCCCGGCCGGGCTTTTTGCCCGGACCGGAGGATGGGGCGGCGTGTGGCGCCGTGGGTTCAGTCACCGCCCCATCCTAGCGAGAAAGCGGGTCAGGAACGCTCTGCGAACTTGCCCTCTTCGGAGATGCGCTTGTTCAGTTCCGCCAGGAACTCGTCCTCATTGAAGTCCAGCCCCACTTCCTTGCCCGTCCAGCTGGAGAGGTGGATGGCGTTGGCCAGGCGGACGCCGTTGATACCGTCAGAGCCCGGGGCGAGCAGCGGGGTGCCGTCCAGGATGTTGGCGGCGAAGTTTTCCAGCACCCCTGAGTGCTGGCTGCCCCATGCGGACTCGAACTCGATGACCTCGGTGGTGTAGTACTGCTCCGGGTTCAGTTCGCCCATAAAGAGCTTCCGGACGTCGTCCATGTCCATGCCGTCGCTGAGTTCCCGTTCGGGCTTGTTCAGGCGGGTAACTGTGGCGGTTTTGCTGCCTTCCACCACGATCTTTCCCTGGTCGCCCAGGATTTCGAAGCGGTCCGTGCCGGTCAGATCGTGCGTGGCGGTGACAAACACACCGGTGACGCCGTCTCCGTAGTCCACCAGTGCCGTCACTTCGTCTTCAACGGCGATGTCACGGCGGAACCCGTAGGCTACCTTGGCGTAGACGGACTTGGGCACGCCGCAGATCCACTGCCACAGGTCCAGCTGGTGCGGTGCCTGGTTGACCAGGACGCCGCCGCCCTCGCCGCCCCACGTTGCTCGCCATTCGCTGGAGTTGTAGTAGCCCTGGGGCCGCCACCAGTTGGTGATGATCCAGTTGCTGCGGCGGATCTTGCCGATCTCGCCGTTATCCACAATCTCTTTGAGCTTCTGGTACAGCGGGTTGTTGCGCTGGTTGAACATGATGCCGAAGGTGAGCTCGGGTTTGCTGGCCGCGAACTCGTTCAGTGCCTTGACCTGCTTCGTGTACACACCGGCCGGCTTCTCGACGAGCGCGTGGATGTTGCGCTTGAGCGTCTCGATGCCCATCTCAGGGTGCAGGAAGTGCGGCACGCAGGTGACCACGGCATCGACGTCGCCGCTTTCCAGCATGGCGATGTAGTTGTCATGGAACGGGACGTCCGGGTAGGTACTGGCGGCGAGTTCCTTCTTGGCGGGATCGATGTCGCAGATGGCACCGATCTCCATGTTGGGGACCAGTCCCTCCGTAATGAACCTGGCGTAGGCACCGCCCTGCTGGCCCAGGCCGATGATGCCGAGGCGTACTTTCTTGCTCACGTTTTTATCCTTCTTGTTGGGTGCGGTTAGAAGCGGTCCGAGAAGCCCATGGCCACGAGGTTCTCGTGTGAGGTCTGCAGTGCTTCCCATACGGTGCGGCCATAAAGTTCGTCCTGCTCCACCAGCATGTACTGTGCGCCGGCTGCCTCTGCGGCGGCGATGATGGCAGGGAAATCGAGGTTCCCCTCGCCAACTTCGGCGAACTGGACCACGTTCTTGAATTCCTGCATGAAGCCGGCAAAGTCGCCGCTGCCCATCATCTCGAAAGCGGCTTCAGGCATGGTGCCGATCCGGTAGTCCTTGAGGTGGATCATGGCGGTGCGGTCGGCGTACTTTTCGATGGTGCGGACCGGATCGAGCCCGCCACGCTGGACCCAGTGAACATCGATTTCCATCCCCATGGCCGGGGAGTTCTCCGCGATGATGTCCAGCATGTACTTGCCGTCGAACTTCGCGAACTCGATGTGGTGGTTGTGGTAGTACAGGCTGATGCCGTGTTCCTGGAGGCGCTCGGCATAACCGTTGGTTTCCTTGGCGAAGTCGATCACCGCGTCAATGGACTTCATGGCCGGAAAAGGCAGCATCCCGATGCGCAGCAGCTTCGAATCCAGGCGCTGGGCATCGTCCACGATTTTGCTGAAATCGTTCCGGAGTGATTCGCCCGGGCGGCCTTCAGGCTTTTCCAGCATCACTGACAGGGCTGCGATGTCCATGCCGAGCTCAGCGCGGGAGCGGTCCAGCTCAATGACGTTTTCCGGAGTCATGGGGATCTGGGAGATTTCGACGGCGTTGTAACCGATCGCGCTGACCTTGCGGAGCGTTTCGAACGCCCCGATCTCCGCGAAGCTGTCCTTGAGCATCATTGCCTGAACGCCGATTGTGGCTGGGTTGGCCATGTTAGCCCTCCAATGTGATTGTTTGCGTGTTTACTGTGGTGCCGGTGCTCAAGACACCAGCCCCGTCATTTCGGGGTAGCTCTGGCGGTAAATTTCCTTGACGATCCCCAGGGATTTTTGTGCCTCAGCGGGATCGATCCAGAAGGGACCCTCTTCAGCGAGCCGCGCATAGAAGTCAGAGATCAGCAGTTCGTGCGAGACGCCCCAGTACGCTCTTCCGCCGGACTCCACCACCCGCTCCGGGACCACCTCAACCCGGCCATCGGCATAAGTGACTGTGAGGTCCCCCCGCAGGCTGAGGGTGGCTTTTTCGGTAACGATGTCCAGCGTGACGGGGGCATTCACGGCGTTGGCGAGTGTTGCATAGAACACGCTGCGGGCCCCGTTTGCATGCTCCGCGAAAAACTCCGCGGTGTCCTCCACCTCGATCGTCTCGCCAAGGAACCGGGTGGAAGCATTTCCCGAAAGCGAGGTGACGTCTCCCACCAGCCACTGCAGCAGATCGACCGTGTGGATGGCCTGGTTCATCATGAGCCCGCCACCGCCGCCCTCCCACGTGCCGCGCCACGGCCGGCTGCGGTAGTAGTCGGCGTCGCGGTGCCACAGCACGGTGGCCGAGGCACCCACCACAGCGCCCAGTTCACCTGAGGACAGCAGTGAGTGCATGGCTTGGGACGTGGCGTTGTAGCGGTTCTGGAAGCAGACGCCTATTTTGGCTGCGCTTCCTTTGGCTGCCTCCGCCAGGCGGTTCCCCTCCGCCAGGGTGTGCGCCAGGGGCTTTTCCACAATGACGTTGACGCCCGCGTCAAGGCAGTCCACCGCGATCGAGGCGTGCTTGTTGTGCGGCGTGGTGATGTGGACAACGTCCGGTCCGATGGCCTCGATGAGGCTGAGGTGATCAGAGAACCCCGGCACGCCATAGGCTGCGGTGGCGGCCGCCAGCCGGGCGGGGTCCGCATCGCACACTGCCGCCAGCCGCGCGCCGTCGAGCTTTGCGATGGCCTCAAAATGAACGGCCGAGACATCACCGCAGCCGATGACCGCGGCCTTGAGGACGGTCACGACAGCTCGATTCCGTTCTTGGCCGCCAGCGAGGCAAAGGCGCGGGCTGCGACGCCGAAGGCCACCGGGCCGGAGAAGCCGCCCAGTTCAAAAGCGCTGGCGAGGTGGGGTTCCAGCGAGGCGAAGCCTGAGTAGCCGTCAGCCTTCAGTGCCGCGATGGTGGCGTCCAGCTCGCCGTCCCCTTCGCCTGAGGGCACCACGGCGCCGGTGGCCATCACGGCGTCCTTGACCTGCAGGTATTCAAGGTACGGGCGGAGCATGGCGTAGCCGTCGGTGAAGGGACGGACGCCCACCTGGACAAAGTTGGCGTTGTCCCACGCGACGCGCAGCGCGGGAGAGCTTACGGATTCCATGATGTCCAGGACCCGCTGGGGCGTATCGCCGTAGATGTCCTTTTCGTTCTCATGCAGAAGTACGACGCCGGCGCTCTCGGCTTCAGCGGCAAGCGCCCGCATGCGCGTGATGACGTCCTCGCGGATGTCATCCGGGCTTTGCCCCTCGGCGGGGTAGAAGGAGAAGATCCGGATGTATTTGGTGTCCAGGCCCTTGGCCACGGAGATGATCTGGCGCAGGCGCTCCACCTCGTGCTCTACGGGCAGGTTGATGGAAACCTTGCCGATGGGGCTCGCCACGGCCGAGACCTTGAGGCCCTTCTCATCCAGAATGTCCTTCAGCTGGGAGACCTGTTCGGGCTGCAGTTCCGAGACATTCACGCCCCAGGCGCTGCGTACTTCGATGTGGCGGGCACCCAGAGCCAGCAGGACCGCGGCCTGGATGGCAGGATCAGGATCCACTTCATCGCCGAATCCTGAGAGCGGCCAGACGGTTTTTGTTGCGCTTACTGTTTCGGTCACGGGAATCTCCTAGGTTGTGCCCGCGACGGCACAGCCTAATTGCCGCTCCGGCGCGCGGGGTGATTTGGTTCACACGGTTCCTCGCTAAGTCTAGACACCCTGCCACACAATGACAACCGATTGCCAAATGTTGACATTCTGTGGCAATCTAAGAGACAAGGGCTGTGGCAACGGTCACAACACCCCATGTCATCCGTTCAGAGAGGAACGCCATGGCGATGCAAGCAGCCGGAACCGAGCGTCCTGCCACCATCCATGACATCGCTGCCATCTGCGGAGTGGCGGCGTCCACGGTTTCGCGCGCACTGTCCACCCCGGACCGCGTGAACATCCGCACCCGCGCCCGTATCGAAGCGGCAGCGGCCGAGCTGAACTACACACCAAACAGCCAGGCCAAAGCCTTGAGTTCAGGCCGCACCGGCGCGGTTGGCGTGCTTGTACCGGACATCACCAACCCGTTCTACTTTGACCTGATCAGGGGCACCCAGCTGCAGCTCAAAGCCGCGGGCTACACGCAGCTGCTCGTGGATACCGAGGAATCGGATGAGGTGGAAGCCAGCAGCATGGAGCAGCTGCGCAAGAGTGCGGACGGAATCATCGTGACTGCCTCCAGGCTCAGTGATGAGGCGCTGCTGGCCGCATCTGCCAAAGTACCCATCGTCACCATCAACCGCGACGTCGTGGGGGTGCCCGCCGTCGTCATTGATACACCGTCGGCCACCACCCAGGCACTGGACCATCTGGTTTCCCTGGGCCACACGCGCATTGCCTTTATGGCCGGTCCGCTCACGTCTCAGTCCAGCACGCTGCGCTGGAACGCTTTGGCGGCCGCCGCCGAGGACCGCGGGGTGGAGGTGCGGCGGCTGGGGCCGTTCGCACCAAAGACCCAATCGGGCGCCGCTGCGGCGGACGCGGCCGTCCATTCCGGCGTCACCGCCTGCATTGCGTTCAACGATCTCATCGCCATCGGTATGCTGCAGCGCCTGCGTGAGCGCGGAATCCGGGTTCCTGAAGATATGAGCGTTGTTGGCTGCGACGACATCTTCGGCGCCGATTTCTGCAATCCCCCGCTGACCACCATGGCGTCCCCGATCGAACAGGCCGGCCGGGTGGCGGTGTCCATGCTCCTCGCCCAGCTGAACCCCCCTGCCGGCGGCGGCAACCGCAGCCGTTCCCTGATGCCCACGCATCTCACGGTCCGCGGCTCCACGGGGCCGGTTCGACATAGTTGAGCGCTGTTGACACTGCTGGCTAGGCTGGGTCACATGCGCGAACTCCAAGCCACCATTATTGACGAAATGGGCGTTCAGCCCCGGATCGATCCTGCCGGAGAGGTCCGGAAGCGGGTTGATTTCCTCAAGGAGTACCTGAGGGCCACGCATACGAAGGGTTTTGTCCTGGGGATCTCCGGCGGCTTGGACTCATCACTGGCGGGCCGCCTCG
Organism: Pseudarthrobacter sp. DSP2-3-2b1; assembly: GCF_049895945.1. Classification (NCBI taxonomy): domain Bacteria; kingdom Bacillati; phylum Actinomycetota; class Actinomycetes; order Micrococcales; family Micrococcaceae; genus Pseudarthrobacter; species Pseudarthrobacter sp. DSP2-3-2b1. The sequence goes on along the minus strand of NZ_JAFCTI010000010.1, from coordinate 88,212 downwards.
CCCAGCTTGCGGTGGAGGAACTGGAAGCGGAAGGTGTGGAGGCCAACTTTGTTGCTGTCCGGCTCCCCTACGGTGTGCAGCATGACGAGGACGACGCACAGGCCGCTTTGGACTTCGTCCGGGCCAAGACGGAATGGACCTTCAACATCTCCGCTGCCGTGGACGGTTTTGAGGACGAGTTCGAGAAGACAGTGGGCTCGGAGATTTCCGATTTCCATAAGGGAAACACCAAGGCCCGCACCCGGATGATCGCCCAGTACGCGCTGGCCGGCGAACACAACTACCTGGTGATCGGTACGGATCACGGCGCCGAGTCCGTTACAGGCTTCTTCACGAAGTTCGGCGACGGCGGCGCGGACATCCTGCCGCTGTTCGGCCTGAACAAGCGGCAGAACCGCGCCTTGCTGGCCGAGCTGGGCGCCCCGGCCCGCGTGTGGGACAAGGTTCCCACGGCAGACCTTCTCGATGACCGGCCCGGACGCACCGACGAGGACGAGCTGGGCCTCACCTACGACCAGATAGACGATTACCTTGAAGGCCGCGAGGTCCCCGATGAGGTGGCAGAAAAGATCGAGGAAAAGTACGTCCGGACCCGGCACAAGCGCACCGTCCCTGTCACTATCTTCGACACGTGGTGGAAGTAGCAGCAGTGGGGCCGGGAACCCGCTGACCCTCGCGGAAAGGGCCTACGGAAAAAGCACGATCTTTCCACGGACGTGGCCGGTGCGGCTGGCTTCCAACGCCTCCGCGGCTTCAATCAGCGGGAAACGCTGGGAGATGGTGAAAGTCAGGAGTCCTTCGGCTGCCAGGGTGGCAGCTTCCCGGACCCGGCCGTCCAGAAGCCGGATTTTGGCAATCCCGGCTTCCTGTGAGTGCAGGCCAGATACGGTGATCACGGCCCGGCTGCGGTCCGGAAGCAGCTCCACAGTAGCCGCGACGGACTCCTCCTTGCCCACCGCGTCCAGCACAGCGGTGACCGGCCCCACTTCCTCAGTGACGGCCCTGACACGTTCAGCCAGGCCCGGCCCGTAGGTCACCGGAAACGCGCCCAGTTCCCGCAGGTAGTCCTGGTTATCCTCAGAGGCTGTCCCGATCACGCTGGCGCCGAAAGCCTGGGCGATCTGGACGGCGGCGGAACCCACTCCGCCGGCGGCCGCGTGGATCAGGACAACGTCATCGGGGCCGACCTTCAGCTGCTTCAGCGCCGAATATGCGGTTCCTCCCGCAACCGGGACGCAGGCCGCCTGCTCCAGGCTGACTCCCACCGGGACGGGAGTCAGCTGTTCGGCTGACACCACTGCCTCGGTCCGGTAGCCGCCGGTGAAGCCGCTCCAGATCACTTCATCACCTACGGCAAAGCCCTCGAAGGCGGGCCCCACCTCAGTCACCACGCCTGCTGCCTCGCTGCCGGGGACGGAAGGAAATTCCAGCGGCGCGACGTCCTTGAGCACTCCGGCCACGAGGTTCCAGTCAAAAGGATTGACACCCACGGCCCGGAGTTCCACCCTGACCTGCCCCGAACCGGGAGGAGGCAGCTCCTCGGGTCCTACCTGCAGCACGTTGGGCCCGCCGTATTCGGTGAAGTAGATCCTGGTGCTCATTCCTGCTCCCTTACTGCCGGCTCCATTGCCGGCGCGCCCCTGCAAGCGCCCCCTGCCAGCGCCCCTGCCGGCGCCCTCGGCGTCCGGCCCTACCGCAAGGGTAGGACCAGCCCCCGGGCTTCACAACAGGTCTTTGCCGGACCCCAGCTGCACCGTGATCCGGTGGGCCTCCTCCATCAGCAGCCGGCCCAGGACTTCCTGCCGTTCGGCGCGGAAGCGTGGTTCAATGCCGGTCAGGGACAGTGCCCACGCAGGCCTGCCCGCCTGATCAAAGACAGCGGCCCCCATCCCCCAGCTGCCCTCCAGGACAAGGCCGGGATTCACGGCATAGCCTGCCTGCCGGGTCCGGGCGAGGTTGGCGCGGACGACGTCCACCGTGTGCGCCGCCGCGAAGGGCCCGGCGTGCGCGTCCCAGTGTGCCAGCAGCTGTTCCTGCTCGTCCTCGGGGAGGAAAGCCATGATCGCTGTTCCGGCCGAGGCGACACCCAGCGGAAAACGGACGCCTTCGTGGAGCACAAAGGACCTGACCGGGAAGCTGCCCTCCTCCCGCAGCAGGCACACTGTCTCGGAGCCGCGGCGGATGGAGAAGAAGGCGCTTTCACCGGTTTCCTCAGCCAGTCTGCGCAAGCTTGGCCGGGCGATGTCCTCCAACGGGAACCGGGCAGAAGCCACCGACCCCATCAGCAGGATCTCCGGCCCCAAAACCCAGTTACCGGTGCGGGCATCATGGTCCAGCAGGCCCTCGGACGCCAACGAACTCAGAAGCCGGTGGACGGTTGGCCGGGTGAGGCCCGATTCCCGCACCACCTCCACCAGCGAACACCCCTCCGCCCTGTGCCCGACGATGCGCAGCAGACCGGCGATGCGGCTGACAACCTGGGCGCCCTGCACTGGAACCTGCGTCATTTCACTCCTCAATTCATACCAATCGTCCACATTGTGGATACCACATAGCCTATCGTCCACAGTGTAGAAATGGCGTCTTTTCAACGAAATATCTGGCCTTGACAGGCCACCACACAGCCACGTACGCTCCCAATTCAGGCCCTAAGTCCACAAAGTGGATTATCCCGGCAACAATACTGGAACCGCCAAGCTCAACGAGGAGACGCCAATGTCCAAACTGAAATCCGATGCCGCCGCTGCTTTGGCGGACGTGCTCCGGGATGGCATGACGCTCGCCGTTGGCGGTTTCGGCCTCAGCGGCATCCCCGCGGACCTGATCGAGGCCGTCCGCGATTCCGGCGTGCGGGACCTGACGGTTGCCTCCAACAACATGGGCGTGGACGGCAAGGGCCTCGGTGTCCTGATCGAGGCCGGGCAGGTCCGGAAGGTCATCGCGTCCTATGTGGGCGAGAACAAACTGTTCGCCGAGCAGTACCTCGCCGGCAAACTCGAAGTCGAGTTCACCCCGCAGGGCACCCTGGCTGAACGCCTCCGCGCCGGCGGCGCCGGCATCCCGGCGTTCTTCACCAAGACGGGCGTGGGAACGCTCGTGGCGGAAGGAAAGCCGCTGGCCGAGTTCGACGGCGAAACGTACGTGCAGGAGCGCGCCATCAGGGCCGACGTCGCGCTTGTCCACGCGCACACGGCAGACACCGACGGGAACCTCCTCTACCGCTACACGGCGCGGAACTTCAACCCGGTGGTGGCAACGGCAGGTGCGGTCACCATCGCTGAGGCCGAAGTCATTGTGGAGCCGGGCGCCCTTGATCCGAACCACATCGTCACCCCGGGCGTTTTCGTCCAGCGGCTGGTCCAGGCAAGCAACCGGATCAAGGACATTGAACAGCGCACCGTCCGCCCGCGCGCCGAACTCGCATCTGCCTGACCCCTGCATCTGCCCAGCGGCATCTACCTAAGGAGAACCCCATGGCCTGGACCAGGGATGAAATGGCTGCCATCGCAGCTGAAGAACTGAACGACGGCGATTACGTCAACCTCGGCATCGGCATCCCAACGCTGGTGGCCAACAACCTCCCGCGCGGCGTCCGCGTTGTCCTGCAGAGCGAAAACGGACTGCTCGGCATGGGCCCGTTCCCGTACGAGGGCGAGGAGGACGCGGACCTCATCAATGCCGGCAAGCAGACCGTCACCGTGCTCGACGGCGGATCCATCTTCGATTCCGCAACGTCCTTCGGCATGATCCGCGGCGGCCACGTCAAGGTGGCCATCCTCGGCGCCATGCAGGTTTCGGGCAATGGCGACCTCGCCAACTGGACCATCCCCGGCAAGATGGTCAAGGGCATGGGCGGCGCCATGGACCTCGTCGCCGGCACACCCCGCGTGGTGGTGCTGACCGAACACAACGCCAAGGACGGCACCGCCAAGATCGTCACTGAATGCACCCTGCCGCTCACCGGCCTGAGCTGCGTGGACCGGATCATCAGTGACCTCGCAGTTTTTGACCTGGTGAAAACGGACGACGGCGGGCGGCAGCTGACGCTGACGCGTCTGGCCCCGGGGGTTACCGTGGACGAACTCCGCGGGAAGACCGAGGCTGCGTTTACGGCCGCCCTGGAAGAGACCACTCCTGCACTGGAAGGGGCCACAGCGTGAGCCTGCGCGAACAGTTCGGCAAGGATGTCCTGCTCACCGGCTGGGGCCACAGCCGGTTCGGCAAACTGACCGACGAGACGCTCGAATCCTTGATCGTCCAGGTGTCCACCGAAGCCATCAGCAACGCCGGCATCGAGCCCGGCCAGATCGACGAGATTTATCTTGGCCAGTTCAATTCCGGCATGATGCCCCTGGCTTTCCCGTCCTCGCTCGCGCTGCAGGTGTCCCCGGATCTGGCTAACGTGGCCGCCACCCGGGTGGAGAACGCCTGCGCCTCCGGTTCGGCAGCTTTCCAGCAGGGCACCAAGTCCCTGCTGGCAGGCACTGCCAAAACGGTGCTGGTGATCGGGGCGGAAAAGATGACCCACGCCAGCGCCGACGTAGTAGGTGCAGCCCTGCTCGGCGCTGACTACGACATGGCCGGCCAGACCTCCACCACGGGCTTCACCGGGCTCTTTGCCGACGTCGCCAAGCACTACAGCAAGCGTTACGGCAGCGGTTCAGGGCAATCGGGTTCAGGGAAGCTGGGTGACGTCCTGGGCACCATCGCTGCGAAAAACCACCGCAACGGCGTGGACAACCCGTACGCCCAGCTCCGCAAGGACCTCGGTGAGGAGTTCTGCCGCACCGTCTCGGACAAAAACCCGATGGTGGCTGACCCGCTGCGCCGCACCGACTGCTCCCCCGTGTCCGACGGCGCCGCCGCGGTCGTGCTTTCCACCTCACCCACCGGCGGGGCCACCGCGCCGGTGCGGCTCGCCGGGTTCGGCCAGGCAAACGACTTCTTCCCGGCCGAACGCCGGGACCCCACCGCCTTCGCTGCCACCCGAGTGTCCTGGCAGCGCGCGCTGGCGATGGCAGGCGTCGGGCTGGAGGACCTGGACTTCGCCGAGGTGCACGACTGCTTCACCATCGCCGAACTGCTGATGTACGAGGCCATGGGCCTGACCGAACGGGGCCAGGGCGCCCGGGCGCTCGAGGAAGGCTGGGTCTTCAAGGACGGCAAACTGCCCGTCAACGTCTCCGGCGGCCTCAAGGCAAAGGGCCATCCCGTTGGCGCCACGGGAGTCTCGCAGCACGTCATCGCCGCGATGCAGCTCACCGGGACGGCCGGCGGCATGCAGCTGGGCCGCGCACGCCGGGCCGCCGTGCAGAACATGGGCGGCGTGGGAATCGCCAACTACGTCAGCGTCCTCGAAGCCCTCTAGGAGTAACGCGGCGGGACATACCCGCCCGGTCCGGACGGACTTTTGGGCCGGGTCTTACCCCGCGTTGGCTGCGCCTGCTGCTGCGCCTGACGTTGAGCGGCTACCCCTTAGTCAGTATCCCGGTTAGAATAGTAAGCATGCTGATGATTCATCTGCATGCTTACCAGGATTGAAGGAGCTCCAATGAATTTGGGCAACATCATCAGGAATGCCATGGGCCGGACCACGAGTGGGACGAAGGCCGGCGGAGCGGTGCGCCGCACCGGCGGGATGAACTCCGCGGGCCGCGCCAACACAGCGGGCAGGGCCGGCGGAACCCTCGCGAACCGTATCCGCGGGATGCTGAAGAGGCGCTGACCAGCCTCCATAATCCCAGGACGGGCCCCGGAGATCCTCCGGGGCCCGTCCTGTTGCCCGGTCCCTCCGGCGTCAGCGGGGGGCAAATTTCGTTCGAGGCGACATGCTGTGCCGGGAGTACGCTGAGAACATGATTTCCGCGGTTTGCCGTGAAAACCCACCCGGCTGACTCTGTTCTGGCCAGCAGGGTCCGGCGCTCCCTGCGCCGCGTGCCTGTATGGGCTTGGCGCCTGCTGATGCACAGCCTGAGTTCCAGCGAAAAGGCCCGCTTCAACAAAGACCCCATCACCGGCCTGGAATATACCTTCGACATCGACTTCGTCGGCGAGGGTCATCGCTACCAACTCCTTGATGTGATCGCGCCCTCCACCCCGGATGACGGATCCCCGGCCCTTCCCGTGTACGTCTACTTCCATGGCGGCGGCTGGACCTCCGGTGATAAAGCCGCCCTCACCAAATACTGCGCGAGCCAGGCCGAGGCCGGCATGGTGGTGGTCAACGTCAATTACCGGATGGCCCCCGAATTCCACATGGCCCATGTCCTCGACGATGCGAACGCGGCGCTGAACTGGGTGCAGCGGAACATCAGCCGGTTCGGCGGGGACCCCCACCGCCTCGTCCTGGGGGGCGACTCCGCCGGCGGCCAGATCGCGGCGCTGCTCACTGCTGCGACGCTCCGTCCGGAACTTGCAGGCCACTACGATCTCCGCCCCGCCGTCGGGGCTAAGGACATCAAGGGGCTGGTGCAGCACTGCAGCGTGGTGGACTTCTCCGTTTTCTTCGAGAAGGGCTTTGTCCTTAGCCTGAACTTCGTCCGGATGCTGATCCCGGGCCACGGGGACCGGGCCGGCCGGGCGCCCAAACCGGGACGGCATGCGCGGCTGCGCCGGGCCGCCCGGTTCCTCTCCCCGATCGAGTGGCTGGATTCCAGCCATCCGCCGGTCCTTGTCACCACGTCCGAACGCGACTACTTCTACACTGCCAACCTGAACTACATCAACCGCCTGCGCGAGCATTCCATACCGGTTGACGCGCTGGTCTACGACTGGGCCTCAAGCAACACCGAACACACGTGGCAGCAGAACTACCGCTATCCCGAGTCGCAGGAGGTCTACCGCCGGCTCCACGCCTTCGTGGACCGGGTGGCCGGGTAAAGCGCTCCTGCCGCGGCAACGTGCTCCTGCCGGGTTGGGGGCTATCTTTGATCCATGGCGTCGCACGAGCCGAACAAACGTCAGGACGGGCAAACCCCAGCGCCTTCAGCCGGGCCCATGGACGGGACCACCCGCGAAAAGGCGGAGGTCCGGGACTGGGACTGGGCTGTCCTGCCTGAGGGCTCGGTACGTTCCCGCTTTGCAGCACCCAGCGGCAGCCTCGCGATGGCAACCATGGGAAAGCCCCAGAACCCCCGCGTGGTGCTGGTGCCCGGAGTCACGGGTTCCAAGGAGGACTTCGCCATCATGATGCCGGACCTCGCGGAGGCCGGCTTCCAGGTGGTCAGCTACGACCTGGCAGGGCAATATGAATCCGCCGGCGCCGGGCCGGAAAACCTTGTCCCACCCCGGAACCACTACGACTATGAGCTCTTCGTAGACGATTTCCTGGCGGTCCTCGAATCCGGCGAAGGCCCGGCCCACGTTGTCGGGTACTCCTTCGCCGGCATAGTGGCGCAGATTGCGTACACCCGCCGGCCGGAGCTCTTCCGCAGCCTGACCCTCCTGAGCTGCCCGCCGGAGCCCGGGCAGGGCTTCAGGGGTGTGCGCAGGTTCGGCAGGTTCACCGGCTGGGCCAATGGCCGGGCAGGTGCTGCCCTGATGGTCTGGGGTATCCGCCGGAACTTCAACAGAATCACTCCGCACCGGCTGATATTCGTCAAGCACAGGTTCCGGTTCACGCGCCGCCAGTCTGTGCGCGACATCTATGAACTGATGAAGCGGACGCCGGACCTGCGGCAGGAGCTGGCCGCCGCCACGGTGCCGAAGTTGGTGGCTGTGGGTGAACACGATCTCTGGCCACTTGAACTGCATCAGCGTTTCGCCGGCTCCATCGGCGCCCGGGTCGCTGTCTACCGCGGAGGCCACAGCCCCTGCGAGACGTCACCGCATGAATTCGCCCGCGACCTCCTCGACCTCTACGCAGGGAACGCGTAGGCACTCAGGGCCGGCCCCGGTAGGGCCGGGTTCCGGTAGGCACTCAGGGCCGCCTGCCGTGTTCGCGTTCCCACCGCCGGCGCTCGGCGAGGCGCCGTAACGGCGGCTCGGCTGCGAATTCCATCCGGAATGTTTCCAGCGTCATCGCCATCCTGCTCCGCATTGACTGGAGATTTTTGAACGGCCTCGCCGAGACGCCCACCCGGAGCAAGGGATCGTAAGTGACGGTCATATCGGGACGCAGGTGGTACGAAATATCAAAGTCGTCATGGACCCGCGCATTGTCGCGGATGACGGTACCGCTGAGCCTCGCCCAGACCTCGGACCGGACGGCAAAGTTTGAGCCGAAGAGCGGGGTGTGGCCCATCAGCAGGCCGACGGCCCAGAAAAAACCACGCAGGTAGACGTGGCGGCCCAGCCAACACACCAGCCTGTTCGCACCGTAGAAATATGCCGGCCCGGACACTGCGGACAAGGGGCCGGTCCGGTCAAGGATAGCTTCAATCCGGTGCAGCCAATCCGTTGGCGGCCGCGAATCCGTGTCCAGCCGGGCGATGATCCCGGACTCCGCCGCGTCGAAACCTGCCGCCGTGGATGCGGCAATTCCAGGCAGGCTGACCGGGATCCTGCGCACGCCCGCTGCGTCACAGACGGCAGCGGTATGGTCGGTGCTGGAATTGTCTATCACGATTATTTCGTCAGCCGGACGGGTCTGTTTTTTCAGCATCGCAAGGCATGAAGCCAGCATGTCAGCATCGTTTCTGGACGGTATCACCACAGCGATTGATCCCATGTTGCCCAGACTATAGCGCCATATAGGGACAAATACCCTTGCAAGCAGGCCGCCAGCCCCGTACGTTTGGGAAAGCGGATGAAGTTCGCAGCACCGGGGGCCTTTGTGCCGGCGGAGCAACTCAGAGTCACACGAAGGAATGCAGCATGGCAACAGGCACAGTTAAATGGTTCAACGCCGAAAAGGGTTTTGGTTTCATTGCCCCTGACGACGGGTCAGCCGACGTTTTCGCACACTACTCGGCTATCGCCAGCAGCGGCTACCGCTCGCTGGATGAGAACCAGAAGGTCGAATTCGATGTGACCCAGGGCCCCAAGGGCCCGCAGGCAGAGAACATCCGTCCGCTCTAATAGCTCAAGGTAACCGCCCCGGCCTGGCCGGAGCACTACCGGACAAACCAAGAGTCCCGCTGAAACATTAGTTTCAGCGGGATTTTTGCGTCTACGCAAAGGCCGACTTTCCCGTCACCGCCCGGCCCACGATCAGTGAGTTGATCTCATAGCTGCCCTCGTAGGTGTACAGGATTTCCGCGTCCCCAAAAAGCTTGCCCATTTCGTAGTCCGTGCTGATTCCGTTCCCGCCCAGCAGCGATCTGCCCATTGCCACGGAGGCGCGGGCCAGCCGTGTGCAGGTGGCCTTGGCCATGGCAGCCTGCACCATGTCCAGTTTCCCGTCCTCCTGGATCCTGGCCAGCTGGGCCATCAGCGCCAGCGAGGCTGAGGCGTTGCCCAGTATTTCCGCGAGTTGCTGCTGGATCAGCTGGAACCGGGCGAGTTCCTTGCCGAACTGCTTGCGTACCAGCGAATAGGAACGGGCGACGTCGAACGCGGCCAGTTGGATGCCGGCGGCCTGCCAGCCCACCCAGGCACGGGAATCCCGCAGCAGTGCGTTTGCCTTGGAGAAATCCGTGGCGCCGGGGAGCAGATTGGACTCCGGAATCCTGACGTCCGTGAGGACAATGTCCGCATTCTGCATGATGCGGAGGCCGATTTTGTTGGCGATCTTCGTGGCCGAGTACCCTGGCCGGCCGGTCTCGACGATAAAGCCCTTGATCTGCCGATCGGCGGTGTCGCGGGCCCACACCAGGGCAAAGTCGGCGATGGTGCCGGCGCCGATCCAGCGTTTGGCACCGTTGATGACCCACTCCCCGTTGTCCAGCCGCGCGGAAGTCTCCAGGCCGCCGGCGATATCGGAGCCGTGGTCCGGTTCCGTCAGGGCGAAGGCCCCCAGCTGGCTGAAGTCCAGGAGCCCGGGCAGCCAGCGGCGCTTCTGCTCGTCAGAGCCGAGCTCGTTGATCATGCCGACGATCAGTTCGTTGTGGATTCCCACGAGGGCGGAGAGCGAAACGTCTGCCCGGGCAACCTCTGTGTACATCAATCCCTTGAACAGCTTGGAGCTGCCGTCCGTCTGCAGCCCGCCGAGGCCCTGCCGGCCCATCTCCTTGAGCAGCCCGAAGGGAAACTCCTCCCGGTTCCAATACTCGATGGATGCCTCCCGCACGGACGACTGCAGGAACGCGCGGACGCCGAGATACCGCTCCCGCTCGGACGCGGGCAGGAGGTCAACGACGTACATCAGGTCGGCGTCCGGGAAGGGGACTGTTCCCTGTTCTTCGCTCCCACGTCCTTGTGGCTGCACGGGCGTTCATCCCTTCAGTCGTCCAAAACCATTGGATGTCCTAGTATATTGCACAGGATCAGAAAGAAAGTGGGATGCATCACATGGCGGAAGACGGACGAGGATGACCACACCACTCCCCCGTGATCCCATCGCGGATGCCCGGCGCAATTGGGAGGCCCACGGGTGGGCCGACGTGGCCGCGCCGATGGCCGCCATCACGGCCATCATGCGTACCCAGCAGATCCTGCTCGCCCGCGTGGAAGGCATTCTCAAACCACGGGGACTGACGTTCGCACGCTACGAATTGCTGGCCCTGCTCAGTTTTGCCCGCAGCGGGGCGCTGCCCATGAACAAGGCGAGTGCCCTGCTCCAGGTCCATCCGACGTCGGTGACCAACGCCGTCGACCGGCTCGAAAAGGCGGGGCTGGTCTCGCGCGCGCCGCATCCCACTGACGGCCGCACCACGCTTATCGAAATCACCGCGGAAGGCCGGACGCTCGCCAAGAGCGCCACGGCGGCGCTGAATACCGAGGTCTTCAGCCAGTCAGGGTTCAGCCCGGAGGACGTGGACCACCTGATCAGCATCCTGGGCAGGTTCCGCCGGAATGCCGGGGACTTCTCCGATCAAGGCCTGTGACAGGCCAGGTCAGCGCTTGCCCGCCCCTCTGCGGCGTACGCTCCTGACGACGAGCCAGAGCACCGACAGGCCCAGCGCCAAATAGACCGCGTAGTTGAGGAAGCGGGAATACTGCTCAATCACCTGATACTGGGTGCCCAGTGCGTAGCCCAGGCCGATGAGGGCTCCGTTCCACAGCCCGCTTCCGCCGAGCGTGTAGAGGCTGAACGTGCCAAGGTGCATGCTGGACGCGCCAGCGGGCAATGAAATCAGGCTGCGCACGCCGGGCAGCAGCCGGCCGAAGAAGATCGATGACCGGCCGTGACGGCGGAACCAGCCGGCGGCGTGATCAAAGTCCTCCCGGTCCACCAGCGGAAGCCTGGACAGGCCCCGGATGGACCGCTCCAAACCGAGCCTGGCACCGAGCCAGTACAGGAGGAGCGCCCCCAAATAGGCGCCAAGCGTGCTGGTGATGAAGATCAGGACCAGGTTCAGCGCCCCCTGCTTCGCCAGGTAACCGGCCAGCGGCAGGATCACTTCACTGGGGATGGGCGGCAGGACGGTCTCTGCGAGGGTGAACAGCCCCACACCCCATTCGCCAAGGGTTTCAATGCCCCGCGCGGCAACGCCCACCAGGCCGGTCAGGTTCTCTGTTGAGCCGGAGGCGGCCTCGGACGTTTTCCACATAGACATTCCCCATTCCACAAAGTATCCAGCCGAGCCCCTGGCAGCCTGCGCCCCTACGAGTCTAGGAGGACCCCGGCCTGGACCTCACATGCATGCGTTCGCCCTGGGTGCCGAAAAGGCTGAGGAACTCCACAGCGCCGGTATCCGCCCGGCCAAACCAATGCGGAACGCGGGTATCGAATTCAACGGCTTCGCCGGGCGAGATCACCAGGTCCTTGCTCCCCAGGACCATCCTGAGCCGGCCGTTGAGCACGTACAGCCATTCGTACCCCTCGTGGACCTGCGGGTTCGGCTCGTCGGGCTGGCCGGCCGGCAGGATGTGCTTGTAGGCCTGGATTCCGCCCGGCCGCCTGGTCAGCGGAATGATGGTCATCCCGTGGCGGACCATCGGGCGCAGGTGCAGGCGGGGATCCCCGGTTTCCGGCGCTCCCACGAGTTCATCCAGCGGGACCCGGTGGGCTTTGGCGAGGGGCAGCAGCAACTCGAGGTTGGGGCGACGCTGGCCCGATTCCAGCCTGGACAGGGTGCTCACCGAGATTCCGGTGGCCTCGGCGAGGGCAGCCAAAGTCGTGTTGCTGCCCAGGCGCAGGGCCTTCAGGCGTGGTCCTACGGCGGCGAGGACATCGTCCATCTGCTGATCCATTCCCCTAGTTTGCCATTCCGGCAACATTCCTTGCCAGTTATTGCGCTCACGGCACACCATGGAGACATGAACATACATGACAACAACACATACGACGTCCTGGTGATCGGCGGCGGTGCCGCAGGCCTGAGTGCCGCCCAGATGCTGGGGCGGACCCGCCGTTCCGTACTGGTGGTGGACAGCGGCGAGCCCCGGAATGCCCCCGCCCAGGGTGTTCACGGATTCCTGTCGCGCGATGGCGTCAGCCCCGCCGAGCTCCTGGAGATCGGCCGGGCCGAAGCCGCGCGCTACGGTGTCCGGACGGTCCAGGGCGAAGCCGTTACCGCTGCAGGCAGCATTGCTGAAGGCTTTACCGTGACACTGGCGGACGGACGTGCCCTGCACGGCAGCCGCCTCCTGATCACCACCGGGCTGGTGGACGATCTGCCCGCCATTCCCGGGCTCCGCGAGCGCTGGGGCAAGGACGTGCTGCACTGCCCCTTCTGCCACGGCTGGGAAGTTCAGGACCAAGCCATCGGGGTCCTCGGAAAGGGGCCCTGGTCCGTGCACCAGGCACTGCTGTTCCGCCAGTGGAGCGCCAACATCACGCTGTTCCTAAACGATCTGGTGCAGCCCTCCGACGAAGAACGGGAGCAGTTGGCCGCCCGCGGGGTCAAGGTGGTGGCCGGCGCGGTCGAATCGCTGCGTGTGGAAGAGGACCGGCTGCGCGGGGTCGCTTTGGCCGGCGGTCCGGAGGTGGCTGTGGATGCCGTGGTGGTGGGACCGCAGGTCCGGGCGCGGCCGGACGCATTCGCCGGCCTGGGCCTGCAACCGGAACCGCACCCCATGGGCATCGGCGACTTCCTGGCCACGGACGCCGACGGCGCCACTGACGTCCCGGGAGTCTGGGCGGCAGGCAACGTGACGGACATGCGCGCGCAGGTCATGGCGTCGGCAGCGGCCGGCTCGTGGGCCGCCGTCGTGATTAATAACAGCCTGATGGCCGATGAGATGGCGGCAGACCTCGCCGCCTACCGCGAATCCCTGGCGGTTGCTCCGTAGGGAGCAACGACGGGGTCAGCGGTGGTTGAACTCCGGCTGGCGCTTCTCCGTGAAGGCGGCCATGCCTTCCTTCTGGTCTTCGGTGGCGAAGAGTGAGTGGAAGAGCCGCCGCTCAAAGACGACCCCCTGGGCCAGGCCCACCTCGAAGGCGGTGTTCACGGCTTCCTTCGCCAGCATGGCCACCGGCTTGGATTTGGAGGCGATGACTGCGGCGGCTTTCAGTGCCTCGTCCACGACGTCCGCCGCGGGCACCACACGCGAGACCAGCCCGGCGCGTTCGGCCTCGTCAGCGCCAATGAAACGCCCCGTGAGGATCATGTCCATGGCCTTCGCTTTGCCCACGGCACGGGTCAGCCGCTGCGAGCCGCCCATGCCGGGGAGGACGCCGAGGTTGATTTCCGGCTGGCCGAATTTGGCGTTGTCGCCGGCGATGATGAAATCGCACATCATGGCCAGTTCGCAGCCGCCGCCCAGTGCGAAGCCGGACACTGCGGCGATGGTGGGGATGCGGAGCCGGGTGAAGTCCTCCCAGCCCCGGAACCAGTCGGCGGCGTACATGTCCATGTAGCCCTGTGCGGCCATCTCCTTGATGTCCGCCCCGGCGGCGAATGCCTTGGCTGAACCGGTGATCACCACCGCCCCCACTGCCGGGTCTGCGTCCATGGCGGACACTGCGGCGACGAGTTGGACCATGGTGGCGTGGTCCAGGGCGTTGAGCGCCTCCGGCCGGTTGAGCGTGACCAGGCCTACCCGGCCGCGCTGCTCCACCAGGATGTTCGTGTACTCCGTCATGCCTGACTCCCGTCATTGTGCGACTTCGCGCGGATTTCGGTGATGATTCCGGAGAAGTCACGGTCTGCGCCGCCTTCAGCCGCAAACGTATCGTAGATCTCAGACGCGAGCGGCCCCACCCGGGCTGCCACGCCCGTGCTCTGGAGGGCATTAAGCGCGAGCCGCAGGTCCTTGGCCATCAGCGCGCCGGCAAAACCCGGCTGGTAGTCACGGTTGGCGGGGCTCGTGGGGACCGGCCCTGGAACGGGACAGTTGGTGGTCAGCGCCCAGCACTGCCCGGAAGCGTTGGAAGCGACGTCGAACAGCGCCTGGTGGGTCAGGCCCAGCTTCTCGCCGAGCACGAACGCCTCACTCACCGCGATCATGGAAACACCGAGGATGAGGTTGTTGCAGATTTTCGCCGCCTGGCCACCGCCGTGCCCGCCGCAGTGCACCACCCGCCTGCCCATCACCTCGAGCATGGGCCGCACCGCTTCGAAGTCCTCCGGCTCGCCGCCCACCATAAACGTGAGGGTGCCGGCTTCAGCGCCCACCACACCGCCGGAAACGGGCGCGTCCACGGACCGGTGGCCTGCCTCGATGGCCAGTGCCGCGGCTTCCCTGGCCTCGTCCACGTTAATGGTGGAACAGTCCAGGAACATGGTTGCCGGAGCAGCGGTTTCCAACAGCCCCGGTTTCCCTTCGGCGCCGCGGTAGGCGTCCAGCACGTGCTGGCCGCTGGGGAACATGGTGAGCACTACAGCCGCGCCGGCCACAGCGTCCGCGGCGCTCCCGCTGATGGGCACGCCGTGGGCACGTGCGGCTTCCAAAGCCGCGGGAACAACGTCGTAACCCGCCACGGGATAGCCGGCCCTGACCAGGTTCACCGCCATCGGCCCGCCCATGTGGCCCAGGCCCAGGAAGGCGACAGTTGGCTTCCCGGATCCGCTACTGGAATTTTCGGGCACGGCAACAGGGTTTTCAGACATGGTCCGTCTCCTTTGGCTGAAGCGTGAGCTCCCGGTCTCCGAGCCGCTCGAAGAACCGGTCAACATCTGCCGGCCGCACCTCATGCAGGGTGGCCGGTTTCCAGAGCGGCGTGCGGTCCTTGTCCACCACCTGCGCCCGGATCCCTTCGCGGAAATCCGGCGCGGCCAGGAACCGCAGCCCCACCCGGTATTCCTGAGCCAGGGCCTCGTCCAGGGTGAGGCTCCTTGCCCTCCGCAGGGACTCCAGTGCCACTTTCACGGCGGTGGGCGATTTGGCTTCGATGGTGTCCGCTGCCTCGTGGGCTGCTTCTGCCGCCGGCCCGTCAAAGGCGCGCAGCCTGCTCACAATGTCCTCCGCGTCGTCGCTGGCATAGGCTTCATCGATCCAGCCGCGCTGCCCCGCCAGTGAGGCGGGCGGAGCAGCGCGGGCAACACGTACGACGGCGGCTTCCGCGCTTTCGTTTTCGAGCGCCGCTGCCAGCTCCGCGAGGCTGTCCGCCGGCACGTAGTGGTCCGCCAGCCCCAGGAAAAGCGCGTCCGCCCCGGTGAGGTGTGCCCCGGTGAGCGCCGCATGGGTGCCCGACTCCCCCGGTGACCTGGCCAGCAAAAAGGTACCGCCGACGTCGGGCACAAAGCCTATGGTGGTTTCCGGCATCCCCGTCCGCGTCCGCTCGGTGACCACCCGGTACGAACCGTGCGCCGAAATTCCGACGCCTCCGCCAAGCACCAGCCCGTCCATCAGGGCCACATAGGGCTTGGGGTAGCTTGCGATCAGGGAGTTCAGGTGGTATTCGGTGGCCCAGAAGTCGGCCGTCTGGGTTCCTCCGGTGAGCAGGTCCCGGTAGATCGCCACAATGTCGCCGCCGGCGCAGAGGCCCCGCTCTCCGGCGCCGTGCACCAGGACGGTGGCCACGCCGTCGTCGTCCGCCCAGGCGGTGAGCTGCTCCAGCATGGCGGTGACCATCCCGGCGGTCAGCGCGTTAACCGCCTTGGGCCGGTTAAGGGTGATGATGCCGAGGTGGCCGCGGCGGGCGAAGAGGATCTCCGGCTCAAGTGCTTCCGTGGCGCCTTTTCCCTCGGGCATGAGTGTTTTTTCCGGTGGCAGCCCCGTCATCAGCTTCCTTCCGGCATCACGAAGCTGGAGCCCTGGCGGATCCCGGAGGGCCAGCGCGTGGTGACTGTTTTGGTCTTGGTGTAGAAGCGGAACGCATCCGCGCCGTGCTGGTTCAGGTCACCAAAGCCGGACGCCTTCCAGCCGCCGAAGGTGTAGTACGCGATCGGCACAGGGATGGGGACGTTGATTCCCACCATGCCCACTTCCACCCGGCTGGCGAAGTCGCGGGCAGCATCGCCGTCGCGCGTGAAGATGGCCACGCCGTTTCCGAATTCGTGCTCGCTGCACAGGCGGAGGGCCTCATCGTAGTCAGCAGCGCGGAGGATGCTCAGGACCGGGCCGAAGATTTCCTCCTGGTAGATCTTCATGTCCTTGGTGACGTGGTCGAAGAGTGTGGGGCCTACCCAGAAGCCGTCGTCGTAGCCTTCCACTGTGAGTCCGCGCCCGTCCGCCAGCAGGGTGGCGCCCTGGTCCACGCCGGACTGGATGTAACCCTCGATCCGTTCCTTGGCGCTGGGGGCCACCACGGGCCCGAAGTCTGAATCCTTGGCCAGGCTGTGGCCCACCTTGAGCCCCTTGATGCGGTCCTGGAGTTTTCCGGCCAGCCGGTTGGCGGTGTCCTCCCCCACCGGGACGGCCACGGAGATGGCCATGCAGCGTTCACCGGCGGAACCGTACCCGGCTCCGATCAGGGCATCGGCGGCCATGTCCAGATCGGCGTCCGGCATGATCACCATGTGGTTCTTGGCCCCGCCGAAGCACTGGGCACGCTTGCCGTTGGCTGCCGCAGTGGCATAGATGTACTGGGCGATAGGTGTTGAGCCCACAAACCCGATGGCCTTGACGCGCGGGTCCTCAAGCAGCGCATCCACCGCTTCCTTGTCACCGTTGACCACGTTGAAGACGCCGTCCGGGACGCCTGCTTCGGAGTACAGCTCGGCCAGCCGCAGGGGGACCGAGGGATCCCGTTCGGAGGGCTTGAGGATGAAGGCGTTGCCTGCCGCCAGGGCCGGGCCGGACTTCCAGAGCGGGATCATGGCCGGGAAGTTGAAGGGCGTGATGCCGGCAACGACGCCAAGCGGCTGCCGGAGGGAGTGGATATCGATTCCCGGGCCGGCGTCTGTGGAAAACTCACCTTTGAGCAGGTGCGGGGCGCCGGCTGCGAACTCCACCACCTCGATGCCGCGCTGGATATCGCCCTTGGAATCCGCGAACGTCTTGCCGTGCTCGGAGGACAGCAATGTGGCGAGCTCGTCCAGGTTCTGGTTGACCAGATCGACGAATTTCAGCAGGATCCGGCCGCGGCGCTGCGGGTTCATGGCACCCCACTCAAGCTGGGCCTTCTCCGCGGCGGCCACTGCGTTCTGGACTTCCTCCCGGCTGGCCAGCGGCACCCTGGCCTGGATCTGGCCCGTGCAGGGATCAAAAACATCGCTGTAACGGCCTGAGTTCCCCTCGACTCTCTGGCCGCCGACGTAATGGGACAGTTCGCGCACCATGGCTGAATGCTCCTTCGCATGTGATCCAGATCATCTGTGCAAGCGAATATACTCGGACTTCCTACTAAATTCCAGACGTCCTGGGCTGCCGGCATCCGCCGTCGGCTATGCCGGGCGCCCAAGTTCGGTAAGTTAGGGACTGTGAAGATTGCTACCTGGAATGTGAACTCCCTCCGTGCCCGCGCCGACCGCGTGGAGGCATGGCTGCAGCGCAGCGACTGCGACGTCCTGGCCATCCAGGAGACCAAGTGCAAGGACGAGAACTTTCCCTGGGAACTGTTCGAGCGGATGGGCTACGAAGTGGCGCATTTCGGCGTGGACCAGTGGAACGGTGTGGCCATTGCTTCCCGTGTGGGGCTCGAGGACGTGGAGCGGACCTTCCTGGACCAGCCCACGTTCGGCAAAGCCGGCAAGGATCCCGTTCAGGAGGCCCGCGCCATAGCTGCCACCTGCGCCGGCGTCCGGATCTGGAGCCTCTACGTGCCCAACGGCCGCTCCCTCGACGACGAGCACATGCCGTACAAGATTAAATGGCTCGGCTCCCTCAAGGATCACGCTCAAAGCCTCCTCGCCGCTGATCCGTCGGCCCAGGTGGCACTGATGGGCGATTGGAACATCGCGCCGCTGGACGAGGACGTCTGGGACATCAACCTGTTCCTGACCCAGGGCTACACCCACGTCAGCCCGCCTGAACGCGCAGCATTCCACGCCTTTGAAGAGGCCGGCTTCACGGACGTGGCACGCCAGTACACCCCCGGGCCCGGCGTCTACACGTACTGGGACTACACCCAGCTCCGCTTCCCGAAGAAGGAGGGGATGCGGATCGACTTCGTCCTTGGCTCACCCGCCCTTGCCGCCCGCGTCACCGGCGCCTCCATCGACCGCGAGGAACGCAAAGGCAAAGGCGCCTCTGACCATGCCCCCGTGCTGGTGGACCTGGCCGACTGATGGTCGCGGCGTGGGCTCAGGAAGGGAGACTGCAGTGACCGGAAACCTCTACCGGGGCCAGGCCGGCCTGCCGTTCTCTTCCACGCTGCGGGTCTACGAACCGTTGGACGCTTTCCCGGAGGGACAACGCGAGGCAATCCGGGCCGCCGGTGCGCGGACTGTGTCCCGGGCCGCCGTAGAAAACGCCGAACTGCTTGCCTCGCTGGGGCGGATCACACGCTCCGGCGGGGACCCGTTCCCCACCGGGCGCACGGACCTGGTGCGCATCACCACGGTGCCCGGCGTGCCGCCCCGGGGCAAAACCCAAACCGGAACGCCCGACGCCGGTGCTGACGCGCCCTCTGGTGCGGGAACCCACCAGGGTGCCGGCTCCCACCGCGGTGCCGTTTCCGGTTCCGAAGCGACCGCTGCCGCGACCGGAGCCGAATCCGGGGACGCGCCGATCCTGTTGTACTGCCCCAGCCAACTGGTGCTCCGCGCCGGCCTCGCCGCGAACGCGCTGATGGAAGGCATCCACGGACCGCTGGCTGAGATGCTGATTCCTGAAGAGCAGCGGGACAAACACCAGGAACGGATCGATCAGGTCAAAGCCCGCGACGGCTCCATCCGCGTGCACACGCGCGCCTCCACCTGGGGCATTCCGTTCAGCTGGTTCTCGCTGTTCATGGAAGACGACCGCAAGGATGTGGTGGAATCCGGCGGCCGTATCCTGACCGTCCGGGTCTGGGCCCCGATCACCGAGGCGATCGAGCGGGCGCGCTATGCCGTGGCGCATCTGGCCCTGGCCGCGCCGGACTTGGACATGCTGGACGACCTCGCCCAGCTGACCGAGTGGCTGGAGCAGTTCCACGTCCAGTCCATGGTGGAACTGGACTACGGTGCAGTCGCGGACAAGGTGTATCCGGACGAGTCGCCAATGGACATCAGGCTGGGCATCGAATGCCTGGCTGAAGGGGACATGACCGGTGCCGCTGCGGCCTACCGCCGGCTGGCCTCGCGCTGGATCCCCATCAGGCAGCTGGCCCGCGCCTCCTGACCAGGACGGCTCCGGACGGCCCATACAGCCGGGGCGTTGCCCCGTGAACAGGCAGCTAGGCTGCCGTTCCCCCGGAAGGGGGTGCCGCCGTCGTGCGTCTCACGATGAGCTGGTGCCCGGCGACGGCGGAATGGACTGCGCCGCTGATACCGTCGAGCTCGTCGAGGAGCATCTTGGTGGCCAGCTCCGCCTGCTCGTCCGGCCGCTGGCCAACCGTGGTCAGTCCTACGGCTTCGGCGAAATCGTGGTTGTCTATCCCCACGACGGAGAGGTCCTCGGGCACGCGCACTCCCACCCGTGCGGCTTCGAAAATGACACCCATGGCCATCTCGTCGGAGGCGCAAAAAATGGCGGTGGGCTTGGGATCCGGCAAGGCCCACAAGCGCCGGAACGCCACCTGGCCGCTGGTCACCGTAAAGTCCCCCACCTCGTCCCACTCCGGGCGGATGGGCAGTCCCGCCGCCGCCATCACGTCCTTAAAGGCCAGGATCCGCACACGGGGGACATCGAAATTGAGGTCGGTTTCGTCGTCGCCATGCAGGAGTGCGATGTCCCGGTGGCCGAGGTCGATCAGGTGCCGGACGGCTGTGGACGCGGCGGCGTAATCATCAATGCCGATATAGGCGCACTCCTCCACGTGGCCGCCCACCACCACCAAGGGGATATCGAGCTTCTGCAGGTGATCCAGCTCTTCGTGGGTGAGCGCCATACAGAGCACCAGCAGCGCATCAATCTGTTTGTAGACCATGGTTTTACTGAAGAGCCGTTCCCGGTGGCTGCCGTGACCGCCCAGGTTGAACAGGGAAAGGTTGTAGTTGCGCGCATGGAGTTCACGGTCCGCGCCCTCGATGGCCTTGGAAAAAAACCAACGGCTCACGAAGGGCGCCAGCACGCCAATGGTCTTGGTCCGTCCGGTCGCCAGCCCCGAGGCTGACGAGGAAGCAACGTAGCCAAGGGCGCCCGCCACCTCCAGGATTTTCTCCCGGGTGGCGGGCGAAACCCTGGGCAGCCCCCGCACGGCCCGCGACACTGTGGCAGTGGACACTCCGGCGGCCGCGGCCACATCTTCAATACTGACGCCGCTGTGGCCGCCCCGTTGCGACCTTTCAATGCGTGCCACCGTGTCCCCCTGTTCAACTACGTGCGGGCAACCGCGTGATGCCTTGCGATTCCACCGCGCCATCGTATATTTCAGTGCCGGCCCGCTTCGAAGTGTTACGAACAAAGCCGGGGCGGCCGGCCCGCGGCGCGGAGAACCGTGGAGGGCTACCTCCGGTCCGGCAGGCGGCGCCGCAGCCGCACCATTCCGTAAAGGGCCAGGAGCGTGGCCAGCAGGCCCAACGCCCACCACAACGCGAACTGGCCGGTTACTTCCATCCACACCGTGACAACCAGCAGGACCAGCGCCCAGAATCCAAGAAACCCCATGATGATGTCGAAGTCCTCGCCGGAGCGAACCAGCCGGCGTTCGTTTCCCGCCCCCTTGGACTGAGGGGGACGGGAAACGCCCTTTGTCACTTGACTGCACCCGCCGTCAGGCCGGCCACAATCTTGCGCTGGAAGACCAACACCAGGATCACCAGCGGAATGGTGACGATGGTTCCGGC
Organism: Pseudarthrobacter sp. DSP2-3-2b1; assembly: GCF_049895945.1. Lineage (NCBI taxonomy): Bacteria > Bacillati > Actinomycetota > Actinomycetes > Micrococcales > Micrococcaceae > Pseudarthrobacter > Pseudarthrobacter sp. DSP2-3-2b1. The sequence continues at coordinate 66,973 of NZ_JAFCTI010000010.1, read as the reverse complement.
TGCCATGATGGCCGTGTATGGGATCTGGTTGGGCTGTGCGCCGGCAAAGTTGGCGATGGCCACTGTAACCGGTTGGGTGGCGTCACTGGAGAGCTGGCTGGCGATCAGGAACTCGTTCCACGAGGAGATGAACGCCAGGATGGCCGTGGTGAAGATGGCCGGAGCCGCCAGCGGCATGATGACCTTCCGGAACGCCTGCCCCTGCGTGCAGCCGTCCACGCGTGCTGATTCCTCGAGCTCCCACGGCATTTCGCGGAAGAAAGAAGTAAGCGTGTAGACGGTCAGCGGCAACACGAACGAGATGCTCGGGATGATCAGCGCCTGGTAAGTGCCCATCCAGCCGATGTTGGTGAACAGCTGGAAGAGCGGGGTGATGAGGGCAACGCCGGGGAACATGGAAGCTCCCAGGATGAAGCCCAGCACCAGGAACTTGAACCGGAAGTTCAACCGCGCCAACGCATATGCTGCGAACACGCCGATCAACAGGGACACTGCCGTCACAACGATGCCGATGAAGACGCTGTTCAGCAGCGCCTGGCCGAACCTGTTGCCGAAGGACGTATCAAATGCGGTGATGAAGTTGTCCATCGTCACGTGGGTGGGCAGGACCGAGGTGTCGTAGGTGAAGCCCACCTCGCGGAACGCCGTGACCACCATCCAGTACGCCGGGGCCAGGCACCAGACCAGGATGACCGCAGCACTGATATACGTCCTGGCCTGCGCCCACTTCTCGCGGTTCTGGGCCGTTTTGCGGCCCGCGTCCTGCCGTGCGCGCAGCTCCGTGGAGGCTGTTGACGTTGTCATTTCTTCCCCTTACCTGAGGCGCCGCTTTGTTCCACAACGTTGGCGCCGAGGAACCGCACAAAGATGAATGCGACCAAGAAGATGATGATGAAGGTGATGGTTGATAGCGCCGCCGCCGCGTTGAACCCTTGTCTGATCTGGTTGATCACCAGGATCGAGAGCGTGGTGGTGTTGTTCGCACCGCCGGTGAGGATGTACGGAAGGTCGAACATGCGCAGCGCATCCAGGGTACGGAACAGGATGGCCACCATAAGCGCCGGCTTCACCAGCGGCAAAGTGATCATCCGGAACCGCTGCCAGGCAGTGGCACCGTCAACCTTGGCTGCCTCATAGACCTCGGCCGGGATCATCTGCAGCCCGGCGAGAATCAGGAGGGCCATAAACGGTGTGGTCTTCCAGGTATCGGCGATGATGACAGCCCATTTGGCCGGCCACTCACTGCCCGTCCACAGGATGGAAACGTTGAACAGCTTGTTGATGATGCCGTTGAAGTCGAACATGAAGAGCCACAGCTGGGCGGTAACGGCCGTGGGGATGGCCCAGGGAACCAGGACAGCGGCGCGGACGATGCTGCGGCCCTTGAAGGTGCGGGCCATAATCATGGCCATCCAGAAGCCGAGGATCGTCTCGAAGAGAACCGTGACAGCGGTGAACAGGAAGGTGGTTCCCGTCGCATTCCAGAACTGGCCGCCAAGTGTTCCCGGCGGGCAGGCTACAGTGCCGCCACCTGGGGCGGCACACTGCTGGCCGAGCCAATTCACATAGTTCTGAATACCTGCGGGGCCGCCTTCCGTAAAGAGGCCGGTGACCGGATCCAGGCCGGCGTCCTTCTGGAAGGACATGATGATCGCGCTGATGATCGGATAAACAATGACGATGCCGAGCGCAATGATGGTGGGTGCCAGCAGCCAGGAAGCCCACTTACCCTGGCTGAGGATCTGGTTGTCCTCCCCCACACCCTTGGGTGCGTGGTGGACCGGGGTCCCGCCCGACGCCGGCTTTGTTGCCGGCGTCGGGCCCAATTCGGTTGCCATGGCTAGGCTACGATCCTGCGCCGGCGGACTCGATGGACTTCTGCATGTCAGCTAAGGCCTGCTCGGCAGACTTTTCGCCCTTCAGTGCAGCGTAGGCATTCTCCTGAACCGCCTTGGTCACGGCCGGGTAGAACGGCGTCACAGGCCGCGGAACAGCGTTGGACAGTGACTCCTTCAGGACTGTCAGGTACGGCAGTTTGGTGGTCAGTTCGGTGTCATCGTAGAGCGCAGCCAGAACCGGTGCCAGGGAGGCCTGGTTCGCGAAGAACTTCTGCTGCTCTTCTTCGGTGATGAACTTCAGGAAGTCCAGGGCAGTGGCCTTGTTCTTGGAGTAGACGCTGATCGCTGCGCTGTGGCCGCCAAGTGAGGAAGCACCGGGGCCGTCCACGCCGGGAAGAACGGCCATGCCGAACTTGTCCTTGACTGCCGAGGATCCCTCGGTGGTGATCAGGCTGTAAATGTACGGCCAGTTGCGGTGGAAGAGCAGGTTGCCGGACTGGAACGCGCGGCGGCTTTCCTCTTCCTGGAAGGTGATGGCTTCCTGCGGGATGTTGCCATCGGCATAGGCCTTGACCAGGTTCTCAAGTCCTGCCTTGGCCTCCGGGGTGTTCAGGCTGGGCTTGCCATCTTTGTCCAGGACCGATCCACCGGCGGAGTTGATGGCTTCAGCGGCGTTGACGGTCAAACCTTCATACTGCTTGTACTGGCCGGAGTAGCAGCCGATGTTGTTGGCCTTGGCGATGGAGCACATGCCCATCATTTCGTCCCACGTCTTGGGCGGTGTGGGAACAAGGTCCTTGCGGTAGTAGAGGATGCCACCATCGGAATCCTTGGGTGCGGCGTAGAGCGTTCCCTTGTAGGACGCTGCTTCGACCGGAGCCTCAAGCATCTTTGAGGTGTCGATGGCCATCTTGTCCTTGAGCGGCTGCAGCCAGCCCTTGGCCGCGAACTCTGCGGTCCAGATAACGTCAACGCTGACAACGTCGTAATCGGACTGCTTGGCCTGGAAGTGCTGGACCAGGTCGTCGTGCTGCTGGTCGGCCTTGTCGGTCTGCTCTTTGAACGTGACCTGCTCGTCAGGGTGGGCGGCATTCCACTTTTCAATGAACGGCCGGACAACGTTGTTGTTGTCCTTGCCCTGTACATAGGTGATGGGCCCTCGGCCGTCGAGGTTGGCTTCGGCATCGGTGCCGCCGCCTCCGGTGGTCCCGCCGCCCCCGCCGGCACAGGCGGATAGCGTCAGGGCCAGGATGCCGGCAGTTGCTGCCGGGAGTAAGAATTTACGGGATTTCATTGCTTGAGGCTCCTCGCTGAGTGACAAGTAAGTCGAACAGTGTGGTTGTTGGTGACCTTGATGTGGTGACCATCACACTAGTAAGGTTGCTGGCGGTTATGCAAGCGTTTACATCAAAAAGTTACCGGAGAGGAACCAAATGCACCACTCGACCGTTCCCACCCCTGGTTCCACGCTCAATTCGTGGTGGGCCAGCGCTGTTGTCTATCAGATTTACCCACGCTCCTTCGCGGACGCCAATGGTGATGGAATGGGTGATCTTCAGGGAATTGCAGCCCGATTGCCCTATCTTCAGTCGCTGGGAGTGGACGCCATCTGGCTGTCTCCGTTCTATAAGTCACCCCAGGCCGACGGTGGCTATGACGTGGCGGATTACCGCCAGGTGGATCCACTTTTCGGAACGCTGGCAGACTTCGATGCTTTGTTGCAGGATGCTCACCGCCGCGGCCTGAAGGTCATCGTGGATCTTGTCCCCAACCACACTTCGGACGAGCACGTCTGGTTTCAACAGGCGCTGGCGGCCGCCCCCGGAACCCCGGAGCGTGACCGCTACATGTTCCGGCCGGGCAAGGATGAAGCGGCTGGTTCCGGCGACGGCAACCTGGCACCGAACAACTGGAAATCCATCTTCGGCGGACCGGCCTGGACCCGTGTCACCGAGCAGGACGGCAAACCCGGAGAGTGGTACCTCCACCTTTTCGACACCAAACAACCCGACCTGAATTGGGAAAACGCCGAGGTGCAGGAAGAAATGCGCGCCGTGATCCGCTTCTGGCTGGACCGCGGGGTGGATGGATTCCGGGTGGATGTTGCCCATGGCATGGTCAAGGAGGCTGGCCTGCCCGATTGGGAGGGCGTGGCTGCCATGGTGGAAGGCACTGCTGACTCGACGGCCAAACCGCACATCCCGCCTGGTGACGCTCCCGGCGCGCACACCGACTCCCAGGAGCCGCACCGCGCCGTGTCTCCGCAGTACCCGCCATCGCCCTTCTTTGACCAGGACGGTGTGCATGAGATCTACCGGGACTGGCACAAAGTACTGGAACAGTACGACGGCGACCGCATGATGGTTGCCGAGGCCTGGGTTGAACCCGCCGAACGGTTGGCGCGGTATGTCCGCAAGGACGAAATGCAACAGGCCTTCAACTTCGACTTCCTCCTGGCCGGCTGGGACGCCGGGCGGATGGCAGAAGCGATCGAAGACTCACTGAGAGCCGCCGCCTCCGTAGGGGCTCCATCCACCTGGGTGCTGAGCAACCATGACACCGTCAGGCACACCACCCGGTTCGGGCTGAAGGATCCCACCACCTTCCCAAAGGGCATTGGCGCCAACGACGAGCAGCCTGATGCGGCCCTGGGTCTGGCACGGGCCCGCGCCGCCATGCTGATGTCCCTTGCACTGCCGGGCTCGGCCTACATCTACCAGGGCGAGGAACTCGGCCTTCCGGAGCACACCACGCTTCCGGACGACGCGCGGCAGGATCCCACGTTTTTCCGCACCAACGGCGCCGAGATCGGCCGCGACGGCTGCCGCGTTCCGCTGCCGTGGAAGGCCACGGAGCTCGGTTTCGGCTTTGCCGAAGCTTTCACTCAGGAAGAGAACGACGGCGGCCCGGCGGGGTTGGCCCCCGGCCAACCGGCAGCGCCCTGGCTGCCCCAGCCCGAATCGTTCCGGGACCTTGCCGCGGACAGGCAGGACGGCGTCGAAGGATCCACCCTGGAGCTCTACCGTTCTGCGCTGGCGTTCCGTGCAGCCCAAGGGCTGGGATCGGGAACGTTCCGGTGGGCCGATCTCCATCAGCCAAATCGCGGCATATTGGCGTTCCATAACCGCGAAGTGCTGGTACTCAGCAATGTGGGCCTCGCCGCAGTCCCGGTGCCCGCGGGCTATTCAGTGGCAATAACCAGCACCGGCGTGTCAGCTGGCTCCGTCACCGAGGTATTACCGAACTCGACGGTCTACCTGACCCTTTGAGTCCATCGTGACGCCGCGGGCAGTCAGCGCACGCGGCGTCACGGAAGTCAGCGGACCCGTTCGGCGCGGCTGAACCGTGTCCTGGCGCCGGCACCGATGTGGATGAGCACCGGAGTCCGTTTCCCCACCACCTCATCCAAGGCGTCCACGAGGGCCGAGACTTCGGCCGCCAGAAGGTGCGGGGCCACCCCTTGACGCGGCTGCAGCCGGATCTTAAGGGCCGGCTGGCCGTGGACGCGGTACGTGGCCACTGTGGCACCAGCGAGGTCCGGCCTCCCGGCGAGGGCATGCTTCAGCGCCTGTTCAGCCACTCCCCCGGCGATCCGAACGTCGCCGGCCACGGTTCCGGGATCGAACTCGGCGGCCAGCACATCACTTCGGCCTTTGCCTTGCTGCGCTATCCAGGCAACCATGAGTCCGATCAGCACCAGCAGGGCGATGGCCATGACGATCCACAGCCAGCTTTCGGGACGGCCGGGAAACCGGGTGCTGCTGAAGGCCTGGTTGAGGCCGTCCCAGGCCGATCGCGACCACGCGTGCCACCACGGCCCCACCGAGGGCACGGCGGCAAGCGCAACCAGCAGGGTGCCCACGGCGAGCAGGATCAGTCCGAGGATCCCGATCAGGATGCGGTTGAGTACTGATGGAGTGCTGTTCATGCCCCGATCACCCCTGCGGCGGCGATGTTGACGCGGACCTCCGGCAACGGAAAGAGGGACATCTCCCGGAGCTCTTCCTGGACTGCGGCCAGCACAGCTGCTTCGGCCACGGGAACTCCCGAGGTGGGGCGGACATTGACCATGACCTGGCGCTGGGAGACCACCACCATCACCTGTTCAGGAGTGACGTTGGCTGCGAGCCGGGCGCTGCGGGCCAGGGCGGACGCGATGACCTCGTCATCCACCACCACGGCAGCCGAGGTCCCCATGCCGTCCAGAACATGGCGGGCGCGCCTGCCGGGCAGGACAGCGTTGAGCAGGAAGAAAAGTCCTGCCATGGCCACCACGGCGCCGCTGGCACCGAGCAGCAGTGGTGGGATGCCGGCCGGGAGGGCAACAATGCGCTCTGCCGCCAGCTGGGGTTCGATCAGCCACGCCGGCTGCCCGATGGCGTGCACTCCGGACTCCAGAAGACCGTACGCTGCCGCTGCCATCACCAGGACCGCAGCCACCGTTGCCACTGCTGCCCGGGAGGAATGGGTCTCCCTGTACAGGATCTTCCGCATATCCGGCTGACGTTCCGCGGGTGCCGGGTTGGCTTCCGCGGGGTCCACCAGCTTCCCATCGATTGAACCCGGGCTCATAGGACCCTGCCTCCCTCGATTGGTTTGACTCCGCTGATCCGGATGTCCACGCGGCTCAGACCGGCCCCACTCAGGGCCGTTACGGTCGTCAGGATTTGGGCTTTGGCAGCGATGGTGCGGTCCAGGATTGACCCCCCGAAGGCGGCCACCCGGCCAGCGTCCCGGACCACTAAAGGCAGTGGCGGGATCCTGATGGGCGAGACGAGGGACAGAGCCAGCAGCCCGGCGTCGTCCGTCCAGGCCGCCCGGACATCCTGGGTGTCCACACCCAGGGCCTCCGCAGCCGCCGCCTTGGCGAGGCTGGTCAGTGCCTGCGTGCTGATGCGGTTGTGGCCGCTAAGGACCTGACCCTGCAGGGAGGGTGCGGAGGCGGTCATGAGGATGAGCGCCGGCCGATGATGGCATCGAAAACGCCACGAAGATCCAATTTCCCTTCCGCAGCGCGGCCCAGGAGGGCACCGATGGCCATAAAGAGGAGGGCCACAAGGAAGCCCCACAAGCCGAACTGGAAGGCCATAAACGCCACGAAGGCGCCCACGGCGATGCCTACGACGGTCAGATTCACAGCAAGGCCTCCCTCTCTGTGCCGGCAGGCGGGGCTGCCTTTGGCGGCGGCGCCACGAACACATCCGTTATTTCGACGTTGACTTCGATGACCTGCAGGCCCACCAGTTCTTCGACGGCCCGGTAGACGGCGGCCCTGACCTGGTTGGCGAGCGAATGCAGAGGGGTGCCGTAGGTGGCAACCAGGCTGATATCAACGGCAACCTGCGTCTCCCCCACCTCGGCACGGACTCCGGCTGCATGGTCGGAACTGCCGACGGCGTCGCGGATGGCACCGAGTGCCCGGGACGGCACCGAGCCCAAGGAGTAGACGCCCGGTATGGAACGGGCCGCAATGCCCGCGACTTTCGCCACAGCGGTTTCGGCGATCACTGTGCGGCCGAGCCCGGGAACGGTTTCGGGCACCGGGCTGGAAGCATGCTGGCCGGCAGCCGGCTGGCGCTCGAGGCCGGCACCGGGTTGCGGGTTCTGGTATTCCATCGGGCACTCCCCCTTCTGTTGATCCCAACCCTATCCTCTAGGTCCGTCACGGCGTTGGAATCCGCTGGGTGCAGGGCGGGTTAAGTTGGGTGAAGGCGGGTTAAAGAAGAAAAGCACCAGTTCCGAAGAACTGATGCTTCCCAGTGGTGGCTCCGACCGGCGTCGATCCGGTGACCTTTCGATTTTCAGTCGAACGCTCTACCAACTGAGCTACAGAGCCTAGGTGACTAGTCACCATGAGAGCCGGAAATCTCTTCCGGCAATCAGAGCGACCCTGACGGGACTTGAACCCGCGACCTCCGCCGTGACAGGGCGGCGCGCTAACCAACTGCGCTACAGGGCCTTGCTTTTCTTGCTTCCGCCGTATCACTACCGCGTTTTTTCAAGGCTTCCAGCCTACCAGACAATTTCTGCCCGCCTGACCAGTTCCTTGCGTACCCCCAACGGGATTCGAACCCGTGCCGCCGCCGTGAAAGGGCGGTGTCCTAGGCCGCTAGACGATGGGGGCCAGAACCCGTTCGGCACAAAATAAAAGGCTTCAAGCCGAGGCTCTCAGTCTTTTCGTTTGCAGTTGCTCCGAACTGGACTCTAAAACTATAGGGCCTTGGCAGGAATTATCCAAAATCGGGCCGCAGGTACGTGAACAGGGGGGCAAAGACAGGCGAAGATGGACAGATGGATGCTGCCGCTGCACTCAACGAGATTGCCTTCTGGCTGGAGCGCGGACGCGCCGCCACCTTCAAGGTCCAGGCTTTCCGGAAGGCTGCCGGGATCATCGGCGGGCTTGATCCTTCGGAGGTCGAGGCCAGGGCGCGTGACGGCAGGCTGAAAAGCATGAAGGGGATCGGCGACAGGACGTATCAGGTGGTCCGCCAAGCGGTGGACGGCGGGGTGCCCGATTACCTCGCGGACCTGCGCGAGCGCAGTGCCGGGCCACTCACCACTGACGGCACCGCGCTGTACGCAGAACTTCGCGGCGATCTCCACAGCCACAGCGACTGGTCCGACGGCGGCTCCCCCATCCCGTTGATGGCCGACGCCGCGCAGCTTCTGGGCCGCGAATACCTTGCCCTCACGGACCACTCCCCCAACCTGACGATCGCCAACGGCCTGACCGCCGAGCGGCTGACGGAACAGCTGGACGTGGTAGCGGAGATAAACGGCAGCAACGCAAACGGCTTCCGGCTCCTGACCGGGATCGAAGTGGACATTCTCGAGTCCGGTGAGCTGGACCAGACGCCGGACATGCTGGACCGGCTGGACATTGTGGTCTCCAGCGTCCACTCCAAACTGCGGGCGGACCGCGGCACCATGACCCGGCGCATGCTCGGCGGCATCCGCGATCCGCACACCAACGTGCTGGGCCACTGCACCGGGCGCCTCGTGGAAGGATCGCGCGGCACAAGGCCGCAATCGGAATTCGACGCCGGAAAGGTGTTCGCCGCGTGCGCCGAAAACAACGTGGCCGTTGAGATCAACTCCCGCCCTGAAAGGCAGGACCCGCCGGACGACCTGATTCAGCTGGCCCTGGACGCGGGGTGCCTGTTCTCCATCGACAGCGACGCCCACGCGCCGGGGCAGCTCGACTTCCTTCAGTACGGCGCGGCCCGCGCGGCCAAGAACAACGTCCCCGCAGAGCGGATCATCACCACCTGGCCGCTGGACCGGCTGTTGGAGTGGTCCAAAAAAGGCTGACCGTTCTACTTCACGGCGTCCAGGAGCTTCTGCCGGAAGTCCTGCTTTGTAGTCAGGGTCAGCTTCTCGCCGTTGAGGAAGAACGTCGGCGTGCCTGTCACGCCCAGGGCTGTGCCGTCGGCGATGTCCGCCCGGATGCGTTCCTTCGTCTTCTCGTCGGCAACGGCTGCATCGAACGCCGCCAGGTCAAGGCCAAGTTCTTCGGCGAAGGTCCGGAACAGCGGCCCCTGCGATTCCGCCTTCCCATGCCATTGCTCCTGGGTCTCAAACATCCTCGCGGACATGGCCTCAAACCTGCCCTGCTGGGCCGCGGCTTCAACGGCGAGCGCGGCCGGGCCGGAGTTTGGGTGTGAGGACAACGGGAAGTAGCGGTTGACGAACGTGACCCTGTCGCCGAACTCCTGCTTCAGCTCCTCCACGAACGGGTGGATCGAGCGGCAGGCTTCGCATTCGAAGTCCAGGAACTCCACGAGCTGTGCTTTTTCAACGGCGGGGGAGGTCAGCCTGTGGCTGTCCGTGCGGACAAGCTGTTCCGCACCGGCCAGCGGCGGCTCCTGGGACGGTTTGGCCGATGTCAGCGCAAAGTACCAGGCGGCCCCGCTGGCCACGAGGACGGCCAGCAGGATCCAGATGACAAAGCGTACGCGCCTGGCTGTGCCCTGTGGTGAACCTGGGGAAGAAGTTAAAGCTGAGGCCATGAAACGCATCCTAGCCGAGGCCTGGAACCGCCGGGATCCCGGGCTCGCCCATTTTGGCAGGAACTCGACTAGAGGTGGCCGATTTCCGCCAGCCTGTACCGCCTTCGCGGGGCTAGATTGGCAGCATGGCTTCGACCCCCCGCGCTTCCACCGCCCGCGCCCACACCGCCGCACCGCCCACCCTTCCCGCACCGGACGGACGGATCAGCACCCTCGGCGTTGCCGCCGTTCTGGTCACCGTGGTGCTCTGGGCATCGGCGTTCGTTGGGATCAGGGCCATCGGGCCGACTTTCTCCCCCGGGTCCCTGACCCTGGGCAGGTTGGCGGTCGCCGCCGTCGTACTTGGTGCCCTGGTACTGCCACAACTGTTCAAAAGCCGGCTGCTGCCTCGGGGCCGCGAGTGGTGGCCGATTCTTGGGTACGGCGTGATGTGGTTCGGCGGCTACAACGTTGCCTTGAACGCCGCGGAACACCTGCTCGACGCCGGGACCGCCGCCTTGCTGATCAACGTCAATCCCATCCTGGTGGCGATCATGGCCGGCTTTTTCCTCAAGGAAGGCTTTCCCCGGTGGCTGCTCATCGGCAGCCTGGTGGCGTTCGGCGGGGTTGCGCTGATCGCACTCGGTTCCGGTTCCGGCTCCGGTGAACGTTCGACGGCGGATGTGGCCGGCGTGCTGCTCTGCCTCCTTGCCGCCGTGCTCGCCGCCGTCAGTGTCATCATCCAGAAGCCGGTGCTGCGGAAGTTCCCGGCTGGGCAGGCCACGTGGTTCGGGATCATGGTGGGTGCGCTCTGCTGCCTGCCCTTCACCGGGCAACTGGTTTCCGAACTGCAGTCCGCGCCGCTGCCCGCAACTTTGGGCTTGGTGTATCTGGGCGTTTTTCCCACGGCGATCGCCTTCACCACCTGGGCCTACGCGCTGTCTTTGATCGACGCCGGCAAACTGGCGGCCACCACCTATCTGGTCCCTGGCACCACCATCCTCATTTCCTGGCTGCTGCTCAGTGAGGTCCCCTCCGTCTGGGGCCTGGTGGGTGGAGTGGTCTGCCTGGTGGGAGTGGGACTGACCCGGCGCAAGGTCAGGGCGCCCGTGCGTCCTTGAGCACAGGCGGCAGATCAGCAGTTCGCGCTACAGTCAGGGCATGCCCGCCAACCTGCCGCCCGGACTGCCGATCATCCCGGAGGGGCCCCATGAGCCGCTTCCCTTCGAGATGTCGGCCGACGACTTTGAATCCGCCGTCACCGACGCCCTGGGCCGCATCCCCGCCAAGCTTGCGGCCGCGATGGACAACGTGGCGGTGTTTGTCGAGGACGATTACGTCCCCTCACCCGGCGAAGACCCGGATACCGTCCTGCTGGGACTGTATGAGGGCGTCCCGCTCACCGAACGGGATTCCTGGTGGGACGCCGGATCGCTGCCGGACCGGATCACCATCTTCCGGCAGCCCATCCTGGACATCTGCACCTCCCGCGATGAAGTGATCCACGAGGTGGCGGTGACGGTGGTGCACGAGGTTGCCCACCATTTCGGCATCGACGACGAGCGGCTGCACGAGCTCGGCTGGGGCTAGCCTTGTAGGCATGGGACACGACCACAGCCATACTCACGGGATCACGGCAACCGGCCGGCACCGCAAGCGTCTCGTCGCCGTCCTGGCCATCACGCTGGTGGTGGTGGTTGTGCAGCTAATTGGTGCGGCGCTTTCCGGATCGCTGGCGCTGCTGGCCGATGCGGGGCACATGCTCTCCGATGCCGCAGGCGTGACCATTGCACTCCTGGCCGCGTGGATCGCGGGCCGCCCGGCGAGTGACCAGCGGACCTACGGCTACCAGCGGGCAGAAGTCTTGGCAGCCCTGGCCAACGCGCTGATCCTGGTGGTCATCTCCGTGGTGATCTTCACCGAGGCGATCCGGCGGATAGGTGATGCGCCCGAGGTCCACACGGACATCATGCTCGCTGCCGCAATCCTGGGCGCTGTTGCCAACCTGGTCTCACTCCTGATCTTGCGCGGCGCACACCAGGACAGCCTGAACGTCCGCGGCGCCTACCTCGAGGTCCTCGGTGACCTTCTTGGCTCGTTCGCCGTGATTGTGGCTGCCGTAGTCATCCTGTTCACCGGCTACCAGGCCGCCGATACGATTGCGTCGGTGCTGATCGCGCTGATGATCCTGCCGCGCGCATGGAACCTGCTGCGTGATGTGGTGGACGTCCTGCTGGAGGCCACCCCCAAAGGCGTGGAGGTGCAGATGATCCGCGAACACATCCTCAGCGTTGACGGCGTGGTGGACGTGCACGATATTCACATCTGGACCATCACCTCCGGCGTCCCGGTCTTTTCGGCCCACGTGGTGGTGGAGGACGGTGTTCTGAACGCCCGCGGCGCAGACCAGCTGCTGGACAAACTCACCACCTGCCTCGGCTCCCATTTCGACACGGAGCACTGCACGTTCCAGCTGGAGCCCGCCAGCCATTCAGAACACGAGTCGCGCCAGCACGCCTAATGCCTCCGCCGTGGCGCCCCTTCGCATTCCAGACACGCCGTTTCAGATGTGTCGGAATCACACTCTTGTTGTTTATGTTATTGATGTGACCAGTGTTGCTAAAGTGCAGACGGTCACGTAGCCTCGGACTGCTGGGAGATCAGTAGAGGGGCTTTGTGCCGCCACCGGACCTCGCTCCCCAGCCTTACCGTGCGAGGTTCTGCGAATGCGTTTGACTGGATCAGGCCTGACGGCGGCCGTGCTGTGCTCCGCCGTCGTACTGTCCGGAACCCTTGCACTACCCGCCCAGGCGGATCCCGCTCCCCAGCTTCCCGGTGTCATCGCAACGGCCGTCCAGCGGCCGGCGTCGCCGGAGGTTCCCTCGGCGGAAGACATCGCGGCCGCGAAATCCAGTGAAAGCGCGACGGCGGATCAGGTCACCTCCATCGAGCGCCTCCTGGCCGATGCCGCCAGTGCCCAGCAAGCCACCTTCGCGCTGACCATGCAGGCAAACAACGCCTACGGCGAATCCCTGGTGGAACTGCAGGACCGCCGACTGGCAGCGGACGTTGCCTCCGCCAAAGCGAAGACCGCCGCGGACCTGCAGGACAAGACCCGCAAACAGGTGGGCCAACTGGCAGGCGATCTGTACCGCAACGGCGGGCTGAACCCCACCCTGACCACCTTCGTCAGCGGCAACGGCGAAGCGCTGCAGCAGGCCGCGACGCTGGAAGCCATCTCGGCCAGCCGCAGCCGCGCTTTTGAATCGGCGGACACAGCGGCTGTTGCAGCCCGGTCCTTGACTGCTGCCGCCGAGGACGCCAACCGGGCCGCAGACGAAGCCGCTCGAACGGCCGAGGCCCGCAAAGCCGACGCGGAAAGGGCCAACGCCACACAGGTGAAGGCCGTGGCCGAAGCGCAGGCACAGCGGACCGTCCTGGTGGACCAGCTGGCGCAGCTGAGGAACACCACCGTTGCGCTGGAATCGGCCCGGGTGGATGGGCTGGACCGGCAGCGCGAAGAAGCGCGGCTCGCCGCCATCACAGCGTCTGTGGACCGGGCAGCTTCCAGCCAAGGTGGAACAGCTCCCGCAGGAAGTGCACCTGCAGCGGTCGCTCCGCCTGCGCTTCCTCCTGCCGGCCAAGGGACGGGAACCGCCGCCGCACCTGCCGCTCCGGCTGCTCCGCCGGCTGCCGCACCGGCTCCAGCGCCTGCGCCGGCACCCGTTCCTGCTCCTGCCCCAGCCCCCGCGCCCGCTCCCGCGCCGGCACCTGCTCCGGCTCCCGCACCCGCTCCCGCACCCGCTCCCGCACCGGCACCTGCCCCCGCGCCGGCACCCGGCGGGTCCAATGAGACCGCCATTTCCGTGGCCATGTCCAAGGTGGGCGCCCCGTTCTTCTACCAGTACGGCGGTACCGGCGCCTACGGTTTTGACTGCTCCGGCCTGGTGCAGACGGCATTTGCAGCCGCCGGCAAGTACCTGCCCCGGACCGCGGCGCAGCAGTATGCGGCCGCCCCTGTCCATGTGCCAATTTCGCAGGCCCAGCGGGGCGACCTGCTGGTCTGGGGTTCGGCTCCGGGTTTCTACCACGTGGCCATTTACCTGGGTAACGGCCAGGTGGTCCAGGCGTTGAACCCGGACGAGGGAATTGGCATCACGCAGCTCAGCCGAATGGCCGGGATGCAGCTCCACCCCTACGCCGCCCGCTACTGACCTGGATCGTGGCCCAAGGTCAAAATCTCAGGACAGGACGTCTTTGGTGACGAACCTGCCGTACGCGAGCGCTCCGAACACGGCGATGTAGCCGGCCTGCAGCAGTGCATTATTGACGAACGAATCCCACAGCACCGGCTGGCGGAGGACATCGGCAAAACCGAACCAATAGTGGGTGAACAGCCAGGGATGCAGCCACTCAAGCTGGGGCAGCTGGTCCGCGATCTGTGAGGCCACCGAGACGACCACCGTGGCCGCCATAGCGCCCACCGGAACCACTGTCAGCGTGGAAATGAACAGCCCGATCGCCGACAGCCCCGCGAGTGATACCGCAAGGTACGCAGCGATCAGGACCAGCCGCAGTGCAGCCTCCGGAGGCTGCACCACATCCCCTGACAGGAGCGTCACGGGCCCGATAGGGAACAGCGCCGCTCCGATGGCCGCCCCGGCGAGGGCCACGGTGATGGGCGCGGCCAGGCAAAAAGCCAAGGCCCCTGCGTACTTGACCAGCAGCAGCCGGACCCTCCCGGCGGGCGCCACCAGCAGGTAGCGGAGGGTGCCCAGGCTTGCCTCGCCGGCAATGGTGTCGCCGGCCACCACTCCGATGGTGAGAGGCAGGAAAAGCGGCACGGCCACCAGCAGCGCCGTGACGGCCACGAACAGCCCGTTCTGCGTGATCCTGTCCAGGAACGCCGGCCCCCTCCCCGGCGGCACAGCTGACGAAAGCCGGACCGCGACGGCGATCAGCACCGGTATCGCGGCCAGCGCCAGCAGCATGGCCAGCGTCCGCCGGCGCCGGAAAAGAGTCTTCAGTTCAGATGCCAGGAGGGACAGGCTCGATCCGCGGCCAAGGGCACCCACGAGGCCGGACGCACCTGCCTCACCAGGGGCACTTGCTTCGCCGGGAGCACTTGCTTCGCCGGCACCATTCACGGCACCGTTGGCATTTACGGCACCTGGAGCATTCACCGCACCGGGGGCACGGCCCGGTTCCGGAGCTTCTGCTGTTTCAGGACCGCTACTGGGCAACGTCGAACCCCTCCCCCGTCAAGGCAACAAAGCGTTCCTCAAGGCTTTCCCGTTCCACTGCAAAGCCACGGACCCGCACCCCTGCCGCCACGAGCTCGGCCACGATGTCCTCCGGGGCGTCAAGCCGGGCAGCAGCCGCAACGGCGGTCAGCACCTGCCCGTCCGCCTCCGGGTGGGCAGCGCCTGGGGTCAGGCCCAACCGCAGCAGAACTGCGGAGGCCGTCCCGGCGTCGGGCGTTATCAGGCGGATCCGCGTCTCGCCCGCCTGGCGAAGCTCGGCCAGCGGACCCTGGGCCACCAGCCTGCCCGCGCTCATGATGGCCGCATGCGTGCAGATCTGCTCCACCTCCGCCAGCAGGTGGCTGGAGACGAAGACCGTGGCGCCGTCTGCGGCGAGGGACCGGACCAGGCTCCGCACCTCGCGCGTCCCCTGCGGATCCAGTCCGTTGGTTGGCTCATCCAGCACCAACAGGTCCCGTGGTGACAGCAGCGCGTTGGCGATTCCCAGCCGCTGCTTCATCCCCAGGGAATACGCATGCACCCTTTTGCCGGCCGCGTGCGCGAGTCCCACCCGCTCGAGTGCGGCCGCCACCCGTGCGTTCCGGGTGGCAGGCGCCGCATGCCGGCTGGCGGCGTCGAGCCGGTGCAGATTGGCCGTGCCGGACAGAAAGGGATAAAAAGCCGGCCCTTCCACCAGAGCACCGACGCGCGGGAGGACATCGTCCAGCCGCTGCGGCATCTGATGGCCCAGGACGTTGACTGTCCCGGCGGTCGCCGCGGCGAGGCCCAGGAGCATCCGGATGGTGGTGGTTTTGCCTGAACCGTTGGGGCCCAGGAAGCCGAACACGGCGCCGTGCGGCACCGAGAGGTCCACACCATCAACTGCCAACTGCTGGCCGAACCGTTTGGTCAGGCCGCGCGTTTCTATGCTCAGGCCGGGTGCCCCGGCGGCCCTCACGCCGCGCCGGCGGCGGCCTGAAGCCGCTCGGCCGGAACCATCCCCACAAAGATCCTGCCGTCGTCGGTCAGCAGGACGTTGACCAGCGAGGTGGACAGGAGCCGCCCGCCGGGTACGACGACGGCGGCCTGGGACAGGAGCGGATCCTTCAGTAAGGCCTCAGTCAGCTGCGCCCCCTGGCCGTCCGGCGGTGCAGGGAACCCGATCACCGATTCCCAGCCCTTTCCGGTCACCGTGGGCTTGGGCGCACCGGCATCCCGCTGGTGAACTGCACTTCCGGGTACATAATCCGGCGGGAGCATTCCCGGGGTTGCCGGCTCACCCTGGAAGCCAGGCGTGCTTTGCTGGTGCGGCATCATGGGACCCTGCGGCAGCGGAAGCTCCTTGACCGTGGCACCCGGAGGTGCCGTGAAGTTGAACATCGCATCCTCCGGCGCCGCCAGGGTCAGGCTGGTGAACCCTGCCTCGAATGCCGGTTCCTGCTGGCCTCGGGCTGAAACAGTTACCTTGAGCGGCATTCCGGTCGCGCCGTCAACTGCGATCACCGCCCTCTCCACCAAGGTTCCCTCCGTCCGCGGCGCCAGCACCAGGCTGTACGCGGACCGTCCGGCCACTTGGACATCGGGGCCAACCGTCACCGACGTGGAACTGTCGGCTGCGTCAAGGAACCGCTTGGCGAGTTCTTCGGGGGTGGGAATGGCATGGGTGGAGGGAACGGGGGCGTCCGGCGCCGGAAGGGGCAGGTCGCTCGCTTTGGCCGGCAGGGTCAGGTGCGCCGCGCTGTTGTCCCTGGAGTTGTAGAACCACACATCGCTGTCCCGGCGGATGACATCGCGTTCGGCGAGCCTGTCCACCACCTGGATACGGACCTTCGTAGGCCCGTCCATGAAGATCCGGGCTGTGTGTTCGCCGGTCAGAAGCTCAGCGATGGAGGCGGCTCCACCGGCAGATGCCGGCCCTGATGTGGGACCCACCGCGGGCAGATCCGGCAGTCCCAGCTCGGAGGACTGCTCCAGGGTGCCGGAGAATGACCTGGTGCTGTGCTGGCCCAACAGGGTCAGGACCTCGGCGGCGGATTTCTGGGGCAACGGATCGCCCGCGCGCGCCGGAATGGATCCCACCAGAACACCGGCGGCTATCACTGCAGGTACAGCTGCTGCGGGAACCCAGCGCAGCCATGTGCGTTTCATGCCCAACCCGCTTCATCCTTGGAGCCCATAAGTTCAGATTACGCCTGGCGGCCGCCCCGCACACCCCTGACGGTGCATCAACCGGAGCCCCGCCCGGTTATGCGGGCAGCACGGTGCCCGCGCCGCCGTCGACCGTGATTTTCTGGCCGGTGGAAAGCCGCAGGGTGGCATCCGGAACGCCCACCACTGCCGGGATGCCGTACTCCCGTGCCACTACGGCCCCGTGTGAATTGGGCCCGCCCATCTCCATTACCAGGCCACCCGCCGTCAGGAACAGCGGGGTCCAGCCGGGATCGGTGGACGGCGCCACCAGGATCTCGCCCGGTTCCAGGTGCGCTCCCACCGGGTCCAGGATGACCCGGGCAGCCGCGGTGACCGTTCCCGCCGAGGCAGGACTCCCCGCGAGCGCGCCCGGCACTGCCGGCACCCCCTGTGTTCCGGCCGGCTGCAGCGTTTCCGGTTCCGTACCGTCGGAGAGGAGCACCCGCGGGATGTGGCGCCGCTCCAGTTCCTGCGCGTACGCGGCCCGCCGCCGGGCCACCAGGGCACGCAGGTCAGCCGGCCGCGCTCCCTCACCACCTGCGGGCGCACCACCGCCAGGCGTACCACCGGCAGGCGCACCGACGGTGTGCAGGACACCGTGCGCCAAGCCGGCCCTGGCTTCCACCAGGTCCAGGAAGAAGACGTCGTCCGCCTCGGCCACCACCCCGGCCTCAACCAGTGCCGCGCCCACCACAGCCAGTTCCTTCCGCACTTCGGCAAGCCCCACCACCAGCAGATACTTCGGCAACTCGCGGAGCCCGGCAAACAGCCGCGCCCGCCGCAACGCCGCACGCACCACGAGGGCCCGGAGCCGGCCCCGGGCGCGTGCCTCAGCCACCAGGCGGTCCACACACGCCTCCGCCTCCTCGGCGGCATTGCTGAACTGGACGTCCGGAGCTACGGACAAATCTTCGAGCCGAAGGTAGTTGGCGAGGACGCCAATAATGTGGGTGGGGTCATCCGACCAACGGGGCATGCCGACGTCGATCTCCGCCACCGCGCGGTGCCCGTACCGGCCCATAAATCTCGCCAGGCCGGCCTGCAGCTCCGCCGGAAGCTCACCGGAGCGGTAGTCTGCGGCAACCTCTGCCGGTCCCCGGCCCACCACGGCGGCGCGGGATCCGCCGTCGTTCCTGATGACCTGGGCGAGGCGCCAGAGTTCAAGGTCCATTTCGGTGGTCACGTTGTTCGGCAGCCCGCGGAGCACCACCTGCAGGTCATCCCAGCGGCCGCCACCCAGCAGTTTCCCCGCCAGGGCCAGCGCGGCGAAGCCGAGGGCAGGAAGCGGCAGGATGGCCGGAACCACAGAGAAGATCCGGCCGCCGAGCAGGTGTTCAGCATGGTCCAGGCGTTGCAGCGGCGTGGCGTCGGCCGGCGGTTCAAGGGTGTCGCCGAAGCCGCGCGCGAGACGGTTCGCCCGCCGCAGCGCGGCTGCCGGGCGGAATACTGCCCGGAGCAGCGTCTCCGGAACCCGTGCGTGCACCGCTGCCGGCACCACGTGGCGCAGCAGGCCCAGCGGGGTCCGGCGGGTCACGGAGAACCGGGGGTCCTCGAACACCTTCCGCAGGACCGTGGCAGAGCGGGCTTCCATCACGTCGAAGACCCGCGGAATGATGCGCCGGCCCGTGGTGCTGCGGACCACCGCGGTCAGGTCGAAGTAGAGGCGCTGGGCAGCCTCCGCATACGGTGAGGGGCCGTTGCGCGGCTCGGGAACGTCGAAACGGGCTGCGCGGGCCACCGAGGACGCCAGCACCCTGAACGTTGCCAGTCCCATCGGCGTGATGGGCCGGGTCAGGCCCTGCGCCAGGCTGAAACAGAGGTAGACCCGGGTGCCCGGCCGGGTTGCCGCGCGCTCGGGAATGGGGAAAAGGGTGGTGATGGGCCGGGACTGGACGAGCCACACCCGGCCGTCCCCGGCGATGGCCCACTCAATGTCCTGCGGCGCTCCGAAGTGGTTCTCCACCCGCAGGCCAAGGGCGGCCAGTTCGGCGGCCTGCGGATCCGTGAGGCAGGCCGCTGCACCGCCATTGGAGGCAGCCACCGTGCGGGTTCCGCCGCCGGAGATCGGCCGGACGGCGATGCGCTTGTCACCGAGCCGCCGTTCCAGGACTGCCCCCGTGGCCGGGTCCACCACAAAGTGGTCCGGGTTGACCGCCCCGGACACCACGGCCTCCCCCAGGCCCGGGCTGGCATCGATCACAGC
This sequence comes from Pseudarthrobacter sp. DSP2-3-2b1, assembly GCF_049895945.1. NCBI lineage: Bacteria > Bacillati > Actinomycetota > Actinomycetes > Micrococcales > Micrococcaceae > Pseudarthrobacter > Pseudarthrobacter sp. DSP2-3-2b1. The sequence continues at coordinate 47,511 of NZ_JAFCTI010000010.1, read as the reverse complement.
CTGCTGGCGGCGGCCGGTGAGCGGGTTGGCCGTGAACAGGACACCCGCGGCAGTAGCGTCAACCATCCGCTGGACCACCACGGCAAGTGCCACGGCGGTTGGATCAATCCGCCGGGTTGCCCGGTAGCTGACGGCGCGGTCGGTCCAGAGCGAGGCCCAGCAGCTGCGGACAGCATCCACAACGGCGGCGGCCCCCACCACATTGAGGTAGGTGTCCTGCTGCCCGGCGAAACTTGCCGACGGAAGGTCTTCGGCGGTGGCGGACGAGCGCACCGCAACGGGAACATCGTTCCCCAACGCCGCATAGGCCCGTTCGATCGCCTCAACAGTCTCCGCCGGAACAGGAGCGCTGAGGATCACCTCACGGGCCCGGGCGGCCAGCGCTGCCAGGGCGGCGAGATCGTCCTCAGCTGTGCTTTGCAGAGCCGTGTGGATTCCCTCCAGCTGGCCCTGTACGTGTGCGTCCCCGGCTGTTGCGCGGCGGTAGGCCTCCGTGGTGAGGCAAAAGCCGTCCGGGACAGGGAAGCCTGCTGCGATCAGCACCCCGAGGTTCGCTGCCTTGCCTCCCGCCAGGGGCAGCATGCCCGGCCCGATGTCCGCCAATCCCAGGATTGGCGGTGAACCTCCCGTGCCAGGCATTTCCATGCCTCCTGCTGCGGAACCTACTCAGGCCGCGCCCAGGATGGGCCCAAAGTTCGCCCGGTCCGCCAGGCGTGGGTCCTCCCGGTCCGGAACAACCAGCACCGGGCTTTTGGCGTGGTGCAGGACGCCCGCGGAGGTGGAACCCAGGAGCATTCCGGTGAAGCCGCCACGGCCACGGGTGCCCACCACCACAAGTTCCACCTGCCGGCTGGCCTCCACCAACGCATCCACGGGTGATCCGTCCTTGAGCTCCGCTTCCATCGGCAGGACGGGGTAGTGGCTCCTCAGCCAGGCCATCCCGGCGTCGAGCTGTACCTGGATGTCGGCCAGGAGGGCCTTCCGGTCCATGGGCGCCGGCACCCAGGCCAGGGATCCACTGTACTGCGGCACCGCGCAGAGCACCCGCAGTTTTGCCCCGAGCCGCTCGGCCTGGGCCGCTGCCTCGAGCACGGCGATGCGCGCCTGCTCGGATCCGTCAACGCCGACCACCACCGCGTTCTCCACGGGGTGGTGCCCGGCTTTGGCCTGTTCAGCCCTGATGCGTTTGTCATCGGTGGTTTCGCCCAGCCGGTCCGCGCAGATCAAAGGCACCGTGACGGTGGGGCATTTGGCGTGGGCGGGCAACGCGCTGCTGACTGAACCCAGCAGGCGTCCCACAAACCCGCCGCGCCCACGGGTGCCCACCACCAGCAGTTCGGCGGTCTCGGACAGCTCCAGCAGCACGCCCGAGGCGTCACCGTTCTCCACGGAGGCATCGACTTCGATGTTGTAGCCGGAAACCTTGTCCAACGCCTGCTGGACCACTGCCTCGGCGCCCTCACGGATCACTGAATCGTCCACGGTTGCGTAGCCGCCATCCAGCCCGGACGCGGCAAAGATCGGTACAGAGTAGGCCGTGACAATATGCAACGGCCGACGGCGGCGCTCGGCTTCCCGGGCCGCCCACACCAGTGCGCACTGGCCGTGATCGGACCCGTCCACGCCCACAACGATTCCACCCGGGTGGGCCGGCGTTCCGGCGCTGCCCCGTTCCGGATCCGGATGCATCTCCTGTGCGCCCATTGGGCCGCCTCCTCGCGATACTGCCTGATGTTGCGGCTATTCTGCCAGAAGCGGGGCGCTCCTCCTGCACCAGGGTAAGTGTCACCGCCCGGACCGGGAATTCCCTGCTTCCGCTTCTCACTATTCTCGGTCCGTGAACACTTAGCAAGCTATCCGCAGCTCCCGGGCGCACGTTATCCACAACCCGCCCCTGACCGGGTGGAAAGCGCATTCAACGCGGGCGGGAATGTTTGGGTTTGGGCTACCCATGGGCGCAAATGTTCTGTAGTCTTCGAGGCACTGCCGGTCCGGGGCGCCCTTGAGTGAGGAAGCATCCCGGGCCGGTTCTGCGGCCGGACTTTGGGGGTAAGGTGGCGCATGCGGGCGACGACGCCCGCGCCAGCCGAAATCTTCGAAGGAGGGAAACTGTAGTGTCAAGCATGCCTGTGAATGGCGGGACCGAACGGACCACCACGGTGATCATCGGCACGGGGCTTTCGGGCCTGGCCGTTGGAGCCGAACTGCGCCGGCGCGGCGTGGACGCGATCGTGGTGGACGGACTCGACATCCTGGGCGCCGGGCAGCCGGCCAATACAGCTTCACTGCAGCGCTGCGACGCCGCGGATTCAGACTCCCTCCGGGAACGCAACGAAATCCTCCGCCACCTGCGCAACTACGCAGCGAGCCACGACATGGACGTCCGCAACACCACCCGGGCAGTCCAGCTGACCATGGTGGGCGGAACCGCCGGCGGCGGGCATGACGGCACCACAGAACCCTTCGTTCCCCGCCAGTGGGAGGTGCACACCCCCAACGGCATCCTGCTGGCCGACAACATTGTGCTGACCCGCTGCGCCCACAGCCAGCTGCGGCGCATGCTCAGCGACTTCGGCATCACCGTCCGCAGCAACCTGGTGGCTGCCATGCGGACCATCGGCATTTACCTCGTGGGCGTGGGCGAGCTCATCACGCCGTCACCCAAGGAGGTGCTGCGCCAGGCCAAGACCGTGGGGCAGGCCATCTCCGCGAAGGTGCAGCCGGACGCCGGTCCGGCCGCCCTGACCGGCTTCGCCGTCTAGGAGCGCCTAACCCCGATCGCCATCACTGCCTGTGTCATCGGTGCCTGTGGCGAGCCTGCGTTTCGCCAGAACACCGATGGCCACCAGCAGTCCCAGCGCCACCGCGGCAAAGACCACCAGGCTCCAGGGGAACGGTTCAGACGCGCCAACGGCCGGCAGCGGGGTCGCTGTGGCTCCCGGCTGGGGGGTTCCCATGGTGGGGCCGGCAGCCGCCGTCGTCGTACTGGTTCCGGATGACGCGGCCGACGGCGATCCCGCGGGCGGTGCTCCCGCCGCACCGGCGGTGGCGGTGAACCCGAATGTCCCCTCGATGGGGTGCGAATCCGAGCTGACAACGCGCCACGCCACAGTGTAGGCGCCCGCCGGAGCCCCGGCCTTGAGCTTCTGGGACGCCACGTTGTCGACGATTTCGACGTTCCCCTCCGCCCACTCGGCGCCGGCTGAATCCTTGACGGAGAACTGCGCGCCGATGCCCAGCGGGTTTTTGTTGAAGGAGACGGACACCGTCTCAGGCGGGGTGGCCAGCGTTGCGCCCTGGGCAGGGCTGCTGGACTCGGCGGCGTCGTGCGCCGATGCGGGAGCGGAGGCGCCCAGGAGCACGGCGGCAAAAAGCACAGCCCCGAGTAGAGCACTCAGCAGCTGACGGCAGGTGGATCGCATGGGTGGACTGCTCCCTAGAATTGGCGTCCTTCCAGCCTAGGCGAACTTCCGGCGCAGCCCTGCCCGCCCCCTAGGCACCCACGTAGGCCGCCAGATGCTTGCCCGTGAGGGTGGACCGCCCGGCCACGAGGTCAGCCGGCGGGCCCTCGAAAACGATCTTGCCGCCGTCGTGTCCGGCGCCGGGACCCAGATCGATGATCCAGTCAGCGTGCGCCATGACCGCCTGGTGGTGTTCGATGACGATCACTGACTTTCCGGAGTCCACCAGCCGGTCAAGGAGGCCCAGCAGGTTCTCCACATCGGCGAGGTGGAGGCCTGTGGTGGGTTCGTCGAGGACGTAGACATCCCCCTTTTCCGCCATCTGGGTGGCCAGTTTGACGCGCTGCCGTTCGCCGCCGGACAGCGTGGTGAGCGGCTGGCCGAGGGTGAGGTAGCCCAGCCCGACGTCCACCAGCCGGTCCAAGATTTTGTGGGCGGCCGGCGTCCGGGCCTCACCTTCGCTGAAGAACTCCTCGGCCTCAGTCATGGACATCGCCAGGACCTCGGCAATGTTGCGGCCGCCCAGCGTGTATTCCAGCACCGATGCCTGGAAGCGCCGGCCCTCACAGTCCTCGCAGGTGGATTCGACTGTTGCCATGACACCCAGTTCGGTGAAGATGACACCGGCGCCGTTGCAGGTGGGGCAGGCACCTTCGGAGTTTGAGCTGAACAGTGCCGGCTTGACGTTGTTGGCCTTCGCGAACGCCTTGCGGATGGGTTCCAGCAGCCCGGTGTACGTGGCGGGGTTGCTGCGGCGCGAGCCTTTGATGGCGCCCTGGTCGATGACCACCACACCGTCCTGGCCGGCCACCGAACCGTGGATCAGCGAACTCTTCCCCGAGCCGGCCACCCCGGTGACGACGCAGAGCACACCCAGCGGGATATCGACGTCGACGTGCTGGAGGTTGTGCTTGGAGGCGCCACGGACCTCCAGCTTCCTGGCTGAGGAACGTACTTTGTCTTTCAGGGCCGCCCGGTCGTCGAGGTGGTGCCCGGTGATGGTGCCGCTGGCCCGCAGGCCCTCGACGGTTCCTTCGAAGCAGACGGCCCCGCCTTTGGTGCCGGCGCCGGGGCCGAGGTCAACCACGTGGTCAGCGATGGTGATGGTCTCGGGCTTGTGCTCCACCACCAGCACGGTGTTGCCCTTGTCCCGGAGCTGCAGCAGGAGCTGGTTCATCCGCTCGATATCGTGCGGATGCAGTCCGATGGAGGGTTCGTCGAACACGTAGGTGACGTCGGTGAGGGAGGATCCGAGGTGGCGGATCATCTTGGTGCGCTGCGCCTCCCCGCCGGACAGCGTTCCGGCCGGCCGGTCCAGGGAGAGGTAGCCGAGCCCGATTTCGGCGAACGAGTCGAGCAGGTGCTGCAGGCCCTTGAGAAGCGGTGCCACCGAGGGCTCCTTGAAGTCACGGATCCAATCGGCGAGGTCGCTGATCTGCATTTCGCACAGATCGGCGATGTTCTTGCCCCTGATCTTCGCGCTCCTGGCCTCGGGGCTTAGCCGCGTTCCGTCACACTCCGGGCAGGACTGGAACGTGATGGCGCGCTCCACGAAGGCCCGGATGTGGGGCTGCATGGCGTCGACGTCCTTGGAAAGCATCGACTTCTGGATCTTCGGAATCAGGCCCTCGTACGTGAGGTTGATTCCCTCCACCTTGATTTTGGTGGGCTCCTTGTAGAGGAGGTCGTCCATCTCCTTCTTGGTGAACTTCGCGATCGGCTTGTCCATGTTCAGGCCGGCGCCGGCGAAGATGCGGCCGTACCAGCCGTCCATGCTGTACCCGGGGACGGTCAGGGCGCCCTCGGCGAGCGACTTGCTGCTGTCATACAGGGCAGTGAGATCGAAATCGGAGACCGAACCCATGCCCTCGCAGCGCGGGCACATGCCGCCGAGGTAGACGGCGTTCTGGACCACGCTCTTTTCAACCCTGCCGCCCTTCTCGGTGCTCATCACCCCGCTGGCTTTCCGCGTGGGGACGTTGAAGGAGAAAGCGGTGGGCGGGCCGACATACGGCTGTCCCAGCCGGCTGAACAGGATCCGGAGCATCGCATTGGCGTCGGTGGCGGTGCCCACCGTGGAGCGGGGGTTCGCACCCATCCGCTCCTGGTCGACAATGATGGCCGTGGTCAGGCCTTCGAGCATGTCGACGTCGGGCCGGGCCAGTGAGGGCATGAACCCCTGCAGGAAGGCGCTGTAGGTCTCGTTGATCATCCGCTGCGACTCAGCGGCGATGGTGGCGAAGACCAGCGAGCTCTTGCCTGACCCCGATACCCCGGTGAACACCGTCAGGCGGCGCTTCGGGATCTCCAGGCTGATGTCCTTGAGGTTGTTCTCGCGCGCACCCTGGACGCGGATCAGGTCATGGGTATCGGCAGCGTGGACCGCGGGTGGCTGGAGGTCCGTGGTGGTGTCCGCAGTCATCGTGCCTCGTTAATGCGGATCATGTTTCCGGCGGGATCGCGGAACGCGCAGTCCCGGATGCCGTAGGCCTGTTCGATGGGCTCCTGGACCACTTCGGCGCCGCTTGCCTGCAGCTTCTCGAAGGTTCCATCCAGGTCAGGGGTGGCGAGCACGATCCGCGCGTAGCTGCCTTTGGCCATCAGTTCGGTGATGGTCCGCCGTTCGTCTTCGGTGAGGCCAGGGTCCGCCGTCGGGGGTTCAAGGACGATGGAGGTCTGGGGCTGGCCCGCCGGCCCGACTGTCAGCCAGCGCATTCCGCCGTAGCCGACGTCGTTGCGCACCTCGAAACCCAGGGTGTCCCGGTAGAACGCCAGGGACGCCTCCGGATCGGTATGGGGGAGGAATGTCCAATGAATTGTGAGTTCCATGACGCCAGTCTAGGCGCGGCTCTGAGCCCGCGCTTCTCTATTCCTGATCGGTCTGGTGACCTGTTTGACGACGCAGGAAGGCATGCCCGCCGCGTGGCCGCCGGCCACGCGGCGGTAACTGCTCGGCGACATCCCCACCAGTTCCGTAAAGCGGGTGCTGAAGGTACCCAGGGATGAGCATCCGACGGCGAAGCAGACGTCCGTGACGCTGAGGTCTCCGCGGCGAAGCAGGGCCATCGCGCGCTCGATCCGCCGGGTCATCAGGTAGCCGTAAGGCGGCTCGCCGTACGCCAGGCGAAACTGCCTGCTAAGGTGCCCGGCGGACATGTTCACGCCCCGTGCGAGCGCCTCGACGTCGAGGGGTTGAGCGTACTCGCGGTCAATCCTGTCCCGGACGCGCCGCAGCAGCGCGAGGTCGCGAAGATGCTGCTGTTGGGCCGGATTGCTGTTCATTTGCGTGATAGTGCCACGCCCCGGCAGGGATGTCCAGCACTTTTCGGACCGCCCACAGGACCGCAGGTAGCGAAGTTCACAGTGTGTTTGGGCTGCTGTGGTCCGGGAGCCGGGCCGCCGCCAATTAGGATCAAGTATCCCCAAAAGACTCCCCCGGAGGACTAATGCTTAAGCAAGGCTCTGCCCTGGACCGGTACTTCAAGATCACCGAGCGGGGGTCCAACCTCTCCCGCGAGATCCGCGGCGGGTTCGCCACCTTCTTCGCGATGAGCTACATCGTGGTCCTCAACCCGCTCATCCTCTCCGGCCCGGACTCCAGCGGAAACACACTCGGGTTCACCGCCGTGGCCGCCGTCACCGCCTTCGTGGCAGGCATCCTCACCATCCTGATGGGCGCCTGGGCCAAACACCCCTTCGCCCTGGCCACCGGCCTGGGCGTCAACGCGTTTGTGGCCGTGACCGTGGCAACCAACCCGGGCCTGACCTGGCCGGACATGATGGGCCTGGTGGTCATCTCCGGTGTGACCATGCTGATCCTGGTCCTGACCGGATTCCGCACAGCGGTCTTCAAGGCCGTTCCCGATGGGCTCAAGACCGCGATCGTGGTGGGCATCGGCCTCTTCATCGCCCTGATCGGCCTGGTCAATGCCGGCTTCGTGCGGCGCATCCCGGACGTAGCCGGCACCACCGTTCCCGTGGGCCTGGGGTTCGACGGCAAGCTCCTGGGCTGGCCGACGGCCGTGTTCGTCTTCGGCCTGATCCTGACCATCGCCCTGGTGGTCCGCAAGGTCAAAGGCGCCATCCTGATCGGCATCATCACCTCGACGGTCATCTCGGTCATCCTTGAGATGACCCTGCACATCGGCCCCAGCTTCGACGGCAAGGTCTCCAACCCACAGGGCTGGTCGCTGGTGGCCCCCACGTTCTCTAAGTGGTCGGCTCCGGACCTGTCCCTGATCGGCAAGGCCAACCCGTTCGGTGCGTTTGAGCACCTCGGCTTTGTGGCCGCGACGCTGCTTGCCTTCGTGATCCTCCTCAGCATCTTCTTTGACGCCATGGGCACGATGGTGGGCCTCGCGACCGAAGCCGGGAACATCGACGAGCACGGCAACATCCCCAACGTTGACCGGGTGCTGCAGGTGGACGCCCTCGGCGCCATCGTAGGCGGCGGCGCGTCAGTCTCCTCGAACCAGATCTACGTGGAGGCGGGTGCCGGAATCGGCGAAGGCGCGCGGACCGGCGTGGCTTCGATCGTGACCGGCCTGCTGTTCCTGGTGGCAATGTTCTTCACCCCGCTGATCAACCTGGTGCCGTTTGAAGCAGTGGCGCCTGCCCTGGTGGTGGTGGGCTTCATGATGGTCTCCCAGGTGGGCAAGATCGACTGGCAGGACTGGGGCATCGCGATCCCGGCCTTCCTGACGTTCACCCTGATGCCGTTCACCTACTCGATCGCCAACGGCCTGGGCGCAGGCTTCATTGCGTTCGTCCTGATCCGCACCGTCCAGGGCCGGGTCAAGGAAATCCACCCGCTGATGTGGGCCGTGGCCGCGGCCTTCCTGCTCTTCTTCGCAGTAGGGCCCATCGAGGCCGCGCTGGGCATGCTGTAACAGCACTCCGCATGCTGTAACGGCACTGGGGCTGCCGTAACAGCTGGTCCGCCGCAACCTCCCGGTGGATGGCCCCTACACGGGAGTGTTGGGGGCCATCCCCTCGTCGCCGGTTTCCGCCAAGGCCCTGCGCTCACGCAGCTTGTCCAGGCGGTTCATCAGCGGCGAGGTGGTGGCGCCGTGAATGACGATGGACAGCGCCACCACCAGCCCCACAAAGCCCCACAGCCATTCCGCCTGGTCCGAGAATTCGCCTTTCCCCAATGCGTAGGCGAGGTAGTACAGGGAGCCGATCCCGCGGATTCCGAAAAAGGACAGGGCAATCCTTTCCCGCGGCCCGGTTTTGCCGCCCATGAGCCCCACCCAGCCGGCAAGCGGGCGGACCAGCAGCAGGAACGCCAGGGCCACCAGAACCTCAACCCAGCCCATCCGGTCAAGCAGTCCACGCGCGATGGCGCCGCCCAGAAGGACAAGGATCACCACAGTCATCAGGCGTTCCAATTGCTCCACATAGGAGTGCAGGATCTTGTGGTAGCCATGCGTATGTTCCGCGGAGCGGATGGTGACGGCGCAGACAAACACGGCGATGAACCCGTATCCCTCGATCATCTCGGTGAGGCCGTAGGCCAGGAATGTTGCCGCCAGGGCGACGAAGCCTTCTGCGTGGTTGGACAGGCGGAGGCTTTCCTTCCGGGCAGAAAAGAAGAGCCGGGCCAGGACTTTGCCGATCAGGAATCCGACCAGGAGGCCGGCCGCCAGCCGCCACACGACGTCCACGCCGAACCATTCGGGGAACCATGCAAGGGGTGAGGACCCCACGATGCTGATGGCGATGGCGAGGTACACGAACGGGAAGGCCAGGCCGTCATTCAGGCCGGCTTCGGAGGTCAGGCCGAACCGGACTTCGTCCTCGTTCTCACTGCCCTCATCCTCATCCGCAGGCTCCCCCACCTGGACTTCCGAGGCCAGGACCGGGTCCGTGGGGGCCAGGCTGGATGCCACCAGCAGCGCCGCGCCCAACCCGAGCCCGAGGAACCACATCCCCAGCAGGGTCAGGGTGATAATGCATAGCGGCATCGCAATACCCAGGAGACGCCAGGTGGTGGACCAGGTTTTGCGTCCTACCGGCCGGTCCAGGGCCAGGCCGGCACCCATCAGGGAGATGATCACGCAGACCTCCGCGACGTGCAGGGTGAAGTCGCTGTGTTGGAGCGGATCAGGGTCAGGGAGTGTGGGAATCAGGGAAAAAGCTGCGATGCCGGCGCCAAGGAACACCATGGGCATCGAAAAGGGGGCGTTGCGCAGGGCCTTGGGGAGGACCGCTGCGACAAATACCGCCAGGCCTGCGGCGGCAAAAAGAATACTCGGGGCTTCCAGCATGGGCTGCTCTCGGAAATCGGACATTCGCGTGGAGGGGTTGCTCCACAATAGTCCTGTTGCGTGCCAGGGCGACCGTCCGCAGCGGCTTTCCCCGACTGCGTCCGGCATCCGTTATGCCAGACAGAACGGCGGCGGTGCCGCTGGTTTTCACACCCGGCATGGGGTGAAGTGGAGCCATGGTCCTTCCCTTATCTCCTGCCGATCTCCCGCCCGAGCCCTGGACGGGGCGGTTCGATGGCGAGGGCCAGGAACACCGGCGCTGGTGGCAGGCGGTCTCACCCTATTCCAGGGGCGTCCCGGTGCCCCCCGGATCTGCAGCTGAGGGCCAGCCCGGCTCCCGCCCCGCAGTGATGCTCGGATTCTGCAGTGATGAGGGGGTCCGGCGGAACAAGGGCCGCCCCGGTGCGGCCCTCGCCCCGGCCGCTCTCCGGGCTGCGCTTGGCCCGCTGGCCTTCCACCTGGAACGGGAGGTGTTCGACGCCGGTGACGTTGTAGTGTCAGGCGGTGCCCTGGAAGACGGCCAGGCCCGTGCCGGTCAGGTCATTACGGCAATGCTCGACGCCGGGAATCTCACCGCTGTCCTGGGCGGCGGCCACGAGACCGCGTACGCCAGTTACCTGGGCATTGCCGCGTCCGCAGCCGTCCAGGGCCGCCGGCTGGGTGTGCTTAACCTTGACGCCCACTTTGACCTGCGCGATGAGCCCATACCCAGTTCCGGAACGCCGTTCCTGCAGATGGCGCACGCGGAAGCCGCCGCGGGGCGCGAACTCCGGTACGCCGTCGTCGGGATTTCAGAACCCAACAACACCCGGGCTCTGTTCGATACCGCCCAACGCCTTGGCGTGGAGTACGTGCTGGACGAGGACTGCACAGCGGCGCGGGTGGAATCCTTTGTGGCCGGGTTCCTGGCCGGCGTGGACGTGCTGTACCTGACCATCGATCTTGACGTGCTGCCCGCTTCGGTGGCTCCCGGGGTCAGCGCGCCGGCCGCTTATGGGGTGCCGCTGCCGGTCATCAGCGCGGTGTGCAGGCAAGTGGCGCAGAGCGGGAAACTGCTGCACTTCGATGTGGCAGAGCTGAACCCCGCCTTCGACATCGACGGCCGGACAGCGAGGGTCGCAGCACGGCTGGTGGACACTCTGCTGCGCTAGCTTCTGAGCACGTAGCGCCGCTCGGGCCGCCCTACGCCGTACTTGAGCCGGACCTCCAGGGCTCCCTCGTCGTGCAGGTACTCGAGGTACCTGCGGGCGCTGACCCGGGAGGTGCCCAACTGGACTGCCACCTCGGCGGCGGAGAGATCGCCGTCGGCCTCCTTGAGGGCCGTCTCCACCAGCTTCAGTGTCTCGATGCTGCAGCCCTTGGGCAGCGGCCGCTCGGTCCGGTCCAGGCCGAAGACCCGGTTGACGTCCGACTGTTCCGCCACGTCCTTGGACGAGTCCAGGCCCTGGTAGGCGTTGCGGTAATGCTCCAGCCGTTCCTGCAGGTCAGTCTGCGAGAAGGGCTTGATCAGGTAATGCACAATCCCGCCGCGGAGCGCCTTGCGGACCGTCTCCACTTCGCGCGCGGCACTGATCACCAGGACGTCCAGTTCCGGCGCTACTTCCCGCAGCTTCTGCATCAGGTCCAGGCCGTTGATGTCCGGCAAATGGATATCCAGGAGCACCAGGTCCGGCTGCAGGCGGGCGGTTTCCGTCAGTGCCTGCGCGCCCGTGTGAGCCACACCGACGACGGCGAATCCCGGCGTGCGCTGGATGAATCCCGCGTGGACTTTTGCCACCATGAAATCGTCGTCAATGATCAGGACGTTGATCATGGCTTCGGCCTCCTTCGGTTGAGCTTGGCGGTAAAGACCGCGCCGTGGTCGTTTGCCACCGTAAGGTCGCCGCCGCCGCGGCGGCAGACCACCCTCGAGAGGGCCAGGCCGAAGCCGCGGCCGCCGTCGGACCCGGGCTGCGGCCCGCCGGGCTGCTTGGTGGTGAAACCCTGGCGGAAAATCTCCTCACGGCCGGCGTCCGGGACTCCCGGACCGTTGTCCCGGACGGTCACTGTGACGGTGTTTCCATGTTCTTGCACCAGCACACTGACGTTTCCCGCCGGGAGCCCGGCGACGGCGTCGAACGCGTTGTCCACGAGGTTACCGGCAACGGTGGCCAGGTCCCGCGAGAGATCGTCATCCACGCGGCCAAGGGCGGATTCGGGGTCGAGTTTGAGCGTCACACCGCGTTCGGTGGCCAGGCTGGATTTGGCGATCAGGAGGGCGGCGAGCGCGGGGTCCTGGATCCGGCTGGTGACCTCATCGTTGAGCCGGGTCCGGTCAACGGTTGCGCCATTGACGAACTGCACCACGGAATCGTACTCGCCGATCTGGATCAGCCCGGAGATCACGTGCAGCTGGTTGGCGAATTCGTGAGCCTGTGCGCGGAGGGTATCCGTGGCCGTCCGCGTGGCGCCGAGCTCACGTTCCAGCGAGGACAGTTCGGTGCGGTCGCGCAGCGTGGTGACTGCGCCGATATCCCTGCCGCGGGACCGGATCGGCACGCGGTTGAGCACCACAAGCCGCTCGCCCACCAGCACCAACCGGTCCGGGTCCACCTGTTCCTGGGTGAGCACCTCTTTGAGGGCGGGATCCACCGCGAGCGCGGCGAGGTCCTTGCCCACGCAGTCGGCAGGCAGCCCGAGCAGTTCGCGGGCGCTGTCGTTGGCCACCGTGACACGCTGGTGCGGATCCAGGGCCACCACACCCTCCTTCAGCCCGTGAAGCATGGCCTCGCGGTTTTCCACCAGCCCGGTGATTTCGCTCGGTTCCATGCCGAGTGTCTGCCGCTTCACCCGGCGGGCCAGCAGCAGGGAGCCCGCTACTCCCAGCACGCTGGCGATGCCGAGGTAGGTCAAGAGGTTGGGGACCGCGTCCCCCAGCCGCTCAAGGACGGACGGGTAATGCCGGCTGATGGAGGCGATCCCGATCATCTCGCCGCTGTCGTCAAGAACTGGGACGTGCGCGGAGAGCGATTGCGATCCGGAGTTGGCCACCGGGCCGGTCCAGGCACGGCCCTCCATGACCCGGCTGTCGCCCAGGTCAAGCGGCTGGCCGAGCAGGCCCGGATCGGATGAGGTCACCACCGTGCCGTCCAGCCTGGCAATCGCCACGTGCGAGGACCCGGAGACGGTCCGCACAGACTCGGCCACCGCGGGAAGGGCTGAGCCCACCCTGGGCTCGGCTGCGGGCAGCAACTCCCGCACTGTGGGATTGGCGCCCAGCGCTTCTGCCGCAGAGAGGGCCCGCCTGCCTTCGATCCGTTCAAAATCGGCCGCCGATTGTGCGAGGGAAATCGCTGCCACGGCCACCAGGACGGCGAGGACGATCAGCAACTGCAGCGCCAGGTACTGCCCAGCGAGGGACATTCCTCTACGTCGAGACACTGTGGTTCTTTCCTCTGCTGCGGTGCGTGGGTAGTGACGTGCGGGACCCTCGCGGGGTACCGGAACTATATCCCAGCGTACGGGCCTATCCGGGCGCGGTGGGCCGCCGGAAACGTGTACGCAATGAACTTAACTTTCTCTGCGTACACAAGAGTGATGCCCGTCACTCCCGGGCCTAACATCGGATCACCAGTCAGTTTTTTGTTGATTATTCTCAGAGAAGAGGAACACATGCGCCAGATCCGCGCATTGCGTATTGCCGCCGTCGCCGCCGGCATCGCCCTGATGGCCACCGGCTGCGGTGCCACCGGGAAAAGCTCCACCGATTCCGCAACCACGGGTGCCGCCGCAGGCCCCTTGACCGATCTCCAGATCATGGTTCCAAACACCCCCGGCGGCGGGTACGACACCACCGCCCGTGTTGCCGCAAAGGTGCTCGACGACGAGAAACTCGCCACCAACACCGAGGTCTTCAACCTGGCCGGTGCCGGCGGGACCGTTGGGCTGGCCCGGATTGTCAACGAAAAGGGCAACGGTGACCTGACCATGCTGATGGGGCTGGGCGTGGTGGGCGCAAGCTACACCAACAAGTCCGAGTCGAAGCTGACGGCCACCACCCCGCTGGCCAAGCTCATTGAAGAGCCCGGCGCCATCATGGTCAACAAGGATTCGCCCTACAAGACCATCGATGACCTGGTCACCGCGTGGAAAGCCGATCCCGGTTCCATCAGCGTGGGCGGCGGCTCCTCCCCCGGCGGTCCGGACCACCTGCTGCCCATGCAGCTCGCCGGCGCAGTCGGAATCGACGCCACCAAAGTGAACTTCGTATCCTACGACGGCGGTGGTGACCTCCTCCCGGCCATTCTCGGCAACAAGGTGGGCTTCGCAGCCTCCGGCGCCGGCGAGTACCTCCAGCAGATCCAGTCCGGCGAGGTCCGTGTCCTGGCGACCAGCGGCGACAAGCGGCTCGAAGGAGTGGACGCACCCACCCTCAAGGAGTCCGGCATCGACCTGGTGTTCACCAACTGGCGCGGCATCGTGGCCCCTCCGGGCATCAGCGATGCGGACAAGGCCGAGCTGATCGCCACTCTGGAAAAAATGCACGGCACGGCTGCCTGGAAGGAAGCACTCAAGACCAACAGCTGGTCCGATGCCTTCATCACCGGGGCCGAGTTCGAAACCTTCCTCGCCGAGCAGGACAAGCGGGTGGCGGACGTCCTCACGAAGCTTGGTTTGGCGTGAGTTCCTCACCAACACTGGCCTCACGGCTCAAAGGCCGCTCCGAGCTGGGGGTCGCCCTCCTGCTCGGGGCGGTCGGGGCCTTGGTCATCTGGGACGCCGCACGAATCGTCACCCCCTACTCCCAGACTGACCCGGTTGGCCCCCGCACCCTCCCCTTCATGGTGGGCGGGCTGCTCCTGATCTGCGCAGTCATGCTGGCCGTCAATGTCCTCCGCGGCGGCCAGGGTGAAGCCGAAGGCGGCGAGGACGTGGACCTGACCCACCCCGCCGACTGGAAGACCGTCCTGCCCCTGATCGGGGCCTTCGTCGCCAACATCCTGCTGATCGACTGGGCGGGCTGGGTGATCTCCGGGACGGTCCTGTTCTGGGGATGCGTCTGGGCGCTCGGCAGCCGCCACTACATCCGTGACGGCCTCATCTCAGTAGTGCTGTCCCTGCTGACCTTCTACGGCTTCTACCTCGGCCTGGGCATCGCACTGCCGGCCGGCCTCCTGGAAGGAATCCTCTGATGGACGTCTGGTCCTCCCTGATGGACGGTTTCGCCACCGCCCTGACCCCCATGAACTTCCTCTACGCAGTGATCGGCGTGATCCTGGGTACCGCCGTCGGCGTCCTCCCGGGCCTCGGCCCGGCAATGACCGTAGCGCTGCTCCTCCCCGTCACCTACGCCCTGGAACCCACCAGCGCGTTCATCATGTTCGCCGGCATCTACTACGGCGGCATGTACGGTGGCTCCACCACCTCCATCCTGCTGAACACACCGGGCGAATCGTCGTCGGTGGTGACAGCGATCGAGGGCAACAAGATGGCGAAAGCCGGCAGGGCCGCCCAGGCCCTGGCGACGGCGGCCATCGGCTCGTTCGTCGCCGGAACCATCGGCACCACCCTCCTGGCTGTCTGCGCCCCGATTGTGGTGGAGTTCGCCGTCAGCCTTGGCTCGCCCAGCTACTTTGCCATCATGGTCCTGGCACTCCTCGCGGTAACCGCCGTCCTGGGTTCATCCAGGCTGCGGGGCTTCGCCGCCCTGGGCCTCGGCCTCGCGATCGGCCTGGTGGGCATGGATTCCGTGACCGGCCAGCGCAGGCTCACCTTCGGCCAGCCCCTGCTGGCTGACGGCCTGGACATCGTGGTGGTGGCAGTAGCCATCTTCGCCGTGGGCGAGGCCCTCTGGGTTGCCGCGCACCTCCGCCGCAACCCGCTGCAGGTCATCCCGGTGGGACGTCCGTGGATGGGCAAACAGGACTGGAAGCGTTCCTGGAAGCCCTGGCTCCGGGGAACTGCGTACGGTTTCCCCTTCGGCGCATTGCCGGCAGGCGGGGCCGAGATCCCCACGTTCCTCTCCTACGTCACGGAGAAACGCCTCAGCAAGCACCCGGAGGAGTTCGGCCACGGCGCCATTGAAGGCGTAGCCGGGCCGGAAGCAGCCAACAACGCCGCGGCCGCCGGAACCATGACCCCGCTCCTGGCCCTGGGCCTGCCCACGAACGCGACGGCGGCAGTCATGCTGGCAGCCTTCACCTCCTACGGCATCCAGCCCGGACCACAGCTGTTCGCCAGCGAAGGGCCGCTGGTCTGGGCCCTGATCGCGAGCCTGTTCATCGGCAACTTCCTGCTGCTGCTCATCAACCTGCCGCTGGCACCGCTGTGGGCCAAACTCCTGCAGCTCCCCCGGCCCTACCTCTACGCAGGAATTCTGTTCTTCGCCACGCTGGGCGCCTACTCGGTGAACCTGCAGGCGTTCGACCTGATCATCCTCCTGGCGCTGGGTGCCCTGGGGTTCATGATGCGCCGCTTCGGACTTCCCGTGCTGCCGCTCATCCTGGGTGTCATCCTGGGGCCACGCATCGAAGGCCAGCTTCGCAAGACGCTGCAGCTGAGCGCGGGGGATCCTGCCGGCCTCTGGAGCGAGCCGATCGCCGTCGGCGTCTACATCATCATCGCGCTCATCCTCGTGTGGCCGTTCCTGTTCAAGCTGATCCGGCGGAACCGGCCAGCAAGCCTCCTGTCCGCAAACTCCACGCGCGGGTCTGAGCCGAAGGAAGCCGGCAGCAACGTCAGCCACGGCAGCCACCGGGCCGACGGGTCCACTCGTGATGGCGACGGGGACGGCGACGGCTAACCGGCCTTGGCACTGGCCCTTGCCGCCCTTGCCCTTTGCGTTTTGCCCCACAGCCCACTGACCCCTGCCCCACAGCCCACTGCCCCACAGCAGATAATCACTGACACAGATAGAGGAACAGCCATGACGATAGTGGTGGGATACGTCCCTACGCCCGAGGGCGAAGCAGCCCTCACCCAGGCAATTTCGGAAGCCCGGAAGACCAGCACCATGCTGCTGGTGATCAACTCCTCAAAGGGCGATGCCCTGGTGGACAACAGGTACGCCCAGGAACCCGAGATCCAGACCATTGAGGACCGCCTTGCAGCTCAGGGTATTGACCACCAGATCGTCCAGCCGGTGCGCGGCCACGACGCCGCCGCAGAGGTTCTGGAAGCGGCCGAGCAGCACAACGCAGAGCTGATTGTCATCGGACTTCGCCGCCGTACCCCGGTGGGCAAACTGATCATGGGCAGCACGTCCCAGCGGATCCTTCTTGAGGCCGATTGCCCGGTTCTGGCGGTCAAAGCGGGGGCAACGGCCTGACCCAGCGGCCGGATAGAGACCAGTCATCTGACATCTCTAGTGGCGGATCCGGTATGCTTGACCGAGCCTTTGGCACGAGTACAGAAAGTTCGGCACATGAATACAGCTATCTTGGAACGCCCCCTGGCCGCCGTCGCGGCAGACGAAGCGGCATCTTCCCGGTCCCTCGACCTGCAGTTTTCCACTGCCCACGAGATGCACGAAGGACTGGACAACGCTGTTGCCACGCTGATCGAAACCGCGAAGGAGGCAGCCTGCGGAATCTTGGTCACCCGGCTGCACCCCGGCCGTTACACGGTGGCCGTCGATGAATCGGTTCCCTTCGGTGAGACCTACGAAAGCATCGCGGCCTGACCCTGCGGCTTTCAGAGCAAACCGTTTCAACGCAACACCCGCTTCAACGCACAACCCGCTTCAACGCAAAAAAGTCCCTGCAGTCCGGTAAACACCGGGCTACAGGGACTTTTTTGCGTTTTAGTCAGCTCCTGCGGACCTCAACCCCGTCAGATTTCAGGAAGGACTCCTTCTCTGACGGGCTGGCCGGTACGAGCCACAGCACGTTCCCGCTCTGCGATACTTCCTCCACTACGCCGTCTGCGATGACATGCGCGTGCTTAATGATTTCCACCCGGTCCCCGGCCTGGAGTGTTCCCCAATCCGAAATGATGGCCGAATGGGCATTACGCCTCGAAAGAACAGCCCCACGTGCTTTCATGTGAACTTCTACCCCTTTGTATTACGTCCTGCGCCACAGCATCCTTGATGTGACTTTTCCTACACCTTCAGTTCTACTACAGTTCCTGCCGGCTAAATGTGCGTGTTGCATCATATTTCGAGATTGCCGGTTTCTACCGTTCGGATCGCAGCATATTCCCCGTTAGGCAAGCATTCCTACGGCAGCCTCGGCAGCCGCGCGGACCTGTCCCGAGGCAACCAGCCGATCGGCCGCTTCCAGTTCCGGGGACAGGAACCTGTCCGTGCCGGGGCCCTCGACGACAGTCCGCAACACCTCGATCACTGCGTTCCCCGCCGGGCCCGGTACCAGGCCGCCGCCGGAGTGCTGCGTCCGGATGTCCAGGGCACGCGCCGAGGTCACCAGTTCGATGGCCAGGACCCGGCGCAGGTTCTCCACGGACTTGCGGAGCTTGCGGGCGGCGTGCCAGCCCATCGAAACGTGGTCCTCCTGCATGGCCGAGCTCGGGATGGAGTCTACCGATGCGGGAACGGCCAGCCGCTTGTTGTCTGAAACCAATCCCGCCTGCGTGTACTGCGCGATCATCAGGCCCGAATCGACACCGGGATCGTCGGCGAGGAAGGCGGGAAGCCCGTGGGACCGTGCCGGGTCCAGCATCCGGTCAGTGCGTCGCTCTGCGATGGAGCTCAGGTCCGCCGCAGCGATAGCGAGGAAATCCAGAACGTAGGCCACCGGGGCGCCGTGGAAGTTCCCGTTGGAGCTGACACGCCCGTCCGGGAGGACCACCGGGTTGTCGATCGCGGCAGCGAGTTCCCGGGATGCCACCAGGGCGGCGTAGTCCACGGTGTCCCTTACCGCGCCGGCCACCTGGGGTGCGCAGCGCAGGGAGTACGCGTCCTGGACCTTGGAATCACCCACACGGTGGGAGGCCACGATCGGCGAGTTGGACAGCACCCGCAGCATGTTGTCAGCACTCGCAGCCTGCCCCGGGTGCGGCCGGAGCGCAGCGTGCAGCTCCGGCAGGAACACCTGGTCAGTACCCAGCAGGGCCTCAACACTCAGCGCGGCGGTGATATCCGCCGTCGTCACCAGCTGGCGAAGGTCCGCGATGGCCATCAGGAGCATGCCCAGCATGCCCTCGGTACCGTTGACCAGCGCAAGGCCCTCCTTCTCGGCGAGGGTCACGGGTTCGATGCCGTGCCGGGCGAGCAGTACGGCGACAGGTTCCCCGCCGCGGCCGCCGTATGTCACGCCGTCGGGCCCTTCCGCCTCACCCTCGCCCATCAGGACCAGGGCACAGTGCGACAGCGGGGCGAGGTCGCCGGAACAGCCGAGCGAACCGAACTCGCGGACCTCAGGGGTGATGCCGGCGTTGAGCACGTCCACCATGGTCTGCAGCACCACGGGGCGGACGCCTGTGCGGCCCGAAGCGAGGGTCTTGGCGCGCAGGAACATAATGCCGCGAACCACTTCGCGCTCCACCGCCGGGCCCATGCCGGCAGCGTGGCTCCTGATCAGGGACTTCTGGAGCTGGGTGCGAAGTTCGTTGGGGATATGCCTGTTGGCCAGCGCGCCGAAGCCTGTGGAGATTCCGTACGCCGGAGTCTCGCTGTTGGCGAGGTCATCGATGTGGGCGCGGACCTTTGCCACTGTTTTGAGGGCTTCCGGAGAGACTGTCACCTTGGCGTTGTGGCGGGCGACGGCGACAACTTCCTCGGGCGTGACGCCGCTGGAGCCGAGGGTAACGGTGAGCGGTTCGTGGGTTGGGCCCACGCGGACAGGGTTCCCTGGCCGAGTTTGCGAGGTCAGGGAGTTCGTGGGGAGGGTCATGATTCCTACTTCTGGTCCATGGGGATGCGGACGCCGCGTTCGGCGGCGACCTCGACGGCGCGTTCGTAGCCGGCGTCTGCGTGGCGGATGACGCCCATGCCGGGGTCGTTGGTGAGCAGGCGTTCGAGTTTCTGTGCCGCTAGGTCTGTGCCGTCCGCGACGGATACCTGGCCGGCGTGGATGGAGCGGCCGATTCCGACGCCGCCGCCGTGGTGGATCGAGACCCAGGTGGCGCCGGAGGCTGTGTTGAGCAGGGCGTTGAGCAGGGGCCAGTCGGCGATGGCGTCCGAGCCGTCGGCCATGGCTTCGGTTTCGCGGTACGGGGAGGCGACGGAGCCGGAGTCGAGGTGGTCGCGGCCGATCACGATGGGCGCCTTGACCTTGCCCTCCTTGACCAGCTGGTTGAACAGCAGGCCGGCCTTGGCGCGGTCGCCGTAGCCCAGCCAGCAGATCCGGGCCGGCAGCCCCTCGAACTCCACCCGTTCCTGGGCCGCGTCGATCCAACGGTGCAGGTGCTTGTTCTCGGGGAAGAGGTCTTTGATGGCTGCGTCGGTGACGGCAATGTCCTCCGGGTCACCGGAGAGCGCCACCCAGCGGAACGGGCCCAGGCCTTCGCAAAAAAGGGGCCGGATGTAGGCGGGGACGAAGCCGGGGAACTCGAAGGCCCGGTTGTAGCCCCCCTTGCGGGCTTCATCGCGGATGGAGTTGCCGTAGTCGAAGACCTCGGCCCCGGCGTCCTGGAACTCCACCATGGCCTGAACATGCTTTGCCATGGAGGCCTGGGCTTTCTTGGTGAAGCCTTCCGGATCGGCCGCGGCCTCGCGGTGCCATTCCTCCACCGTGATGCCTTCGGGCAGGTAGCTCAGCGGATCGTGCGCGGAAGTCTGGTCAGTGACGATGTCCACGGTGAGCTCGCCGGCGTTGTGGCGGCGCAGGATTTCGGGGAAAACCTCCGCGGCGTTGCCGAGGTAGCCCACTGACCAGCCGCGGCGCTCTTCCTTGGCTTTGAGCACCTTGGCGATGGCGGCGTCGAGATCGGTTTCCACCTCGTCCAGGTAGCGCTTGCCGGCTCGGCGGCGCAGGCGGGTCTCGTCGACGTCGACGATCAGGCAGGCGCCGTCGTTCAGCGTCACCGCAAGCGGCTGGGCGCCGCCCATCCCGCCGCACCCGCCGGTGAGCGTCAGGGTTCCGGCGAGGGTGCCGTCCTCATCACCGGTGAGCTTTCGGGCGATCGCGGCGAAGGTTTCGAAGGTGCCCTGCAGGATGCCCTGGGTGCCGATGTAGATCCAGGACCCTGCGGTCATCTGGCCGTACATCATCAGGCCCTCGGCCTCGAGGCGGCGAAATTCGGGCCAGTTGGCCCAGTCGCCGACGAGGTTGGAGTTGGCCAGCAGCACACGCGGCGCCCATTCGTTGGTGCGGAAGACGCCCACCGGTTTGCCGGACTGGACCAGGAGGGTTTCGTCCTTTTCCATGGTTTCCAGGGTGCGGGTGATCGCGTCGAACGCGGCCCAGGAGCGGACGGCCCGGCCGGTGCCGCCGTAGACCACGAGGTCATCGGGACGTTCGGCGACCTCCGGGTCCAGGTTGTTCATGAGCATGCGCAGCGGCGCTTCGGTCTGCCAGCTCTTGGCGGTGAGGGTGGTGCCCCGGGCTGCTTTGACCGGGCGGGCACCGGTGGTGAAATCGGCGGGTGCCATGGTGGCTCCTTCTCCTGTTGTGCCGGTAAGAGGTTCTGTATCAACTAAAGCCCCTCGCCAACGGCGGCAACAGGGCATTGCGGGCGGTGCTGTCCGGTATTACAGACTGCTGACCACCCGCCGTTGTCCTTTCACTTTTGGTACCTACTCCGCCGCCATGGCAACTAAAAGTGATAGCGCAAGGGTGGGTGCGTAGGGCTACTGGGCCGGGCGGCCGTGAATGCGGACCGAGAGTTCGTCCGCTGCTTTCTGCACCCGGGCGGCGAGCCTCGGCCACTGGTCCGCCGGCAATTTGTCTTCCAGAAAGGTCACGGCGACTGCCGCCGTCGGCCATCCAACATGGTCCGTCACCACCGCGGCGATCGAGCCGAAACCGGGTGTCACCTCACCGTGCTCCGTGGCGTAGCCGCGCTGCCTGACCTGATCGAGATGCGAAGACAGGGCGGAGTACTTCATGATGGCGCCTTCCACCTCATGCCGGGCAGTAAACGCCGCAGCATTTGGATAGAGCGCCCGGACCTGGGACTTCGGGAGTGCGGCAAGTATCGCGCGGCCGCTGGCGGTGAGATGGCTCGGCAAACGGACGCCGACGTCGGTTACCAGAGACGGGCGGTTTTTGGCCCGTTCCTCCACGATATAGAGCACGTCCCGCCCGTGGAGCACCGCCAGGTGCGCGCTCTCGCCGATGACGTCCACCAGCGACGCCAGCAACGGCCGGCCCAAACGCGAAAGTGGCTCCTGCCGCGAATAGGCCGAGCTGAGTTCAAAGGCGCTGATTCCTAGCCCGTAACGCTGCTCCTCGTGCAGATGGAGGACAAACCCGTTCGCCTCCATCACGCCAAGGAGGTGGTAAACGCTGGACCGTGGCAGGCCCAGCGACGTGGCAATGCTCGACGCCGCCATCGGCCCCCGCTTCGAGGCCAGCAGTTTGAGAATGCGCAGGGTGTTCTCGGCGGCCGGGACCTTCGATGCCACCTTTGGCTCACGGCCTGTTTGGGGTTTAGCCTCCGCATTTGCCATCGTGGGTCTCCATCATCTGCCGAGCTGGTCTGTGGTGCCGGAACCCGGCGAGCTGTCCGGGATCCCGTACTCAACCTTGCACCCCGTATTGGAGTCCAGTGAGTCATCAGACCATAGCTCCTGTCTGGAATACCAGACGTGGATGCAGCCGGGGCGGTGCCGTGGTGGCCGTGGAGCGGCGTCAGGTCACGCTGCACCAGATTTTGGTTCGCATGGTTGTGGAAAGGGCGCATCACCTGGGCCATGCGGACATCCTGCGCGAACTCATCGATGGCGCAACTGGCCAGCGGCCGGGCGATCTGAATCTGACACAGCACACCCCGGAGGAATGGGCCGCACACCGATCCGCTATCGAGGACGTCGCGCATACCGCCTTCGATGCGACGCA
This sequence comes from Pseudarthrobacter sp. DSP2-3-2b1, assembly GCF_049895945.1. Lineage (NCBI taxonomy): Bacteria > Bacillati > Actinomycetota > Actinomycetes > Micrococcales > Micrococcaceae > Pseudarthrobacter > Pseudarthrobacter sp. DSP2-3-2b1. The sequence goes on along the minus strand of NZ_JAFCTI010000010.1, from coordinate 24,843 downwards.
GAAGACTCAATACCGCGACAACCCCTAAACGCTGCGGGGCCCAACGCTGAGATGGCCTGAACGCTGATGGGTTCGTCACTCTGGGCAAAGATCGCCCCGAATCACTCGCGCTCGGTAGATACCAGTTCAGGTTCTCCAAACGTGCTGCGACCTGACTCCCGATCTCGTAGCAGGTCCTGCAAGTTGTCTGGTAGTTGGGGTGGTTCCCAGTCGGGTTCTTCGGTGGCGTAGCTCCTGCCGGTGGGTGAGATCCAGCCTGGTGGGTGGTCTTTGGTGGCGGGTCCGGGTGTCCAGCCTCCGGTGTGCCTGAGCCGATGATGCCGTGGACACGGCTGGGAAAGGTTACTGACGCCGGTGGTTCCGCCGTGGGCCCAAGCGAGCAAATGGTCCGCTTCGTTGTCCAGGGAATGGTTGCTGCAACCAGGAAACGGGCACTTCCCATCACGCATCCTGAGCCACTGCCGCTGGGCCTTGGTCACCCGGTAACTGGTCCGGCCGATCTCCAACGGCGCACCATCCCTCGGGTCTATGAGCACCCGGTGGAAGGACTCGGCGCCCTCGGCGATGAGCCTGCGGGCCATGGTGATGGGGATCGGCCCGAACCCGTCCAACACCGCAGGCTCATCCGTGATTCCGAGGAGGGACATGATGGGGACGGTGACCAGGACCTGCGCCCGCGGTACAGGGACACCCGCGGCGAGACTGTCCTCGGAGCCGCCCAGGAGCCAGGCCGCGGCGGCGTCGGCCCGCAGCTGGGTCATGGTGCGGTCCTCATCCGGGCCCTGCAACGCCCGCGCCGCCGCGGTGGCCCGGTTCCAGATCCCCACGGCCTCGTCCGCGGGCAGGTACGCCGAAAGCCAGGCCATGCAGTCCCGGTCCGGCCGGTATTCCAGCCGCCGGTCCGCCACAGACTTCAGGTGGCGTTTTTCGATGCTCACCGGGTGGTGGCGTTCCCGCCACGTCCGGGCCTTCTGCCGGAACCGGGAAGCGATCAGTTCCCCGGCGGGACACCCGCGCGCCGGGTTGGGCGCCTCAGGGTCCAGGAAATGCGCCTCCAACGCCCTCGCGGCGGTGTGGTCGAGGTTGGTGGTCTCGTCCACCATCACCCGGGCATGCTGCCAGGAGAGGGAACCTTCCGTCAGCGCGGACAGGGTCAACGGCAAACCAGCCGTGAGGGTCTGGGATTCGGCCAGCAGGGCACCGGCGGTCCGCTCACCGACAGTCAGGGCGCACGCGACCTCGGCGACCAACGACATTTCCTGAGCCGTGGCCTCCTGCGGCGACTGCCCCGGCGGGTCCAACGCTGCACAGACTTCGACCAGTTCCGCGAGGACCCGGACCTTCTCCGCCGCGGTCCGGGCCTCAAGCCGGGCAATCCCAACCAACCGGTCCAGGCAAAAATCCTTCCGCCGGCGCAACGGATCCGACGGGAACAAAACCTCGTCTTGAGGCTCGTCCTGAACCGCATCCCGAGGACCGTCACCACCGTCGCCGGGACGAACGGGGACAGCGACAGCGGCGGCGACAGCGACAGCGGCAGCGGCAGCGGACGCCATGATGCGCTCCAGAACCTCGTCCGCCGTCGTGCTTTCCATACCCCCATCATCCTGCGAGGCACCGACAATCAAGGCGCGGAGGAAGGCCTATGTGGATAACTCTGGCGTCAGTAAATTACCTTGGATGTTCTGCCCAGTCATGCTCCTGAGATACTGACAACCACCTTGCCGCGGGCCTTGCCATCGTGCAGGTAGGCCACAGCGGTGGGGGCTTCCGCGAGGGGGAAAACCCTGTCCACAGCGGGTTTTACACTACCGGCTTCGATCAGGGTGGTCAGTGCCTCAAGATCACTGTAGTTCTCCTTCGCGACGAGCGCCTTGAGTTTCTGTCCGGAGAACAGCGCGACCAGCGGCGCACCGAGGGACCGCTGGAACCCGCCGGTAAGCTTTCCGCCACCTTCGCCCCCGACGATCACCAGAACTCCCTTGGGCGTGAGCGCACGCCTAAGGAGTGACAGGGGCCTGTTGCCGGCGGTATCCAGGATGACGTCGTAGAGCACTCCTGCTTGGGCAAAATCCTCACGCGTGTAATCGATGACGTGGTCGGCGCCGAGGGAATGCACCAGATCCACTTTGCCTGTGCTGCAGACTCCTGAGACCTCTGCCCCGAATGCCTTCGCAATCTGCACGGCGAACGAGCCCACTCCCCCACCGGCCCCGATGATCAGCACCTTGTGGCCTACAGCGACGTGCCCCGCATCCCGGACCGCCTGCAGTGCTGTACCGGCCGAGATGGGTGCAGCCGCGGCCTCCTCGAAGGTCAGGTTGGCAGGTTTTCGCGCGACGAGTGCTTCCTTGGCGCAGACGTATTCGGCGAAAGACCCTTCGCACATGCCGAACACCTCATCGCCGGGCTGGAACCGGGTCACGCCGGCCCCGACGGCTTCCACCAAGCCGGCTACCTCCCGTCCACGCACTGGCACCTTGGGCTTCTTCAGGCCGTAGCCGAAGAGCCGGAGCAGGTACGGCAGTCCGGTCATAAGGTGCCAGACTCCCTGGTCCACACCGGCGGCACGGACCCGGACAAGCACTTCGCCTGCACCCGGTACGGGCTGCGCCACCTCCCGCAGCCTGAGCACGTCCGAATTCCCGTAGACATCCTGCACGATAGCTTTCATGATGCGTCTCCTCCATGATCCGGGTACTGGAAAACGTCCTCCAGCGGAACGCTGGGCACGTGGGCGCGCTCAAACACGAGCCGACGGATGGCGTTGGTCACCCTGGTTTGGTTTCACCAGGGCTGGAACCCTCGTCGGCAGACGTAAACCAATCTGACATGCCAATGCAAAGAAAACCAGACAGGGTCGCATGAGTCTCCGACGGATCTGAATTCATCGCAGCGGCATTAACCACTACTGCGGTGGCACAGTCGACGGTGCTGTTCAGTGTCATCAAATGCGCCGGTGCGGGCTATCTCGTGTATCTCAGCGTTCAGGCGATCCGGCACCGGGGCGGACGTACGACGACGGCGGCCGGTCCAGTGCCGCCGTCGTCCACCTGGCGCGTGCTCGGCGAGGGATTCCTGGTGGGTGCCACGTACCTCACGTCGACCGTTTTCGTCGTGGCGGTGCTGCCGCAGTTCGTTGACTACCGGGCCGGCTCTTTACCCTTAGCGCCGCCGGCGGAGTCATGATGATCGGCCTCGGCGGAGCGCTGGCACTGGCGGGCAGCAAGTCCTGACACCGCCAACGCTCCCCCACCTCATGAACTGGTCATGAAAATGTGAGAGAGCGTTGGGTCAAAACCTGCAGGAAGTGAGAGAGCGTCCGGGAAGGGTCAGACGGCGGCGAGGGCGGAGCGGATGGCGGCGGGCATCGGGGTGGTGGGGCGGCCGATCAGGTCGCGGAGGTCGGAGCCGCCGACGTGCAGGTCGCCGCGTGCGATGCCGAGGTCCGAGTCCGCCAGGATATCGGCGAAGGCCTGGGGCACGCCGAAGCCTGCCAGCAGCCCGGCGTAGTCCCCGGCCGGGAGGTCCTGGTAGGCCACGGTCTGGTTGGCCGCGGTGCTGATCTCGGCGGCCAGCTCAACCAGGGTGAAGGAGTGGTCCCCGCCCAGTTCATAGACCTTGCCGGCCTGGTTTTCAGCCGAAACAAGCACAGCGGCGGCGGCCTCGGCATAGTCCAGGCGGGACGCAGCGCTGACCTTTCCGTCTCCGGCGCTGCCGGCGAGGGCGCCCTGCGCCAGCGTGCCGGGAAGCTGCTCGGTGTAGTTCTCGAGGTACCAACCATTGCGGAGGATCGCGAACGGGATCCCCGAATCCTTGAGGATGGCCTCGGTTGCCTGGTGTTCGGCGGCAAGCTTCATGCCGGTGGTATCGGCGTTGGCGATGCTGGTGTAGGCGATGAGCTCCACGCCCCCGGCCTTTGCAGCCTCAATGACCGTGCGGTGCTGCTCAACCCGCTGGCCAACCTCGCTGCCGGAAATCAGGAGGACTTTGGTGGCGCCGTCGAGGGCTGCGGCAACGGAAGCGGCATCCGTGTAGTCCATGGCCCTGACCTGCACGCCGCGTGCGGCGAAGTCGGCGAGCTTCTCGATGGAGCGGCCAGCGGCCACAATCCCGGCTGCCGGGATGTTGCGTTCCAGCAGTGCCTCGACGACGTGGCGGCCAAGCTGTCCGGTTGTTCCGGTGATAACGATGCTCATGGGTGGTTCCTTTCACCATCTGTAAGGGGGTCACCCTGCACAACGAGGAACACGGCCGATAACTTCCTGATGGAGAGTACGCACTTTAAAGTAAGGTACTTACCCAGAAGTTAGGTACGGCCTTTTCGGTAAGCTGAATGCATGATCACCAACAGCATGGAAGCAAGCCGCTTGCCGGCTCCTCTGCCCGTGGACTTTGCCGACGGCGTGTTCCCAGCTGGGTGCCCCAGCCGCACAGTGCTGGACCACATCACCTCCAAGTGGGGCGTCCTGGTCCTGCTGTCACTCTCTGAGGGCGAGCAGCGCTGGAGCGAACTTCGGCGCCGGGCCGAAGGCATCAGCGAAAAAATGTTGGCGCAGACCCTGAAGACCCTTGAACGGGACGGCCTGGTGCTGAGGAAGGCCCAGGCGGTGATACCGCCCCGCGTGGACTACAGCTTGACCGGGCGCGGCTATGAACTGACCGCATTGCTGGTCCCGCTGGTCACCTGGGCCTACAACAATGCCGATGACATCATGAACGGCCAGCGCTGACGCCCCGAATGGGAGCGTTGAGCTGGTGAAACCACCAAGTGGTGGCCGAAACAAAAAATGAGTACATGTTACTGGTGTGACTGGTGTGAATAGCGCATAGCGTATTCCTAAGGTGCCAGCCAGGAATTGGAGGACCATCCTCTGCTGGGAGCGTTCCGGCAACTGCACCAGAGCGAGCGGCCAGGAGCCGCTCCAAGGAGTGGTTTCAATGGTGAAAACGCATATCCAGGACCTTGCCAGCATGGGCCGTCCCGTGAGCCCTGCGGCCCTGATCGCAAAGAATCTGGCCCGAATCGCCGCCCGGGTCCGGAGAATCACGGCGCCGCGGAGCCCCTACCGGGTGGGCGACGCCGTGGTGGCAGAGGATCCGTTCAACGGCCGGCGCGAGGGGATAGTGGTATCCCGCCGCGGTCCGAGCGTTGGGGTCGGAACCGCGGCGGGAATTTTCTACTTCGATCACCGCCAGCTCAAGCCGCAGGAATAGCCCCGCCGGGCGGTGGCCCTGCCGGAGAAACCTCGGCAGGGCAAGCCAGCCGCCTGATCAGCGGGCGGACCAGCCGCCGTCCATGGTGTAGCTGGCGCCGGTGACCATGCCTGCGTGATCTGATGCCAGCCAGGCCACCAGGGACGCCACTTCCTCGGGCTCAACCAGCCGCTTGATGGCGGCCTCGGTGAGCATGACCTTGGCGAGGACCTCGGATTCGGGGATCCCGTGGACCTTGGCCTGATCGGCGATCTGCGTCTCCACCAGGGGTGTGCGGACGTAGCCGGGGTTGATGCAGTTGGACGTGACCCCGTGCTCCCCGCCCTCCAGCGCCGTCACCTTGCTCAGCCCTTCCAGGCCGTGCTTGGCGGATACGTACGCGCTTTTGAACGGGGAGGCACGGATCCCGTGCACCGAGGACAGGTTGATGATGCGGCCGTACCCACCGGCATACATGTGCGGAAGGGCTGCCCGGATCAGCAGGAACGGCGCCTCCAGCATGAGGGTGATAATCCGGCGGAATTCCACCGGATCAAAGTCCTCAATAGGGCTGATGCGCTGGATCCCGGCGTTGTTCACCAGGATGTCGCAGTCCAGGCTCAGGGTGGCGAGCTTGTCCACGTCCAGCAGATCGATGGCCCAGGCGGTGCCGCCCACCTCGTCGGCGAGGGCGGAGGCGCCGGCAGAGTCGACGTCGGCAACCACCACCTTCGCCCCGCGTGCGGCGAGCTCGCGGACACACGCTGCGCCGATCCCGCTGGCGCCGCCGGTCACGAGGGCCTTGCGGCCGTTCAGTGTGTTTTCCATAGCAGATCCCGTTCCCATCGTGTCCCTCAATCTTCCGGCGTCAGCAGCTCAAGCAGCTCAGCGTGAGCTTGGCGTGAGCAGCCCCTCCCGCTCGGCGTCGGCCCTGTCCACGTCCTCCAGGGCGATGCCCTTGGTCTCCTTCAGGCTCAACACTGCCACCGTGGTGATAGCGCACGCCACCACCAGGTAGATGGCCGTGGGGAGCCAGGATCCGGTGTCCTTGAGCCACTGGGTGGCCAGGAGCGGCGCCAGCGAACCGGCGAAGATCGAGGTGACCTGCGAGCCCAGGGACACACCGGCGTAGCGCATCCGGGTGGGGAAGAGCTCGGCCATGATGGCAGGCTGTCCGGCGTACATAAACGCGTGGAGGCATAGGCCGATCGTCACCGCGAGGACGATGACAAACGCGTTCCGGGTATCGAACATCGGGAAGGCGAAGAAGGGCCAGGTGGCGCCCGTGATGGCACCTACGAGGTAAACCGGCTTCCGGCCCCAGCTGTCAACGAGCCGTCCAACCTGCGGGATGACCAGGAAGTGGATGACGTGGGCGATCAGGAGTGCCAGCAGGAGCGAGGAAGTGTCGTACTTGTGGACGCTCTTGAGGTAGACAATCGCGAAGCTGACCACCAGGTAGTACATGATGTTCTCCGCGAAACGCAGCCCCATGGCCTGCAGGATTCCCTTGGGGTACTTGCGGACCACTTCGAAGACGCCGTAGCTGACAGCCTGTTCCTTCTCCACCAGCGCCTTGGCCTCGAGGAAGATGGGGGCCTCGGTGACGTGGGTGCGGATGTAGTAGCCAACGAACACGATCACGGCGGAGAGCCAGAACGCCACGCGCCAGCCCCAGCTGAGGAAGGCCTCCGGGCTGAGGGTGGAGGACATGATGTAGAGGACCAGGGTGGCCAGCAGGTTGCCCACCGGAACGGCGGACTGGGGCCAGCTGGACCAGAATCCGCGGGACTTGTTGGGGCTGTGCTCGGCGACCAGGAGGACGGCGCCGCCCCATTCGCCACCGAGGGCGAAGCCCTGGATGAAGCGGAGGAACACCAGCAGTGCCGGCGCGAGGTAGCCGATGTCGGCGAAGCCCGGGAGGCAGCCCATCAGGAACGTGGACACACCAATGATGATGATGGTGAGCTGAAGCGTGGGTTTGCGGCCCAGCTTGTCGCCGATCTGGCCAAAGACGATGCCACCGAGCGGGCGGGCCACAAAGCCCACAGCGTAGGTGATGAAGGCCTGGATGATGCCGTCCAGCTCGTTGCCGGTGGCGGGGAAGAAATACTTGCCAAAGACAAGGGTTGCTGCTGTGGCGTAGAGGAAGAATTCGTACCATTCCACTACCGTGCCCACCATTGATGCGGCCACGATCTTCTTGAGTCCGGATCCCTTGGGTGCGGGTCCGGCGGCATTATCTGCCGAGCGCTGCTCTACGCTCATTGAGTTTCTCCTTAGTGTCCACTTTGACACGTGCCGTGATCCACAGCACTAATGGCTTCATCGAGTATCACTGCACAAAGTTGTGCATTCAATGGCCAATCCAGCAGGAGCCATGTGCATAATTGCAGATATGAAGGCCAATCCCGATGACCTGCTGGTGCTCCTCGAAGTGTCCAGGTCTGCAAAATTTACGACGGCGGCGCAAGCCTTGGGGCTGAACCACACCACCGTGTCACGCCGGATCGCCGCGCTTGAGAAGGCGCTCGGCGGCCGGGTCCTGGCCCGGGCCGCGGGCGGCTGGGAGCTCACTGAGCTGGGCAGCGAAGCGGTCCGGGTTGCCGAGCAGGTGGAGGCCGCAGTAAATGCACTGGGTCCCGCCGGCCAGGCACCGGACCCCATCACGGGCGCCGTCCGGATGACGGCTACTGACGGCTTCAGCGCCTACATCGCCGCCCCGGCCGTGGCCCGGTTGCGCAGGGACCACCCCGGGCTCAGCGTCGAGGTGGTCACCATGACCAGGCGCGCGCTGCAGCAGCGCTCGGGGCTGGACATCGAAGTGGTGGTGGGCGAGCCGCAGGTCCACCGTGCCGAGGCGGTACGGCTGGGTGAATACATGCTGGGGATGTACGCATCCCGCGCTTATTTGGCTGAGAACGGAACTCCTGCCAGCGTGGCGGAACTGACGGAACACCCGTTGGTGTACTTCGTGGATTCCATGCTCCAGGTTGACGATCTCGACGCTCCGCGCCGCCTGGTGCCGGCCATGCGGGACGGACTCACCTCCACCAATGTGTTTGTCCATGTAGAGGCTACTCGCGCCGGTGCAGGCATCGGTTTCCTGCCCTGCTTTATGGGCGATCTGCACCATGACCTGGTCCGTCTGCTGCCGGACGAATTTGCCGAACTGCTGCCTTATTGGATGGTGCTCCGGCCCGATTCCATGCGGCGCCCTGCCGTGGCCGCCGTGGTGCAGGCACTGAGGGACCAAACCTTGGCGCATCGGGAAGCGCTGCTGGGCCGGGCAAAACCCCGATCGATTGCTCCGTAACCGCCGTTTTAAGGCGCCACACGGGCGGTTACGGAGCAGTCGTTGGGCGTGGCGCGGGGTCGTGGCGCACTGGCGAACCGGAGGCAAAGGCGCGGACCTGCGCGTCAGTCCAGATGTGGGCCGGGACGGCACCGCCCAGGAGCCGCCGGGCCAGTTGCGGATCGCCGTCGAGCGGGCTGTCGCTCCCGGCCATCACCATATTCCCGTAACGACGGCCCTTCAGCATGGCGGGATCGGCGACGATGAGGGTGTGCTCGAAGGTGGCAGCGATAGTGGCTGCGTCCTCGCGGGCGTTTTTCAGGTCCGGGGCGTCGCCTGAGTTCACCACATAGATCCCGCCGGGCGCCAGGACCCGCCTGATGTGGCCATTGAACTCCGCCGTGGTGAGCGGACGCGGCGTCAGGGATCCGGCAAAGACGTCGCGGATGATGAAGTCCCGGCTGTCCTCCGTCAGCGTCTCGGTGACAGCGCGGGCTTCGCCCACCCGGAGCCGCAGCAGGGGTGCCTTGGGGAGGTCGAACCAACCGCGGACGTACTCGGCAAGTTTGCCGTCCAGCTCCACCACTACCTGCCGTGAGTCAGGGTAGGCCGAGTGGAAATAGCGGGCCAGGGAACAGGCGCCACCGCCCAGGTGCAGGCCGCGCAGCTTGTGGGAATCCGATGCCTTGGACTGCCCGCCTTTGGGCTGCTGCGGCCAGCGGGACTCGATCAGGGCCGCCATCCAGCGCATGTATTCAAAGTCCAGGAACAGCGGGTCTTCGAGGTCGATGTGCGAGCTCATCACACCGTTGATTTTCAGGAGCCAGCCGTTGGAGTTGTCCTGGTCCGCGATCAGCTCACAGTCGCCGGTATCGATGTAATAGACGCCCTCAACGGGGCCGTCCGGCCGCGTTCCCTTGGGCACCTCGATGACACCCGCCCCCGGACGCTGGCTGTTCCGGCCGCCTGACTTGCCGCGTTTAGCCATTATCCGTGTGCCGCTTCAGTCATGGTTCAACCCTAAAGGACGGGGCTTCGTGCGGCAGCCTACTCTGCCTGTGCGGCACCCTTGCCGGCCTGGATGCGCTGCACCACGGCGGACGTTGACCGTTCCGCAACGTAATCGAGAATAGCCACCCGCCCGCCGTATTCTTCCACCACGTCCGTCTCCGCCAGCATCTCCGGGGTGTAGTCCCCGCCCTTGGCATAGACCTCGGGCTGGAGCTGCTGGATCAGCGGGCTGGCTGTAGGGGTATCAAAGACCGTCACGTAGTCCACGCAGCTGAGCGCGGCGATCACGGCAGCGCGATCGGCTTCGCCGTTGATGGGCCGGCCGGGCCCTTTGAGCCGCCGGACGGAGTCATCGCTGTTCAGCGCCACCACCAGAACGTCGCCCAGTTGCTTGGCCTGGGTCAGGTACCGCGTGTGGCCGCTGTGCAGGACATCAAAGCAGCCGTTGGTCAGCACGATCCGTTGGCCCTGGGCCCGGTGCGCCTGCACGTGGAGGGCAAGTTCGTCCGCCGGGAGGGCGGTATCCGCAAAGCTCTCCAGGTGCCGGCTCAGCTGCGCTGTGCTGCACACCGAGGTGCCCGGCTGATGCACCACCACATCCGCGGCGGCCTGTGCCAGATCCAGGCTGGCAGTCAGCGGCAAACCCACCGATCGGCCCAGGGTAAGGGCGGCAACAAAGGTATCGCCGGCGCCGGACGCCTGTTTCTCCGCTGCGGGACGCGCCCAGGTCCGGTGGCTGCCGCCGTTGCCCGAAAAGAGCACCGTCCCGTCCCGGTCCAGCGTGACCACAACGGCCCGCGCTCCCGTGGCCTGAAGGAGCGCATCACGGTGCCTGGTCACCACGCCCACCCTGCCTGGACCCTCCGGAAGGCGCAGGTCCAGCAGCCGTGCCGCTTCCTGGGCGTTGGGTGTGACCAGATCCGGCTGCAGCGCTGCCCAGGGCCGGGGATCGTGGGCATCCACCACGGTCAGCGGGCGGGTCTGCGTTGACTGTTCCGGGGCGGTTTCCCCGGCGGCGAGCGCCGTGCGGATTGCCGCCTTGACCGGATCAGCCAACACCCCGGTTCCGTAATCACACACCATCACCGCGTCCTGATGTTCGACGGCGGCGGCAACCGAGGCTGCCAGCGCAGCCAGCGCCTCGGCCGGGACGGTGCTGGCAGAGTCATCAATGCGGAGCATCACCTGGCCGCCGCTGCTGATCCTGATTTTGGTGGTGGTGACCATGGCCGGATGGCTGTGCAGGTGCATGGTGTCGATCCCGGCATCCTCAAGGATGCGGCGAAGCGTCGCCCCGGCGTCGTCGTTCCCGATAATGCCGGCCACGGCCACCCTGGCACCGAGGGCGGCCAGGTTCATGGCTGTGTTGGCCGCGCCTCCCGGGGCAAATTCCCGGGCGGCGATATCCACCACCGGTGCGGGGGCCTCCCGGCACAGCCGTTCGATGGCGCCGCTCCACCAGCCGTCGAGCATCACGTCGCCGATGACCAGGATGGCGGGGCGTTCGGCAGCCAGGCGGCGGGGAAGCCAGCCGGACAGGGCACGCTGGCTGGCGAGGTCCTGCCGCCGTGCGGTGTCCCGCGGTGTCATGACGCACCCGCTGCGGCCTGCTGCGGCGGAGCGGCCAGGTGGACCACTTTGACGCGGGAGAATTCGTCCAGCAGTTCCGGCCCATATCCAAAGCCGTGGCCGCTCACGCCACGGGGCTGCGCAGAACCTCCCGGGGCGCCACCGAACACGGCGTTGATCTTGACGGTTCCCACCGGAAGGGTGGCAATGGCCTGCTGGGCGTGTGCGATGTTTCCGGTGAGCACGGTGGCTGCCAGCCCGTATTTTCCGCTGGCGGCCTGGCGCAGCCCTTCCTCGAAGCTCGCCACCACCTGCACCGGTGCCACCGGCCCGAACGTCTCCTCGGTCATCACCTGCATGGTATCCGTGCAATCCAGCAGCACGGTGGCCGGGTAGAACGAACCGGGCCCCTCGGGCACGGACCCGCCCTCCACCGCGTGCGCCCCGAGTTCCCGGGCCTGGGCCACGTGCGCCTGGACTTCGTCCCGCATCCGGGTGTCCACCAGCGGGGCCACACTGCCTTTGCTGTTGCGGAGCGCGGCCTCGGCTTCGAGAGCAACACAGAATGGCCGGGCAATATCCGCATGGACGTAGATCCGCTCCACAGAGGTGCAGATCTGGCCGCTGTTGCTGAACGCTCCAATGGCCGCCTGCTCCGCCGCCCAGAGGGGGTCCACGTCCCGGTCCACCAGCAACGGGTCGTTGCCCCCGTTTTCGCGGATCACGTGCGCGCCACTGCGCAGGCCGGCTTCGGCGATGCGCGCCCCGGCTGCGCTGGACCCGACGTGGGCAATGACGTCCACCCCTGCCTGGGTAAGGAGCTTCCCCACGCCTGCCCCGCCGGAAAGGGTGTTCAGCACGCCGGGCGGGAACGCGGGCGCCAGCACCTCACCCAGCGCCTCGCCAAGCCGCGGGCACCGTTCGCTGGGCTTGTGGATTACCGTATTGCCGGTAACGAGCGCCGCGCCGATCAGCCCGCACGCAACTGCCACGGGGTCGTTCCAGGGCGTCAGGAGGACGGCTACTCCGCGGGGCTCGGCGAGGGTGTAGTCGGAGGCGAACCTGTTGCCGTTGAGGCTGCGCCCCCGGTGCACCGGGCCCACTTCGGCGTATTGGATCAAGGTGGACACGCCGGCGTCGATCCCCGCGAGGGCTTCGCTTTCCGGGCGCCCGGTCTCGCTGGCGTTCAAGCCTGCCAGGACGGCTTTGGCAGCGTCCAAGGCCCGGGCTGCGGCGTGGAGCCGGGAACCACGTTCGGCGGTTGGGACAGCCGCCCATCCGCCGGCCGCCTTCCGCGCGACCTTCACGGCATGGGCCACCTCCGCCGGTTCGGGCTCGGGGACGGACCACAGGAAATCACCGGTCCGCGGATCCTTGATGACGATCCCGGCGTGGTTGGATTCTGTCTGAGCGGCAATCGGCATGGCTTTCGTATCCATGGAATTCCTCCCCTAGGCGTTTCTCCTTGCTGTCCCGTACCCCGGGATTGGCCCTTTACACGGCGGTAGCCAGGCGGTCCGTCCGTCCGTAGGGTGGCAGCAGGCCCAAGGAAGGAGCAGGAGCATGGAGGATTTTGGGAACGGAACCGCGGAGACGCCGGGCGTCGGCCCGGTGCTGGACAAGTTTCCGGACATCACCCGGATCGCCTTGTTGCGCGGCGGAGGACTGGGCGACCTGATGTTTGCCCTTCCAGCCGTCTCCGCGTTGAAGGCCGCCTACCCGGGCTCCACGGTGACGTTGCTGGGGACGCCCCTGCAGGACGCCCTGGTGTCCGGCACCTGCACTCCGCTGGACGACGTCATGGTCCTGCCGTTCGCCGAAGGAGTGCGGCCGGGCAAGGAAGATCCCGCCGCCGCCGAACGTTTCTTCAACACTGCGCGGGAACGGCACTTCGACCTGGCTGTGCAGCTCCACGGTGGCGGCCGCTTTTCCAACCCGTTTCTGCTGCAGCTTGGGGCCCGGCATACCGTGGGGTCCGCCACCCCGGATGCGGTGCCGCTGGAACGGACACTTCCCTACACCTACTACCAGCACGAACCGTCGCGCGCCCTGGAGGTGGCCGGCCTGGCCGGCGCGGAGCCGGTGCTGCTGGAAGCCAGGCTGAACCCGCGGGCGGAGTTCGTGGCGCAGTTGCCCGCCACGCTGGACACGGTACTGCCGCACGGGGACGCGCCCCTGCTGGTCATCCATCCCGGTGCCAGTGACCCGCGCCGCCGATGGCCGGCCGAAGCTTTCGGGGCGGTCGCCCGGGCAGTGGCCGACGACGGCGGTACGGTCATGGTGATCGGTGACACCGGCGAAAAGGGGCTGGCGGACGCCGTGGTGAGTGCCGCCGTCGGGCGTTCCACCGGGAACGACGTAAGGAACGGCGAGGGGCCTGTCATCAACGTGGCCGGCCGGCTGGAACTGGGCGAACTGGCAGCGCTGCTGGCCAGGGCAGACGTGGTTCTCGCCAACGACAGCGGTCCGCGTCACCTGGCGCAGGCACTGGGGACACCAACCGTAGGAATCTACTGGGCCGGAAACGCCCTTACCTCAGGCCCACTCGGGCGGGGCAGGCACCGGATCCACCTGTCCTGGGTGACGCGTTGTCCGGCGTGCGGCGCCGACGTTACGCAGGTGGGCTGGACCGCGCCGCGCTGCCCGCACAACGATTCCCTGATGGCGGGAATCGGGTCAGACGCGGTCACTTCGGATGTGCGGAGCCTGCTGGCACAGTAGCGGGTCACGGCCAGGAGCCCTCCTCCTCATGGCAGATCAGCATCTCGCGAACCTCGCAGCCCGCTGGCTGGGACAGCACAAACAGGATGGCCTGGGCCACGTTCCCGGGGTCGTTGAGCCGGAGATCGTCCTGCGGCTTGTACTGCTCGGTCCTGTCGTCAAAGAAGCGGGTCTTCATGCCGCCGGGGATCATGGTAGTCACGCCGATCTCCCCGCCGGTCTCGGCCGCCAAAGCGTGGCTGAAGCCCACCACGCCGAACTTGGAGGCACAGTAGGCTGTCGCATCAGCCACTGCCCGCTTGCCCAACGTGGACGCGACGGTGACCACCCTGCCGTGGGAGGCCACCAGGTACGGCAACGCTGCGCGGACCACCGAGACGGTGCCGAACAGGTTCACGCCGATCACCTTCTCCCACTCCCCGGCGGCAACGTCCGCCAGTTTGCCGCACCGGTCAATTCCGGCTGCCGTGACCACGGCATCGAGCCCACCCAGCGACTCCGCGGCCTCCCGGACGGTCAGTTCCACGGCAACGCGGTCCGCAACATCGACCTCAAAGGCCTTGACGCCGGAGACGCTGCTGATGTCCCGGTCCAGGACCACGGGCGTCCCGCCCGCCTTGAGAACGGCTTCGACGACGGCGGCCCCAAGCCCGGAAGCCCCGCCGGTCACGAGGACACGCCCGGGCCCGGGCCCGGACGATTCGGATTTCTGCGATGGCTCAGTGCTCACTGATAGCTCGGTGGTCACGGGGTTCCTTTCAATGGAGGGAAGGGTTTACGGGAAGGTTCTGGCGGCCTAGCTGACTTTGGCGAGGGCATCGGCGAGGACCGTGGTGGAGCGGGCCGGCTGGTAGGGGACGGTAACGCAGCGGCCGCCCCAGCTCTCCACCAGCTCCGCTTCTGGCAGCCGGGCACCCTTGTAGTCGCCGCCCTTGACCCAGATATCGGGCCGGAGGCGGTCCAGAGCTGCTTCCGGGGTGTCTTCCTCAAAGATGAGGACCGCGTCCACGCACTCGAGTGCCGCAAGCAGTTCAGCCCTGTCCTGCTGGTTCATGATGGGGCGCTGGTCCCCCTTGAGCCGGCGCACCGAATCATCGGAGTTCAGGCAGACAATCAGGCAGTCCCCCAGCTCCCGCGCTGCAGTGAGGGATCTGACGTGCCCGGCGTGCAGCAGGTCGAAACAGCCGCCTGTGGCCACCACCGTGCCGCCGTTTTCCCGCACCCGGCGGGCCAGCAGCAGCGGTTCGGCCGTCCGGTGCCGTGGCCTCCCGTGGGCCGGCGGATCCGGCAGTGAACCCACCCCGCCGGCTGCCAGGAAATCCGCCGCCTCGTGAACGGCCAGGACGGAGGCGTCCTCAAGGTCCCGGCCACCGAGGAGGTGGACAGCCAGGCTCGCCGCCAGCCTGTCCCCGGCACCGCAGGGATCGCCGGCCTCAACCCGGGGCGCCGGGACCGGACGGGGAGTACGGTCCCGGTCCCGCAGCAGGAGCGCCCCACGCTCCCCTGTGGTCACCAGGACAGCGCGGCTGCGCCATTCATCGAGCAGTATGCCTGCCACTTCGGCCGCACCGTCCGCGGCCGAGCCGAACAGCCCAGAGGCCCTGGAACCGGCGGCCTGGTGTGCTTCGGCCAGGTTGGGTGTGACCACCGAAACCCCGGCTACCGGCAGGGCGCCGGAGGGATGCGGATCCCACACCACCGGGACGTCGTCGGCCAGCCCGGCAAGCAGTTCCCTCAGCCGGGGGTTGGCTGCCAGGCCCCGGCCGTAGTCCGCCACAATCACGGCGCCGGCCTTTTCAACAGCCCGCAGCATCGCGGGGGTCACCTCCGGGACGGGCACCCCGCCGCAGCCCTGGTCGAAGCGGACAACGGGGTGCGTTCCCGCCCGAACGCGGGTCTTGACGGGCGTCGGGGAGGCGCTGGGACCAGCCACCAGCCGCACCCCGGCGAGCGCCGCCTCCAGCTGCCGCCCGGCGTCGTCGTCCGCCAGTACCGTCACCAGGGTGACGGGCCAGCCGTCCTGCACCAACATCCTGGCCACAAGTCCTGCACCACCCGCCCGGCGCCGGATATTGGCGACATCCACCACGGGTACAGGGGCGTCCGGGCTGAGCCGCGTTGCCGTCCCGGTCAGGTCAACGTCCAGGATCACATCCCCCACCACCACGATTCTCATGACTGGCCGCCCAACTCCGGGGTCCAGTATGCGGAGCCGCGCCGCCCGACCTCCAGATCGAACGCCCGGCAGATGGCGTGCAAAGCGATCAGGTGGCCTTCCTGCGCGTTGGCGTTGAGGGCATCGATCACCACCGCTTCGTCACACGCGGTGGCCAGCGGGTTGGGACCCGGCCCGGTGAGCGCCCAGGTAGTGATGTTCAGCTTCGCGGCCGTTTCCGCGGCACGCAGCAGGTTGGGGCTTTGACCGCTCGTTGACAGCAGGACCAGCACATCCCCGGACCGGCCGTGGGCACGGACCTGCCGGGCGAACAGTTCCTCAAACCCGTAGTCGTTGGCGATGGCCGTCACCGCAGAGCTTTCCGCATGCAGCGAGATCGCGGAAAACGGAGCGCGCTCGCCGTCGAACCTGCCCACCAGTTCCGCAGTCAGGTGCTGGGCCTCGGCTGCTGAGCCGCCGTTGCCCGCAGCCAACAGCCGCTGGCCCCTGAGCAGCCGGTTGGCCAGTTCAACACCCCACCCGGCCAGCCTGCCAGACTGGGCACGCAACGAATCCAGGGCCGGCAGGACATTGTCCAGGTGGAGCTGCACGGCCTCGGCGGCCGCGCCGTCCAAGGTGTCCAGGGCATCGAGCCCGGGCAGGGTTTCCGGGAAGCGCACCTCGGCGTCCAGGGCCTCGAGGTCGTCCTCGCGTAGGGAGAATTCGGCGGTCACAGCGCGGCTCCTTCCATCCGGACCGTGCCGGCAGGCATTCCTGCGACTGCCAGCTGGTAGGCCTTTTCCGTTTCAGCGGCCACGCGGTCCCACGAATACCGCGAGCGCGCACGCTGTTGTCCCGCGCTGCCAAGCCCCGCCCGCAGTGCCGGGTCACCCAGCAAAAGGGCCAGCGCGGAGGCGATCGCCTCCGGATCCCGGGGCGGGACGTGGAGCCCTGTCCGGTGGTCCACTACGGTGTCGCGGAGTCCTCCGACCGCGGCCGCCACCACGGGGACGCCGCAGGCCATTGCCTCCAGGGGGACAATGCCGAACGGCTCATACCAGGGTGTGCAGACCACGGCGTCTGCGCTCCGGAAGGTCGCCGCCATGTCCCCGCGGGGTACCTGCCCCCGTAGCGTCACCCGGTCCGCGACGCCCAATTCACTGGCGAGCGTCAAAAGCCTGCGCACTTCCGGATCTGATTCAAGGACCCCGGGGTCGGCGCCGCCGCCCACTATGAGGAGTTCGACGTCGTTATACCCTTCGGCGGCCAGGAGCGGCAGTGCGCGGATCACCAGGTCAACCCCCTTGCGCGGGACGAGCCTGCCCACGGAGAGGATGCGGTGCCGGCGGGGGCGGGATTCTGCGGGGCCGTGGGCGGAGAAGAGGCCCAGATCCACCCCGCAGGGCGCGATCGATACCTTGCCGGTGTCAATGTCCATGGCCTTGAGCTCGAACACTTCGTCCGGGCAGGTCGCGATGATCCGGTCCGCTGCGCGTCCAACCCGCGGCTCCAGCCAGTGCCGTTCCAGGGGGCTGGTGTCCTCGACTCCCTGGTTCCTTCGCTTGACCGTACCGAGCGCGTGGAACGTCTGGACCACGGGGATCCGGTAGCCCGACTCTTCGCGCCTCGCAGCGTCAAGCGCTGCCAGGCCGGACATCCAGAAGTGGCCATGCACCACATCCGGCGGCCGCTGGCCCCAGTCGTTGGCCAGGCCGTCGGCCAGTTCCCCCATATAGGGGAGCAGCTCGTCCTTGGGCACATGCCCCACGGGGCCGGCCTCCACGTGGACCACTTCGAGCCGCGGCCCTGCCTTGACGCGCGGCGGGAGATCCGGCGAGTCCTTCCTGGTGTAGACGGTGACCGTGTGTCCGCGCCTGGCGAGGGCCTCCGACAGGGCAGCCACATGCACGTTCTGGCCGCCCGCGTCCACGCCGCCCAGTGCGGCCAGCGGGCTGGCGTGTTCTGAAACCATGGAGATCTTCATGGGGTCTTCCTCTCTCGCACCGGAACAAGGATCTGCTCTTCCAGCCGTTGGTTATCGGAGTGCCTGCTTTTCTGCCTCGGGGTAGTGCTCGTGGTTGCGGGAGTACCCGGACCGGGGCCGCAGGTCTGCAAGGACGGTGTCCCAGTCGGCCAGGAAACGGGCCAGGCTGTACCGGTCGAGGGCCGCCTCCCGGGCCGCCGCGCCCCGGCGTCGGGCTTCCTCCGGATTGGCGATAAGGCGGGCAGCGCTCCGGAGCAATTCGCCGACGTCGGCGGAGACCGCTCCCGCCTCGGGCGGCACCGCCCGGGGTGCTTCAGTGGTTGCCAGGGCAACAACCGGCATGCCGAGATGCATTGCTTCCAGGAGGGAAAGTCCCAGCGATGTCCACCGCATGGGGTGGACGTAGACCCGGCAGCGGGCCAGCTCGCGGTGCAGTTTGCGCGGTTTCAGGTCCCCCCGGACATGCAGCCGGGCACCCTCGAACCCTGACGCGGCGAGCAGGCCCTCGGTCTTCATCCCGAACACGTGCACCGGCGCCACGGCGGCGAAAGCCGGCAACAGGTCCGTTCCGGTGACGCGCCCGCGCCGAACCGGTTCATTGACCACCACGGCGAGCTCGGGCAGTTCGCCGGTGTAGAGCGGTCCCGGGTCCGGGATGCCGTGCTCGATCACCAGCGCCGGTGCCGAACCGTTGTCCCACGCGAGCTTGTTGAAATGGGTCACGTGCACCACCGGAATGCTGTCCTGATCGGCCAGCGGGTGCCGGGTATAGGGAAAGTTGCCCTTCGGAGTGTTGTGCTCCAGGTACACGGCCGGGAGATCGACGCCGGGACGCCGCCCCAATGCCAGCTGGACGGCCTCGATTTCCTCCGGCCGCTGAAGGACGACGGCGTCAATGCTGCCGGCGTCGATCTCCGCCAGCGGTACCTGGTGCACTGAGTCCGGCCACGGCCTTCCGGCGCGGCCGAGCCCCCACGGTCCGCCTTCGGGGAGCACCGGCAACAGGTACTCATGACCGCCCCGGACGAAGGCGTCCGTCCATGACCCGTGGACATGCCAGAGGAGGATTCTCATCGGCTGCGGTCCTTCCTGCGCGTACTGAGGTGGGTGCTGAACGAGGAGACGCCCCCGATCAGGCGCTCGACGGCGTGCATCACATCTTCCGGCGATACCGAATCCAGGCACGGGTGGCCCGGTACCGGACAGATCCTTGCCCGGGTGAGCCGGCAGGGCGCGTCCTGGTCGCCAAGGAGCTCAAGGGGGACGCCGTACGGGGCCCAGCGCACGGCAGGCACCACCGGGGAGAACAGGCACGCCACCGGCGTTCCTACGGCGGCGGCCAGGTGGGCTGGCCCGGTGTTCCCGGCCACCACGGCGTCAGCTCCGGCGAGCACTCCGGCCAGGGTCCGCAGGTCCGTGCGCCCGCCCAGGTCAAGGGCCGACGGTCCTGCCACCGTGGCCGTCAGCGACGTTTCGTCCGGGCCGCCGGTCACCACAACCCGGTACCCGGCGCCGGCAAGGAGTTCGACGGCGGCGGCATGGTGCAGGGGTGGCCACGCCCTGGCCGGGACCGCGGCTCCGGGGTGGACCACCACGTAGGGTTCCTCACCCACCAGATCGTTCACGGGAGGCCCCGGCTTTACCTTGAGTTTGCCGTCGTCGCCCAGGGGCAGCGGGAAGCCGGCCGCCCTGGCGATACCCAGTGCCCGTTCGGCTTCCGGCTGGTCCTCCGGAAAGTCCTCGCCTGGCCTTAGCCGGACATCCAGCAGGGAGCCGGCGTAATCGGTGGAGACGCCACTGATCCGTTCCACGCCCGCCAGCCGCAGGAGCAGCGCCAGCGGCAGCGGGGACTGGTGGAAGGAGGTCAGGATAACGGCCTCGGTGATCCGGGAGTTCCGCACATACTCAATCAGCCGGTCAGCGTGCGGCCCGGTCATCTTTGGTGCCGGGTTCATGATCCACGGACTGTCCCAGCTGTAGACCTCCGCGACGCCGGGAAGCATCGACGCGGCGGCCTCGCCCTGGCGTCCGCACAGCATCACCACATGGTTGGGCCGGCTTCCGTCCTGCTTGCGGCCGTTGGCCACCGCCCGCACCGCCGGCCCGGCCAGCAGGACGTCACCAAGGCTATCGAGCCGCGCCACCAGGACAGGTGTCATGATGCCTGCTCCAGCAACAGGTCAATGGCGTGGGTGAGGTCGCGGGCAACGAGCTTTGCTTCGTCAACCTCCTCGGTCCGGGTAACCGGCGTAGGCACCAGGATTCCGCGTGCACCGGCGGCCGCTGCGGCCTGGACGTCACTGCCGATATCGCCGACGAGCGCAGCCTCCGAGGCCAGGATTCCCAAGCGACTGCACGCGCTCTGCACCATCCCCGGCGCCGGTTTCCGGCAAGGGCAGCCATCCTCCGCCGAGTGCAGGCACACCTCCCACACGTCAAAGGGTCCCAGGAGTTCCTCCACCCGTGCGTTGACACTGACCACGTCCTCAGCAGTGAGAATCCCCCGGGCTACGCCTGACTGGTTGGTGATGACGCCCACGGCGTAGCCGCCGGCACGGAGAAAATCCAGTACTGCCTTGGCGCCAGGCATTGCCCGGACCAGCGAGGGGTCGCCGTTGTAAGGCACATCGACCACCAACGTTCCATCGCGGTCGAAGAGCACAGCCTTGAGCTGAGGAGTTTCGGAGCTTCCCATACGGACGTAGTTCCCTCGCTTTGCAACTCCTAAACAGCGCGCGGAGCAATTCCCCGGAATAGAATCCACTGACACGGCAGTGCGGAAGGCAGGGCGATGGACCACATGCAGGATGAACATCCGGGTGACCGCCCCGTCCTGCTGGTGCTCCGGGCCCTCGGCCTCGGCGATCTTCTCGTGGCAGTTCCCGCTCTCCACGCCCTCCGCCGCGCCTACCCGCGCCACCGGCTGCTTTATGCCGGACCGCAGTGGCTGGCCCCGGCGCTGGACCTGGTGGGCGGCTACGAGCTGCTGCCCCAGTCCGGGCTTACCGGTGGCCTCTCGGCACTGCCCGACGGCGTGGGAGCCGTGGATATCGCCGTCAACCTGCACGGCAAAGGCCCCCAAAGTACTGAGCTGCTGAGCGCCGCCGGCCCAAGGCTTCTTATGGCTCATGGCGGCCCGATGGGCGGCAGCGTGGCTGGGCCCCCGTGGGTGGAGGAATTGCACGAGCGGGCGCGCTGGACGCGCCTGTTGCAGTGGTACGGAGTCGACGCCGACCCCCTGGACTGTGCACTGCGCCGCCCCTCTTCCGCTGCACCTTTTCCGGACGCCACCGTGGTTCATGTGGGTGCCGCCTTTCCGAGCAGGCTGTGGCCCGCGGAGCGCTTCGCAGAAGTGGCCAGGCGGCTGTCTGACACCGGCCATCAGGTGGTGTTCACGGGAAGCGCCGGCGAGCGTCCCCGGGCCGCTGAAATCTGCGCGCTGGCCGGGGTTCCCGGCTCCGCCGTTCTGGCAGGCCGGCTGGACCTGCAGACCTTTGCCGCCTGCATTGCCGGCTCGCGGCTGGTGATTTCGGCAGATACCGGAGCAGCACATTTGGCCTCCGCGTATGCGCGGCCGTCGGTCATCTTGTTCGGGCCTGTAGGCCCGGAGCGCTGGGGTCCGCCTCCCGGGCCTCACCGGGTGCTGACACGGGACCGGCTTCGCCGCGGCGATCCCTTTGCAGACACCCCGGACCCCGCCCTGCTCGGCGTTTCTGTCGAGGATGTGCTCAGAGCCGCGTCGGAGCTCGAGTCAGGACACTGAGAGCTGTCAGCCAGCTTGTGCTGCAGGTCTACGAGTACCTTGGCCAGTCGCCGGGAAACCTGCATCTGGGTCATTCCCAGCCGCCTGCCCAGCTCCACCTGCGTCTCTTCGCAGAAGTACCGGCGGTAGAGCAGTTCGCGGTCGGCGGCATCAAGTTCCTGCATCGCCTCGCGAAGGCAGGTGAGATCCTCCAGACGTTCGAACGGTACATCCGGGCAAGCGAGGACCTCCGCGATCGGCGGCGCATCGCTGTGCGGATCCACGGCGTCGAGCGAGTCCGGGTGGAGGCTGTTGGAGGCGCTGATGGCTTCCTGGACCTCGGCGCAGTCAACGCCGAGATGACCTGCGAGTTCGGAGATGTTCGGATTTCTTCCGAGGGCCTGGGCCAGCTCGGGCTCGGCGCGAAACAGCTGTGAACGGAGGTCCTGGATGTGCCGGGGCGGGCGCACCATCCAACTCCGGTCCCGCAGGTACCTTTTCAGCTCTCCAGTGATGGTGGGCGCGGCATAGGCAGGAAAACTATCTCCCTTTGCCTGATCGAAGCCCCGCGCAGCCTTAACCAGGCCCAGGTAGGCCACCTGGTTCAGATCTGCGCGCTCCCGGCCGCGGGCTTCGAAACGGGCGGCAAGTGCTTCAGCAAGGTCCAGATAGTCGAGGACCAGTTCGTTTTCAAACGCTTCCCGAAGGCGGCCGCGGCCGTGCGCCGGCGTCATTGGCAGTGCCTCCAGCGGCACTTCCGGCGGCGCTTCCAGGGACGCTTG
Organism: Pseudarthrobacter sp. DSP2-3-2b1; assembly: GCF_049895945.1. NCBI lineage: Bacteria > Bacillati > Actinomycetota > Actinomycetes > Micrococcales > Micrococcaceae > Pseudarthrobacter > Pseudarthrobacter sp. DSP2-3-2b1. Next base: position 2,388 of record NZ_JAFCTI010000010.1, on the reverse strand, counting down.
CGGGGACGCTTGCGGGGACGCTTGCGGGGACGCCTCCAGCGGCACCTCAGACGGCGCGGACCGGACTGGTGCAGCTTCGCCGGCGAACGCAGAAAGGAACTCTGGCATTGTCGGTGGCTCCCTCGGGACTGGATCCGAAAGCCTGTGGCAAGACTTAGCAGTAGGAAATCATAAGCTTGCTTATAAAACAATGCCTTCCCGGGAAGCGGCGGTCCAGGCAGCCGCAAACACGAACCACGCGGGGCCACTTTCCGCCCGATAAATCGCCGCCTTTATCGGGCGGAAAGTGACCCCGCGTTGCTTCTGTGACCGCGTTGCCTCAGTTCGGGCCGCGCGTCCGGTTTGGGCTAGATGCCCGACGCCGGCTTGTCCCTGGCAGCCCGTTCGGCTTCGGCCCGGCGCCGGTCTGCGTCGGTCATCTGTGCCCGCTGTTCGTCAGTCATCCGCGGGCGGCCCGACTCGCGGTCCTGCCCATCGGCAACAGTGTCCGCAGGACCTGCCGCGGCGTCCGAGTGGCGCCGGGGCGCCCTTTCCGAGCGGTCGGCGTCGGCAGCTTCAGCACGGCCTGAACGATCATCACGAATATTCTCATTCCCGCTGGCGGCGGTTCGGTCACGATCCGCGGCGTCCGGCTGCTGGGCGGCGGCCCGCCGTTCACTGGCCCTGCCACCGCGGTCCGAGTGCACGTCCGGATCAATCTCGTCAGCCTTGCGCGTGTGCTCGGCCACGTTCTCACGGAGTGACCGTGCCTCGGCAGCTTTCTGGTCAGCATCCTGCTTCAGCCGTGCCGCTTGGACCTGGGCCTGCTCAGCATCGGCGCGGGCCCTTGTGGCCCGGGCTTCATTTTCACGGGCGTCGAGTTCGATGTTCTCGGCCTTCTGGCGGATTTCTGCGGCCTTTTCGCGGTGCGATTCGTCCCGCTTCTCCTGCAAGGCCCGCCGGCGGCGTCCGGTAACCAGCAGCAACACGATAAGCGCCACCACCACAATCGCAATAACTATCCAAACCCAGGGTGCAACGTCCAAAGCTACCCACCTCTTTCCACTCCGTTGTGACCGTGTCCTGCGATGCCAAGACGGCAGGCGGTTACGGCCCGTTTGAAAATCTATCAGTAAGGGTACTTACGTTCTGTTAGTAATCATGCTTACTATTTTACGGCCAGTATTGCTGGTTCTTGATCAACAACCGGCCTTCTTTGGAAAGAGAGAGCGAAGATGACAGAGAACCAATGGCCTGAGGATTCGGATTACACGGCTCCCCCGGCCACAACAGGGACCACAGGTGAGCGCAGAGCCACCACGTTCCCCTCGGCAGCATCAGCCTCACCGCAACAAACTCCGGTGCCGGGCAGCTCCTCAGGGACGTCCCGGAAGGATGCTGTTAAAGAGGAGGCCGGAGACGTCGCGCGGACTGCAGCCGAATCGGCACAGAGCGTTGCTCAAACGGCAAAGACCGAAGCGGCCAACGTAGCGTCAGAGGCCAAGGCGAATGCGAAGGACCTGCTCTACCAGGCCCGCAGCGATCTCACCTACCAGGCCGGGGCGCAGCAGCAGAAGGTTGCCAGCGGCCTCCGGTCAGTCTCCGACGAACTGCACGCCATGGCACAGGCCTCCGACCAGCCCGGCGTCGCCTCAGACCTGGTCCGCCAGGCTGCCGAACGTTCCCAGGCCGTGGCCTCCTGGCTTGACGTCCGCGACCCCGGTTCATTGCTCGACGAAGTCAAAAGCTTCGCCCGGCAGCGTCCCGGAACCTTCCTCCTCCTGGCGGCCGGCGCGGGCATTCTTGCGGGGCGGTTGACCCGCAGCTTGAGCGCCGGGGCACCCGAAACCACCACGAACAGGGCCGCCTCAAGCTATGGCACCGGCCCCGGCCCCGGCACGTACGGCACCACTGCGGACGGCTACGCGCAGGCGGGCGGCGGGACCATTCCTACACCGCCGGTTCAGCTCCCCGGCCCGGCCACCACCACGGCAGGATACGACGGCGGCACGCCCGGAAGCGCATATGGCGACGCCGCGCGTCCCGCCAGCGCCCTGGACAGCCCGCAGCTCGTGGAAGAGCCGTGGTCCGGCAACCGCCTCGCCGATGACCCCTTGGGCGAGCGGCAGCTGGCTGATGACCCCATGGCCAACGATCCGCTGACCCGGGACCGCTCCACGGACGGCCAGACCGGCAGGCCATGATGAGCAGTCAAATACCTGAAACGCCGCCATCGGCGGCGCATGAGAAGGCGGATAACACCTCCCTTGGTGACCTGCTCGGTGAGGTGACCCGCGATCTGTCCACGCTGATGCGCCAGGAAGTGGAACTCGCCAAGGCCGAACTGAAGCAGTCCGCTTCCAAGGCCGGCAAGGGCGGCGGCATGCTCGCCGGCGCCGGCGTCGCAGG
>NZ_JAFCTI010000009.1:0-186489 GCF_049895945.1 Pseudarthrobacter sp. DSP2-3-2b1 | reverse complement strand
GCAGCGAATGGCAGGGCACCCACACCAGCGCCCTGAACCAGGTCATCCAGGCCCTGAAGGACGCCGGCACGAAGGCCACCAGGAACGCCAACGAGCAGGACCAGGCTTCACGCTAGCCAGCAGCACCAAGCATTCACCGCGAGGGCCCGGACACAACACAGTGTCCGGGCCCTCCGGCGTTTAGCGGGCCTCTACCCTCGTCGAGCGAAGGCAGCCCCGGCGGTGAAGGCCCGCTTACCGGAAGTGCCGGCACTACGGGACGGGTTCGACGTCGTTCGCATGGTCCAGCGCGGCAGCCTTCCCTGCAGCGCCCGTTCCGCCGTCCCCACGCAGCTCATCGAGCCGGACCAGGATAACGCCGCCCACAATGAGCACACCGCCCAGCAGTTGGATGGCACCGGGGAGCTCACCCAGCAGCAGCCATGCCCAGATGACGGCGAACAGCACCTCTGTCAGGGACACGAAGGAGGCCACCTTGGACCCGAGGGCGCGGGCTGCCATGATGCCGGACACGTAGGCCAGGACCGTGGCGAGGACTATCAGGCCGGCCAGGGAAACCCACCAGGGCGTGACCCAGGGCCCAAGCTTCGTATCCGCGGTGCTGAACGCCATGGGAAGCAGGCCCGTGGCCGCGGTCAGCCACATCACGGCCGCACCCACCATCAGCCCCACGGATGCGAGCACGATGGGCGGCAACGACTCGTTCTCCTTGGCCGTGATGAAAAAATAGATGGCCAGGCAGACCGCCGCGGCCATGCCCCAGAGGACGCCGATAAGGTCGATTTTGACCGCTCCGGTGAAGTCCAGCACCAGAACCAGGCCGGCCAGGGACAGGAGTGTTCCGGCGAACGTGGATGCCCGCGGCCTTTTCCTGCTCGCACCCCAGAGCCACAACACGATGAGGACGGGGGCCAGATATTCGAGCAACAGGGCCACACCGACGGAGAGCCGGGCCACGGCGTTGAAGTAGAACAACTGGCACGCTGCCACGCCGATCAGCCCAAACAGGCCAATGGTGACCCAGTTGTCCCGCAGCTGATGCCAGCGGCCGCGCAATGCCAGGACAGCAGGAACAGCGAGGATCAGCGCAGCCCCGGTCAGGCGGGCGGTGACGGCAGCGCCCGGTGACCAGCCTGTTTCCAGGAGGGCTTTGGCGAAGGACCCGGAGAGTCCGAAGACTGCCGAAGAGAACAGCGCGATGCCCAGGCCGGAGCCAAGGATCGAGCGAACGGCTACGGGATTGCGGGCGGCAGGCACCGGGATCTCCTGTCAGGAGTAAAGTTGGGTTATGGTCCTGACATTACGCTCGATCCAAGTAAGGAGTCAAGATGGTCTTTGCCCCTGACACTGAGATCGCCCTGCGCACCGTGGTAAATCTGATCAACACCGCCGCCAATGGAAGGGAAATGTTGGTCACCGTGGCCGATCTGGACGCGTTCCTCGAGACTGAAGGATTCAGCGGGTCCCGCACGGGAGACGAAGCAGAGGTAGCCAGTGTCCGGGAACTCCGGGCCCGCTTGACGGAACTGTGGACCGCTGACGAGGACAACGCAGTGGCTGCGGTCAACAGCCTGTTGCGGGAGGCCAACGCCCTTCCCCAGCTGATCAAGCATGACGGGTGGGACTGGCATCTGCACGCCACCACCAGGGAAGCACCCCTGGCCGAGCGGATGGGGACGGAGGCTGCCATGGCCCTGGCGGATGTCATCCGCGGCAAGGAGATGGACCGGATGCTGGTTTGCGCGGCAGCTGACTGCAACGCCGTGGTGCTCGATCTCAGCCGCAACCGGTCCAAGCGGTATTGCGATACCGGGAACTGCGCCAACCGCGCGCATGTGGCCGCCTACCGGGCGCGCCAAACGGCGCTTCCATAGTATTCCGGTCGGGCTCTGTTGAGTACCGGGCATCAGTGCACGTGAGGGCTCTGCGGCTTTTCGAGTACCCGGTACTCGGGACTACCTGACGGGACGGGAACGACACTGGGGTGGGCAGGCTACTGCGCTGACCACGAGATTCACCTTCCATTTGCCCATCGACCGCCCGCCCGGAGAGACAGGCCGCACCGTGACCGATCCGTTCCCCCCAGCGAGCGATGGACCCGCCGGCGCCGTCATCATCCCGGCCCACAATGAAGAAGGCGTAATCGCACGCACGCTCGACGGCCTCCTCCCCCTCCTCTCGTCGCCCGGGGTCGACGTCATCGTGGTGTGCAACGGGTGCACCGACGGGACGGCCCAGGTTGCCGGCCGATACGCGGGCGTGACGGTGCTCGAGACGCCAGTCGGTTCAAAGCCAGCTGCCATGAACCTGGGCGACGCTGCAACGGACCGCTGGCCTCGGCTGTACCTCGACGCCGACATAGAGGTCGAGGCGTCGGCCGTTGAGGCCGTCTTCCGCGAACTCTCGCGCCCGGGTGCCCCGCTGGCTTCCCGCCCCTCGTCCATCGTCCACGCCAGTGGGGCGACGTTCCCGGTGCGCTCCTACTATCGCGCACGGGCCCGCATCCCCGAGCAGACCACCCGCCTCTGGGGTGCCGGCATGTACGCGGTCTCGGAGGCGGGGCACGCACGCTTCGCGGCCTTCCCCAATGTAACCGCCGACGACTCCTGGTTCGACGGCCTCTTTGCCGAGGAAGAGAAGACCATCGTCGAGACGGTGCCCGCCCGTGTACATGCCCCGCGTACGACGGCCGCTCTCCTTCAGATCCTGAGCAGGCACCGCCGGGGTCATGTGGAACTTGCCACCACCAACGCCAAGTCGCAGGGCCGTGCGCGGGCGTTACTTGGCACGATCCGCGGCCTCCCGTCTGGACTCGACGCGTTCTGCTACGCGGCGATGGCTGCGGCCGCGCGGATTCGGTCGAGGGCCGCGGCCGGCGTCGGCACGCAACAGTGGGAGACCGACTCTTCGACGCGTGCGTCTGTGCCGCCCACAGCTTCGGGAACGGCTCGCGGGCCGCTTACTCGACGGCGGCGGTCCCGATGAAGATCGCGACCCTTCCCGCTGAGGACCAGGACTACGCGGTGTGCGTGGTCGGAGCCGGCCCGGTCGGGCTCTCTTTCGCCTTGGAGGCGGCCGGCTCCGGCCTCCGTGTGCTGCTGCTCGACGCGGGTGGTGAGAACGACGGACGCCGTGACAAGCCGCCGGGCCGCCGCCGCAACGACACCATCGTCGATCCCGCCAGGCACGCGCCCGACCTGCACACAACCCGCGTCGGGATAGGCGGCGCCTCCTGGATGTGGGGCGGCCGCTGCGTGACCTACGAGGCCGTCGATTTCGAGCAGCGCGCCTTCGTGCCCGATTCCAACTGGCCGATCGGATTCTCCGCCCTTGAGCCCTGGCGGGCGGGGGCCCAGGAGTACCTGGACTGCGGGGCAGGCGGGTTCGCCTCCGACAAGCCCGGCTGGGAGGGGCTGGGCGACTTGAAGATGTCACAGCTGGAGCGCTGGTCACGCCAGCCCAAGCTTGGCCCGCGCCTCGGCGCGATGGTCGCCGCGCACCCTCTCATTGACCTCCTGTGCGACGCTCCCGTCCTCGGCGTGGCCTTCGACGCCGATGGCACGACGGTAGAGGGGATGCGCGTCCAGTCCAATGACCGTGTGGCCGTCGTGCGTGCCCATCGGTACGTGCTGGCCGCCGGAGGGATGGAGACGGTTCGCCTCCTGCTGGACGCCCAGCGGACGCTGCCCGGGGCGTTCGGCGGTGTCGACGGCCCGCTGGGCCGATACTACATGGGCCACGCCACAGGAAGCATAGCGAACGTGGTGCTCACCGACCCTGCCGACGCCGCCGACATGAGCTTCCAACTCGACGAGCACAACAGCTACGTGCGCCGACGCTTCTCATTCCCGGCGGAGTCACTGCGCGAGCACGAGTTGCTCAACGCGTGCTTCTACCTCGACAATCCGCCGTTCTACGATCATCGGCACCGCAACGCCACTCTGTCGGCGGTGTTCCTGGCACTGGCTGTCCCTCCCGTCGGACGCCGCATCCTGGCGGAAGGCATCCGCCTGCGCCACATTGGCCCGCCGTCGCTCCGCTACTGGCCGCACATCCTCAACGTCCTGCGGCGGCCGCTCCGCGCGATCATGGACTCTGCCGACATCCTGGCCCGGCGCTACGTGTCCAAAGTCCGGAAGCCCGGCTTCCTGCTGCACAACCCAGGCGGGACCTACGCCCTCCGGTACCACTCGGAGCAGGTTGCCAACCCCGACAGCCGGGTGCGCCTCGACGGTGGACGCAACCCCGACGGCACACCGAGCCTTGAGATCGACTTCCGCTACACCGACCGCGACGTCGACTCGGTTCTCCGCTTCCACGAGCTGCTTGACGAGCGTCTCCGCGCAGCCGGTCGAGGCCGGATCGAGTACCTCGACCCGCCAGAGGCCCGGGCCGCCGCCGTCTGGGAGCAGGCCACCGACGGCTTCCACCACATCGGCACCACGCGCATGAGCGCGGTCCCGTCCGATGGCGTGGTCGACGGCGACTGCCGCGTCCACGGGATCGACAATCTGTTCATCGCGTCGACCAGCGTTCTGCGTACCTCCGCAGAGGCGAACCCGACTTTCACCGCCGTCTGCCTGGCCCTGAGGCTGGCTCACCACATGGCCGAGATCCCTGCGTCGGCGGAACTCGAGGCGTTCGAAAAAGGTGCCGGCACGCCAGGCGAGGTCAGAGGCCCTGGCGCGGGTCCTGATCATCGTGAGTATCCGGTGAAGCCGGCGGGTTAGGCGCCCCGGAACCGCCGAAGCCATGGGAAGGATTCTTGGCTGAACTCAGGTTGACGCCGGATCCCTTGCCCAGGTGTTCGGCGTTTTCCTTGTAGCTCATGGAGAGCATTGCGGCGATCACCAGGGTGACGATAAAGGCGATTCCGGCGCCGGTGAAAGCGAGATCGAAACGCGGAGTCCGGGCACTGCCACCGGAGGCGAAGACCAGAACGGCCACAAAAGCGAGGGCGGCCCAGAACGCGGAGAACATCAGCGGCCCCTTCACCGAGGTCCGCAGGTTACGCGGTTTTCCTGGTTTTTGGTCTGCCAAGGTAAGTTCCTCTCCTCCAGCCACGCCGGAGGGCTGCTGGTCTGATGTATGCGGTGGCCCGCGGGTAACCGGTGGGCTATGCGGAATTTCTACGAAGGGTAGAACCCGTTCGCTTCTAGTTTACGGCTTCGGGAGCACAGGCCGGGAATCGTGCCTCAGGCTCAGCCCGGACAGTATCCACAGAACACCCGAAATGATGGCCCCGCCACCGGCCACCCCGAGCAGGGCATGGGCGCCCAGAGGGACGAAAAAGGGCAGGGCAGCCGCGGTGCCCAGGCCGATGATTCCTGATGCCACCCAGTCCCGGGCCAGCACGTGCTTCCCGCGGTGCATGAGCCCGAGGTACAGTTCCGTGGCTCCCGCGATTCCGAGTCCCAAGGCCGCGACGGTACCGAACACACCATCCCCGTGAAGCAGGACGGCGGCGGCACCGGCACCGGTCAATGCAGCCCCGCATGCGGAGAGGACTTTTCCGGGTACCCCGTCGCGTGCAAAGCCCGTCTTCGGGAGTCCCCAGAGGAGCAACACACCCGTGGCCAGGAGGTAGAAGCCGCCGGCAAAGCCCATGACTTCCACGGACGGTGCAGGCCAGAAGATGGTCACAGCTCCGAAGGCCAGGGCGGCAAGAGCACGCAACACTACCGGCTTCCACAAGTCAGCCTGCTGGGCGGTGCCTGCAGCGGTGTTGGCGGGTGTCAGTGGTGGGTTCACCGGTCCAGTTTAGTGGCCCTACGCCTTAGCGCGAACCCAGCACCATCCAGCGGTCGGACCGGGCCCGCACCCCCAGGGTCACTGCCCGGGCGCTCATGTAGCCGAGGGCAAAAGCGGCCCAGAGACACGCGAGACCTGCGGCCGAGGAGACGCCAGCGACGGCCACAGCTGCGAGCAGGGGAGCATAGACCGCCAGGTTGAGCACCCCCGCCACGGCCAGGTACTTGGCATCTCCGGCACCGATCAACACCCCGTCGAGCACAAAGACGTAGCCGGCGATGGGCTGGCCGGCGGCCAGGATCCACAGGGCATACGTCAGCGCGGACTGGACTCCGGTGTCAGTGGTGAACAGGGCGCCAACCCACGGAGCAGCCGCAGCCAGCAGGACTCCGGTGACCACTCCGAATCCTGCACCCCACCTGATCATGGTCCGCGTCAGGAGCCGGGCCTGTTGAGGACGGGAGGCGCCCAGCTCCTTTCCGATCAGCGCCTGCGCGGCGATGGCGAGGGCGTCCAGGGCAAAGGCGAGGAAGGAGAATATGGTCATGGCCAGCTGGTGTGCGGCGAGATTGACGGCGCCCTGTCCCGTCACCACAATCACTGTGGCCAGGATGGCGATGCGCAGGCTCAGCGTGCGGAGCATCAGCCACGAGCCCACCCGGGTCATGGCCCGGATCCCGCGCCAGTCCGGCCAAAGGCTGATGCCATGCCGGGCGGCGTTGCGCTGGACCATCATCAGATAGACCGCAGCCATGGCCCACTGCGCCAGGCTGGTGCCCGCGGCCGAGCCCGCCACGGACCAGTCCAGGCCATAGACCAGCCAAAGGTTCAGGACAATATTCAAGGCGAAGCCGGCAGTAGCGACCACCAGGGGCGTCCGGGTGTCCTGCAGTCCGCGGAGCACACCGGTGCCGGCGAAGATGAGCAGCATTGCCACCAGGCCGGGCATGGACCACCGGAGATAGTCAGTGGCATAGGACCGTACATCGCCTTCTGCCCCCATCAGGGTTACCAGCGGTTCAGCGGCCCAAAAGCCTGCAATCGCAAGGACGATGCCCAGCAGCAATGCCAGCCAGACGCCGTCGCGCCCTGCAGCGAGCGCCTTTCCCAGCTGGCCATGGCCCACCGCCCGGGCCACCGCCGGAGTGGTGGAGTAGGCCAGGAAAACCATCAGCCCGATGGCGGTGTGCAGCACCGCGGACGCAAGCCCCACCCCCGCCAGCTGGGCAACCCCCAGGTGGCCCACAATGGCGGAGTCGGCCAGGAGGAAGAGCGGCTCGGCGATCAGCGCTCCGAACGCGGGGACGGCGAGCCTGAGGATCTCCCGGGACTGGCCGGCCGGCTTCTTCAAGGCGGCGGGAACGGGTTGTCGGGACACAGGGACAGCCTAATGCGGCCTGTGCGGCGGATGTCCGGCTTGCATGACGTCCCGAGTCATGACATGGAACACAATCACGCCAAATTACTTGACACTTCAACTAATGGTTTGTGAAACTCTTTATATGAACCAGTCACGACTTACCACCACCGCCATCACCGTCCTGCGCGTTATCCTCGGCTTCCTCTTCGCCGCCCATGGCTGGCAGAAGTTCAACGAATGGACCGTCGCCGGCACGCAGGCAGCCTTCGCCCAGATGGGCGTCCCCGCAGCCCAGATCTCCGCTCCCCTGGTTGCCGGCCTGGAACTGGCAGGCGGCATCGCCCTGATTCTGGGCGTGCTGACCCGGATCGTCGCAGCGCTCTTGGCCTTGAACATGCTGGGCGCCCTCTTCCTGGTCCACGCCCCCGCCGGCGTCTTCGCAGACAAGGGCGGCTATGAGCTGGTCCTGCTGCTGGCCGCCGCAGCCCTGGCCCTCGCACTGACGGGCGCCGGCCGCGTCTCCGTGGACCGCGCACTGTTCGGCCGCGGGAACTCCCGGCTGGCCGTCCTCGCCTAGGGAGCGGACTCCCCAACTGACATAAACGCCCGACGGCGGACAGGCACCCAGGTGCGTGTCCGTCGTCGCGCTTTAACATCCCGCCGCCAAGGATCAGCCGGTGACCCCCGTGAGTTCGTTGGGAACATGCCGCAGTTCGCCGCTTTTCACCACCCTGCCGGACATCAGGTCAACTGCGTGGATCCTGGACGCCGCCGGCTCTGTCACGTAAGCCGTTGATCCCTGAACGAACAGCGTGGGGCGGGGATCCTGCCAGGCCGCGGGCTCCGTCCAGGGAGAGACCACTGGAATGGCAGCGGCAATGCCGCCCGTTTCCGGATCAACAACGTGAAGCGCGCCGTCCGTGCCCAGTACCAGCGCCTCACCGGCCGGACCGCGGCCCAGTGAGCGGAAGGAATAGCTGGTCCCCAGGTCCACGAGCTGCAGCGTGCCGGTGGCAGTATCGACCAGCGAAACCCGGGTGGGCCGCTCCAGCTCGGCGTCCCGGTCCACCTTGTAGTCGCCGAGGATCACCGGGGAGGCATGGCTTCCGGCCAGGTTACCCATCCGGCCATACGCGTCGGGGCTCGCGACCTTGGTGAAGGCCCCGTCCCGGAAGACCAGCATGCCGTCTTCACAGCCCACCACCACGGTTTCACTGGCCGCCACCGCCTCACCGTGCACTCCGGGGCATTCCTCATTGCGGAGCAGTTCCGCACGCTCCTGGCTTTCCCCGGCCGGGGCGGCTAGCAATGCCAAACCGCTGCGCCCCTTCTCATTGCCCAGCGTGACGAGCAGCTGTCCGCCCTCCACGGTGACGGCGACGCCATGGTGGGCCTCCGGCGCGGTGTAGGCGGTGGTTGCGGGCAACCCGGTCTTGAGCGCATCCGAGAGTGTGGCGGGGTCAAAGATTTCCACCCTTCCCGTCCCGTCACTGAACAGCGCGGTCCTCTTTGCATGGGTGACCACATGGCCCGCCTCACTGGCATTAAAGGCGCGGCCCGTCAGCAGCGGCTGGCCCACATAGGAGTGGCCATGGTCCCCGTGCTGTTCGGTCCACACGCCGGAATCGAACACGCGGAAGGCATCCCCGGACGAGATCAGGACATGCCGGCCGTCGCCCGCCTGGTTTAACCTGTTGAAGCCCTCAAGCGGCACCTCAGCAACAGCTTCCAGGGTTTTGGCATCCAGTACGGACACCCCTTCGGAATGCGTCAGCACCAGCCGCGGGATGGGTGAACGGGCCTCCCTTGCACCACCCCCTTCGCCGGCTGCACTGCTGCCCGCTGAGTCAGTGGCGGGCCCCGACGGCTGCACGACACTCCCGCTGGGAGCAGCGCCGCAAGCTGAGAGCAGAAACACCGAGGCGGCGAGCAGGGCCGGAAACGCGAGGGTACGGCGAATGGTGGGAACGGGTTGCAGGGAAGGTTTCATCATGACGCTAATGATACTCATTATTATTAATCCAACAGACACCGGCTACTGCCTGCGCTCAGCCTTACCTGCGATGACGTGCTCTGGCGCTCAAAAAGTCACAACGGGCATCAGCACCTCCCAGAAAACAATCAGGAAACCCTTGACCTCTACAACGTTGCACTGGTAAACCTGTGAACGATAACAAGGGTGGTCCGCATCACCATTCTTGTTGCAACAAACCGAGGCGTTCCCTGCCCATACCGACCCGCGGGCCTTCCAGGCCGGCGCCCCAGAAAACCGGCACCACAAGTCTTCCGTCCGCATTGAAACGATACAAGCCCGCCGCGAAGGCCGGGCTTCCGCACCGCTCATCAAAGGAGATGTTCGTGATCCATCCCCCGCAAGACAGTCCGGTCAACATGGCGGAACCACCGCCTAGCCCTGGCCGGGCCCGCTTATCCCTCGGCACCAAAGCCGTTACGGCCGCCGTCGCCTCCGCTGCCCTTGCCTTTACGGGCCTGCCGGCTGTCCACGCGGAGACGGCCCTGCCGCCCGTTGGCAGCGGCTTCCGTTTCGACTTCGGCCCCGGCAACGCCGAGACGGGCTACACCCGAGTGGATGCCGCCACCCCCTATTCCGCTGAAGGGAAGTTTGGCTTTACAGACACAGCCGTCACCTCCGGCGTGGACCGCGGCACCGGTGACGCGCTCCGCTCCGACTTCGTCCAGGCGCAGGGCAGCAGCTTCCTAGTGGATCTGCCCAATGGCGACTACACCGTTAAGCTCATCGCCGGTGACGCCACCGAAGCCACCAATATCGCCATCACGGCCGAGAAGATGGCCAAGGTCCAGCTCACGGACAAGCCCGCGGGCCAGTATCTGGAGATGGAGTTCCCCATTTCCCTGGTGGACGGGCAGCTGAACCTGGACTTCACCGGGACGGCTGCCAAGATCAACTCGCTGGTCATTGCGGCCCGTGCTCCGCGCGCTGCCACCACTGACCCCGGCGTCTACCTGGCCGGCGACTCCACCGTCCAGACCTACGATGCCGGCTACGTTCCGCAGGCGGGCTGGGGCCAGATGATCGACCGCTTCTTCGATGACGAGGTGGCCTTCAGGAACCACGCCATCGGCGGCCGCAGCTCCAAGAACTTCATCAGCCAGGGAAGGCTGGATGAGATCCTGCGGGTCATCAACCCCGGCGATTACCTGATGGTGCAGTTCGGCCACAACGATGCCACCTTCGGCGTGGATGACCGCTACGCCTCCCCTGCCGATTACAAGGAATACCTCAGGACGTACGTCGAAGGTGCCCGGCAACGCGGCGCCACCCCCGTCCTGGTGACCCCGGTGGGACGGCGCGACTACGACGAAGCCACCGGCAAATTCCGCGTCAGCTTCCCCGAGTATGTTGCCAAGATGCAGGAACTGGCCACGGAGGAGAACGTGGCACTGGTGGATCTTTCCGCCCTGAGCCGCGCCTACTACGACGCCATCGGCCCGGAGGACACCAAGTCCGTGTTCCTGCACGTCGACGCAGGGGTTTATGCGAACCGGCCCACCGGAACCGTGGACAACACCCACTTCCAGGAATACGGCGCCATCCAGATCGCACGCCTGATCGCAGGCAGTGTGAAGCAGCTCAGCGATCCGCTGGCCGCCCACGTCAAGGAGGTCACGCCGCCGTCGGCCGTTCCCGCAAAACCGCAGGGACTGGTTGCCGGGAGTATCTCCAATGCCGGGGCCCTCCTGAAGTGGCAGCCGGTTGACGGCGCGGACATCTACAAGGTCTACCGCAAACTGGCGTCCGAACCGGAGTCTTCCTGGAAGCTGGCCACCACAGCCACCGTCCCCACCGCCAACCTCACGGGGCTGACCGAGGGCACGGCCTACAACGTCCGCGTCGCTGCCCTGAACGGCAAGGGACTCTCCGAGCCAAGCGATACCCTGAACCTGACCACCAAGGAGGCCAAGTACAAGTTCGACTTCGGCCCCGTGGGAGCGCCGTTGGAGGCCGGCTACACCGAGGTCAACCGCACCATGGCCTACTCCAAGGAACGCGGCTTCGGGTTCAAGGACATCAGCGTCCTCAGCGACCGCGACCGCGGCGCCGTAACCACCAACCTGCTGCGCGACTTCGTCCTCAGCGGCACCAGCTTCGAATTCCAGCTGGACGTCCCCAACGGCACTTACGCCCTGAAGACGTATCACAGCGACTGGATCGGCTCCACCCGGACCGACGTTGCCGCCGAAGGCACCGCCTACGGCCAGGTCGCTTCCAGCCGGGCGTCCTCCGCCACCAAGATCATCAACCAGGTCCTGGTCTCCGATGGCCAGCTCAACCTGAATATCAGTGGTTCCGGGCAGCGCCTCAACGGCCTCGAGGTCACCCCGCTCCTGGTGGGACCCACCAACCTGCGCACCACGGCCATCGACGCCGGCGCGGAACCGCCGGTGGTTGACCTCGCATGGGACGCCGCGGGCGACGCCGCCAGCTACAAGGTGTTCCGCAAGGCCTCCCATGAAGCCGAACCGCAGCTGATCGCGGAGAACGTGACTGCCGCATCCTTCCGCGACAGCTCCGCCTTTGCTGGCCTGAAGTACCAGTACTTCGTCACTGCAGTTGACAACACCGGCCTGGAATCGGTCGCATCCAACACCGTGGACGTGGCACTGGTTGATCCGAACACACCCGTTCCCGTTGCAACCACCAAGGTGGACATCAAGGCCATCGAAAAGACCAGCATCAGCCTCAAATGGCAGAAGGTCACCGGTGCTGCGGCCTACCAGGTCTACCGGTCCACGTCCCCTGACGGCCCCTTTGAGTACGTGGGCCGGGCCAGCGAGGTGAACTACACGGACACCACGGTCCTGACCACCATCAGGTACTACTACCGCGTGACCACCGTGAACAAGGGCGGCGAATCCGTGCCGTCAGCGGTGATCGGGACCGACAGGGTCACAGTTGTGAACCGGCAGATGGAAAAACTGGACCGGGCTCCCGTGGCGCTCCTGACGGGCGACGGCGTCCGGGTGGGCTGGCGCATGCTGGGCCTGGATCCGGAGCAGATCGGCTTCCATGTCATCCGCGACGGCGTCCAGCTCACCGTTGACCCGATCCGGAACGCCACCACCTTCCTGGATGCCGACGGAACTGCAAGCTCCAAATACGTCATCAAGGCTGTTGGCAACGGCGGGGACCAGCTCACCGCGGAGTTCACGCCGCAGGCGCAGGACTACCTGGCGGTCAAGCTGGACAAGCCTGCGGACGATTACACCAAGGACGGGCAGCTTTACAGTTATTCGGCCGGCGACTCCAGCGTTGCCGACGTTGACGGCGACGGCACATACGAAGTCATCCAGCTGTGGTCACCCTCCAACTCCAAGGACAACTCACAGGGGGGCTACACCGGCACCGTCTACGTGGACGCCTACAAGATGGACGGCACCAGGCTCTGGCGCATCAACATGGGCCCGAACATCCGCGCCGGCGCGCACTACACGCAGCTGCTCGCCTACGACTTCGACAGCGACGGCAAGGCCGAAATCGCCATGAAGACGGCGGACGGCACCCGTGACGCGGCAGGCACCGTCGTCGGAAACGCCACTGCGGATTACCGCAACAGCAGCGGCTACGTCTTGACGGGACCGGAGTACCTCTCGGTCTTCCACGGCGCCACGGGCACCATCATGGACACCGTGGCCTACGATCCGCCCCGCGGCGACGTGGCAGCCTGGGGCGATGCCTACGGCAACCGCGTGGACCGCTTCCTCGGTGCCGTGGCCTACCTCGACGGTGAACACCCCTCCATGATGTTCAGCCGCGGCTACTACACCCGCACGGTCCTGGCGACCTACGACCTCGTGGCCGGCAAGATCGTCAAGCGCTGGATCTTCGATTCAGATACCGCAGGCGCCCAGTACCGTGGCCAGGGAAACCACAACCTCTCGGTGGCCGATGTGGACGCTGACGGCAAGGACGAGTTCGTCTTTGGCTCCCTGACCATTGATGACAACGGCAAGCCGCTCTACAACACCGGCCTGGGCCACGGCGACGCGATCCACACCAGTGACCTTGACCCGTCCCGGCCGGGACTGGAAACGTTCGCAGCCCACGAGGACATGGGTTCCAGCGGCAACAAGGGTGCCACGTTCCGTGACTCCCGGACCGGCGAGGTGCTCTGGAGCATTCCGGCCGCCAAGGACACCGGACGGGCAGCTGCCGGCGACATCGATCCCCGGCACGCCGGGGCCGAAGGCTGGGCGATCGGCGGCGACGCCGCGTGGAACTCCCCGGTGGGGGAACTCCGCTCGGCCAAGGGTGAGCTGATCGCCAACAACATCCCGGCAGCCAACTTCCTGGCCTGGTGGGACGGGGATCTGCTCCGCGAGATCGTGGACCACGACTGGGATGCCACCACCAGCAAGGGAACCCCAAGCATCGCCAAGTGGAACTGGGAAACCCAGACCAGTGACAGGCTCGTGACGGCCACCGGCGCGAAGTCTAACAACAGCACCAAGGGGACCCCGGCCCTCCAGGCCGATCTCATGGGCGACTGGCGTGAGGAAATCGCGTGGCCGTCGTCGGACAGCACCGAACTGCGGATCTACACCACCACCGCAGGAACTGACGTCCGGCTCCGGACCCTGATGCACGATCCCGTGTACCGCCTCTCGGTGGCCCGCGAGAACATCGCGTACAACCAGCCGCCGCACCCCGGCTTCTTCATCGGCGAGGGTATGGAGCTGCCCGCACAGCCGGACATCACCTATACCGGCGCACGCTGACCCGGCAGCCACTTCACACAGGAACTGCCCCGTCCGCTCGGAGAAATCCGGAGCGGGCGGGGCAGTTCCTGTTGCGTCTTTGTGTCCTTCCCGACGCCCGGGTAACCCCGGCGCCTCAGTAAGATCGCAGCATGACTGAGTCCGCCGCTAATTCCGTGACCCTCCGCTTCCTGGCCGCTCCCATGGACGTGGGCCACAGCGGCTCCGTGGACGCGGGCACGGTGTTGGAGTGGGTGGACAAGGCGGCCTATGCTGCCGCCGTCGGCTGGGCGAAGTCCTACTGCGTCACGGCTTACGTCGGCAACATCCACTTCGCGGACCCGGTGAACAGCGGCGACATGGTGGAGGTGGAGGCCACCATCGTGTACACCGGCCGCTCCTCCATGCATATCCGCACCGTGGTCTCCTCCAGCGATCCCAAGGGCGGACCGGCCACGATGCGCAGCCAGTGCATGGTCATCTTCGTCGCGGTTGGCGAAGACGGAAAACCCATCCCCGTGAGGCAGTTTG
Organism: Pseudarthrobacter sp. DSP2-3-2b1; assembly: GCF_049895945.1. Taxonomy (NCBI): domain Bacteria; kingdom Bacillati; phylum Actinomycetota; class Actinomycetes; order Micrococcales; family Micrococcaceae; genus Pseudarthrobacter; species Pseudarthrobacter sp. DSP2-3-2b1. The sequence goes on along the minus strand of NZ_JAFCTI010000009.1, from coordinate 172,109 downwards.
AGCCCGTGACCGCGGAAGAGATTGAGCAGCGTGATCACGCTGTGGCCCGCATCAGGGTCCGGGAACGGATCGTCGAAGCCATGAACGCGCAGGAATATACCGACGCCGGGACAGCCGAGCGTGTGACGCTGCGGTTCATGGCAGCCCCCACGGACGTGAACTGGGGCGGGAAGGTCCACGGCGGAATCGTGATGAAGTGGATCGATGAGGCGGCGTACGTCTGCGCCTCCCGCTACAGCGGCCTGGACACCGTGGCGGTGTTCTCCGGCGGCGTCCGGTTCTACCGCCCGCTGCTGATCGGCCACGTGGTGGAGGTGGAGGCGCGGCTGGTCTACACCGGGACCAAGGGAATGCATGTGGCTGTCCACGTGCGCTCCGGGGATCCAAAGACCAAGGAGCTGAACCTCACCACGTACTGCCTCACCGTGATGGTGGCGCGCGACGCCGAAGGCACCTCAGTGCCCATCCCCCGCTGGGTGCCGGTCTCCGAGGAAGACAAGCGGCTGCACGCCCACGCGCGCGAACTGCTCGAAATCAGGGGCACAGCCCCGGGGAACCGGCTCCCCAACCACCTGCTGGCCCAGGGCTAAACCCGTTCCGCCGCGGTGGGCAGCCCTAGAAGCCGCCGCCTCCGGCGTCGGCCGCCATATTCGCGAAACGGGAATAGTGGCCCTGGAACGCCACAACGATGTCCTTGGTGGGTCCGTTACGGTGTTTGGCAATCAGGATGTCAGCCTCGCCGGCGCGCGGTGACTCCTTGTCATAGACGTCTTCACGGTGCAGCAGGATGACCATGTCAGCATCCTGCTCGATGGAGCCGGATTCACGGAGGTCCGAGACCATGGGCCGCTTGTCCTGGCGTTGCTCGGAGCCACGGTTCAGCTGTGACAGGGCGATGACCGGAACCTGGAGCTCCTTGGCAAGGAGTTTCAGCGCGCGGGAGAACTCGGAAACCTCCTGCTGGCGGGACTCCACTTTCTTGCCCGAGCTCATCAGCTGCAGGTAGTCGAGGATGACGAGCTTGAGGTCATGCTGCTGCTTGAGGCGGCGGCACTTGGCGCGGATCTCCATCAGCGACATGTTGGGGCTGTCATCGATGAACAGCGGGGCATCGTTCATCCGGCCCATGGTGGTGGCAATCTTGGACCATTGCTCGTCCTTGATGGTGCCCTTGCGGAGGTCCTGCAGGCCGATGGTGGCTTCGGCTGAGAGGAGGCGCATGGCGATCTCGTTGCGGCCCATTTCCAGGGAGAACATCACCGTAGCCAGGTTGTTCTTAATCGCTGCCGACCGGGCGAAGTCCAGTGCAAACGTTGACTTGCCGACTGCGGGCCGGGCGGCGATGACGATCATTTGACCCGGGTGCAGGCCGTGGGTGAGTTCGTCCAGCTCGTAGAAACCGGTGGGCACACCTGTCATGCCTTCGCCGCGGTGTCCGGACGCTTCGATCTCGTCCACCGTGGCTTCCATGACGTCCTTGAGGACCACATAGTCCTCGGCTGTGCGGCGCTCAGCTACGGCGTAGACCTCGGCCTGCGCCTGGTTGACCAGATCCTCCACTTCGCCATCGGAGCCGTAGCCCAGCTGGACGATCTTTGTTCCTGCGTTGACGAGGCGCCGCAAGATGGCGCGCTCTGCCACGATCTCGGCGTAGTAACCGGCGTTGGCCGCGGTGGGTACGGTCTGGATCAGTTCGTGCAGATACGCCGGGCCGCCGATCCTGTTGATCTCGGCACGCTTGGTCAGTTCGTCCGAGACGGTGACGGCGTCCGCGGGCTCGCCACGGCCGTAGAGATCGATGATGGCCTCGTAGATGGTTTCATGGGCAGGCCGGTAGAAGTCCTGGCCTCGAAGGATTTCCACAACATCGGCAATGGCGTCCTTGGACAGCATCATGCCACCGAGTACTGACTGTTCGGCAGGGATGTCCTGGGGCGGCTTTCGGCTGGTTTCGGATCCGCGGGTGCCCTCGATCGAATCCAGGTGCGTTACTGACAAAGCTGCCGTCCTCCGTTAATACCGCGTGACGCCGCGGCGCTGTAGCCAATTCCTGCCGGGTGCCGGCTTGTGGTCTGTTGCAACCGGCCTCCGTAGCGCGGCTGGTTTCAGGTCTACCAGCTGCCACCGACAACGAAGGCCGCAGGGGCCCGGGCAGTCGGTGGTGCGGGCAAAGAGAGTTATCCCCACAATCCACAAGGTTATCCACAGAGGTTGCCGCCAGCGCAGGAAAAATAGCCTGCCACCGCGGCACACACCTGTCCGTGGCGGCGCTGATTGCGCCCCACGGAACAGGTCTCCCGCTACGGTATCCGCCCCTGCCCCACCATCCAAGCCCACCCTTCAACCGGCCTGTGGATAACCTGTGCACTAAGTGGCATAGCTTGTGCACAGCCTGTGGGCGAACCTGTGGAAACAAAAATACTTTGGTCCACTCCGAGCTTCTGACCTGCGAAAACGTAAATTACGGGTGTGGACGGAATATTATTTTTTGGAACCTTCATCCACAGCTTGCACTCTGGCCACTGGGAGCCGGCGAGGTTTTAAGGGCCACCCGAACCTCAACTCATATCCCTCCGGTGATGTGCGCCACGGAGGCAAAGCAGTTTTGACGGAAGGGGCCAAGGGAAGTATGCAAAGCCAAGAATGTGCTGTGGATAACGCCCCTTCTGGCATAAGCTCTAATCATGGGCGACATACTGATAGTCCTGCTGCCGGCCATCATCCTGGGGGCAGTTATTTGGGCACTGACAACAGCCCTCCGGCCCCGCGATTCGGGGACCTCCGACGCGGAGAAGTACCAGCAGGATCTCGCCAGACGCTCAGCAGAGCACTACGCGGAACAGGTGCGGGTGGCCACGGCTGCGCGTGCCCGGCTCGAGGCCAAAACCCGTCCCAGCCAGAACGAGCAACAACAGTTGCAGCAGGAAGGCAACGCCCGGGCCGCACAGCGCGCCCAGCCATCCAACAAGACCTGGCCCCCGCCAAAGAGTATGTAGATCGGCCTTAGAAATGGAATCGCTTGTGATCCCCGTTATTATCCTCGCTGTTGTCGGCGCCGGAGTAGCGCTGGCAGCCCGCGCGTTCAGCAGGCGGCAGTCGTCCGCCAAGGAGGCGGGCTCTGTCCCGCCGCCGGATCCGGTTGAGCTCGCGCGCAGCGCGGCCGCGAAACTCACCGAGGACCAGCACCGCAGGCTTTATGCCCTGATCGCCCAGGGTCAGGCGATGGCCGCCATCAAGCTCTATTACGAGTCCACCGGTGACGGCCTGCGGTCTGCCCGCGACGCAGTGGCCGCGTTGGCTGCCCACCCGCAGCCGTACCTCAGCCCTGCTGCCGAACCGGCCGAGGTGGACATCGACGACGACGCACCCCAGCGGTTCCCGTACAGGTACCGCGCAATTGCCAGCAAGGGCGACGTCACGCGCGAGGTCAGCAGCAACATGCTCAACGACGAAATCTACGGACGCATCCGCACCCTGGCCCGAAGCGGCGACACCGAGGCGGCGGCGAATGCCCTCACCCGCCACTCGGACATCACTCTGAAGCAGGCCCGCGAGTTCATTGCCCTGCTCGATGACTAGCCGGACCTCCGGGTCCTAAAGGCCGAATTGGCCCTAGAAGTCGAAGAGGTCCCCCAGCCATCCTTCCTTCTTCTTTGGCCGCCGCCGGTCATAGTCACTGCCATAACCCTGTTTTCCGTGCTTCCGGTCGTCATAGCGGGGCTGGTCATAGCGGGGTTGGCCACGTTGGGGCTCAAAGTTTGGATACAGCGGAGGAGGGACCGGTGCCGCTGCCGGCGCCGCTGCGGGGCGGACCTGTGGAGCGCTTCCACCCATGGCCTCGTTGGCGCGGTCGATGATCTTATCCAGCTCACCCCGGTCGAGCCAGACGCCGCGGCACTTGGGGCAGTAGTCGATCTCCACACCGCTGCGTTCGCTCATGATCAGGTCAATCGAATCCACGGGACATTTCATGACCGGTCAACGATCGGCGGCCCAGGTTAGTTCGGCTGGGTTGGTTCGGCTGGGATAGTTCGGCCGGCAGCTCCCGGACCGGATCAGCGGCCGCCGGAGATCCCTGCCAGCAGTTGTTCGAACGGCAGGGACTGCGCCGCGGCGGGCCGGGAGCTGGGCTGCCCGCCCGTGAGGAGACCGGCGAACTCGGCTGCTGCGCGCTCGATCCGGGCCGACAGGGGCGATCCGCCGTCGTCGGTGTTCCCCCAGTCCTGGGGGCCTGCAAACACGCCGGTGGCGGTCATCCGGGTCCGGAGGTAGCTGAACAGGGGGCGCATGGCGTATTCGAGGACCATCTGGTGGCGGTCCGTTCCGCCGGTGACCCCGAGCAGCACGGCCTTGCCCTCCAGTGATTTTGGATCAAGGACGTCGATGAACGACTTGAAGAGGCCGCTGTAGGACGCACTGAAGACGGGGCTGACGGCGATGATGCCGTGGGAGGCCTCAACGCCAGCGATGACATCAGCCAGGCGCGGGCCTGCGTAGCCGGTGACAAAGTTGTTCGCGATGTCCACGGCGAATTCCCTGAGCTCAACAACGTCCACGCTCACGTCATAGCCCGCACCGGCGAGACGTTGTTCTGCGGCCGCGGCAAGCTGATCGGCAAGAAGCCTGCTTGAGGACGGGACACCAAGGCCGGCGGAGAGGACGGTGATGCGGCGGGTTTCCACTATGGGCTCCTGAAGGTTCGGTTGATTCAAGGTTACATGTGTTTGCATGTATCGAGGTAACCTGTGGCACTCTTTGTTTATTCCGCGCGGGCCGTACCGCTACAACAGCACCGTCCCGCTGATGCAGGTGGTGGAGGTGCCTCCCACCCAGATGTCAGAGCCCGCGGACTCCACATGGACGCGCCCTGCCCGTCCCAGCACAGTGCCCTGGGCGACCATGTACGACGCCGGCGCCCGCCCGGTGCCGATCAGCCACTGGGCGGCACCGGCATTGAAGCTGCCGGTGACCGGATCCTCAGCAGCCGCATCCCCCGGAATGAAGGTCCGCACCTCAAATCCGGGGCCGCCCGCGTCCGGGTACGGCCCGATCACACCCACTTTCAGGCCGTCCATGGCAAAGTAATCCGGCCTGATGCTCAAAACCTGCGCGGCCGATTCCAACAGCACACCGATCCATTCGGGTCCGTTCACCAGCCACGTGGCATCCAGGAGCTCTGTGCGGGGCAGGCGCAGCCCGGCAGCGATCCGCTGGAGCTGCTCCTCCCCTACTGGCCCCGAGCGCGTCAGGGGCGGTGCAGCGAACGCCAGCCGGCCGTCGTCGCACTTGACGCGCACCAGGCCCGCAGCGCACTCCTGGATAAGGACGCCGTCACGCTTGGGAATTCCGCCGGCCTCCAGCCAAGCGTGCGCAGATCCCAGAGTGGGGTGTCCGGCGAAAGGAAACTCCTCGTGGGCAGTGAAGATGCGGACCCGGTAGTCGGCGTCCGGATGAGTGGGCGGCAGCAGGAAGGTAGTCTCCGACAGGTTGGTCCAGTTTGCGAACTGCTGCATCCTGGCCGTAGTGAGACCTTCCGCATCGACCACCACTGCCAGCGGATTGCCGCGGTAGTGTTCGGCGGAAAAGACGTCCACCTGGGTAAACGGGCGACGGCGGCGGGCTGGGGCAGGATTGAGGCTCACCGCTGCAGGCTACCAGCGGGAGCGGCCGCGGCTGACAAGTCGCGCGGGCTCTGCCAGACTGCCAGCATGGCTGAAAACAAGACCCAGGCGACCGGTGCATCGGTGGACGAATTCCTGTCCGCGGTGGAACACCCCGTGCGGCACCGCGACGGGCTCCGCCTGCTCGATCTGATGACCGGGATCACCGGCGAACAACCGCAGATGTGGGGACCCACAATCGTGGGCTTCGGACGGTACCACTACAGGTACGAAACCGGCCGGGAGGGCGACGCCGCCGCGGTGGGATTTTCCCCACGGAAGGCGAGCCTTTCGCTGTACGGGCTCACCTACGGCCCGGAGGCTGAGGAGCTGCTGCCGAGGCTCGGCAAGTACAAAACCGGCGCCGGGTGCCTGTACATCAACAAGCTCGAGGATGTGGATGAGGCTGTCCTCGCCGAGCTGATCCGGGCGGGCTACCGGCACGTGACCGCAGTCCTCCACAGCCCCTAACAGTTCACGCTCAGACCCCGGCGTTCACGGGATGCAGAAAGACCCCCGCTGCCGGTGATGGCAACGGGGGTCTTTCTCAGAACTGCGTAGCTCTCTGGCCGAACGGGCCGAAAGTGCTACTTGCCTGCGACTACGTCGAGTTCGATCACAGCGGCAACGTCGTCGTGGAGACGGACATTGGCCTGGTATGAACCAACCGACTTGATGTGTGCCGGCAGTTCAACCTTGCGCTTGTCGATTTTGCCAAGGCCAGCGGCCTCAACGGCATCGGCTACGTCGGCCTGCTTGACGGTGCCGAACAGGCGTCCGGTCTCGCCAGCCTTGACGACGAGCTTGACCGGCTTGGCGGAGAGTGCAGCGGCCTGCTTCTGAGCATCTTCCAGGGAAGCATGCGCACGGGCGGCGCGGGCAGCCTTGATGGACTCAACCTGCTTCTCGCCACCCTTGGACCAGGTCAGGGCAAAGTTGCGGGGCAGGAGGAAGTTACGTGCGTAACCGTCCTTGACCTCGACAACATCGCCAGCGGCACCGAGACCGGTTACTTCGTGGGTCAGAATGAGCTTTGCCATGTTAGTTTCCCTTCCTTAACCGCGGCCAGCGCCGGAGTAAGGCAGCAGTGCAACTTCGCGGGCGTTCTTGATTGCCTGGGCGATCTTGCGCTGTTCCTGCACCGTAACGCCAGTGACGCGACGGGCGCGGATCTTTCCGCGGTCGGAGATGAACTTGCGCAGCAATGCTACGTCCTTGTAGTCGATGACAGTGATGTCAGCGGCCTTCAAGGGGTTGGACTTTGGTTTGGGCTTACGGAGTTCAGCCTTAGCCATCGTGGAGCTCCTATTCTATGGAGCCCGTGGATGTTGATCCACGGGATGGTGGTGGTCCGACGGCGGAAGTCACGTCCGGTGCCTTGCGGCACGTTCGGTGGGTCCCGGCGTCGGGCCTTTATTTGTGTTGTCTAGAAGGGAGGTTCGGAATCGGGGCCGTTGCCCCAGCCGCCTGCATTGGAGACGCCGGGCGTTGCCCAGGGGTCCTCCTGTGCAGCCTGCTGGTTGCCGCCGCCGCCGAAGCCTCCACCGGAGTTGCCGCCCTGGTTTCCACCAGAGTTGCCGCCTCCGAAGCCACCGCCGCCGTTGCCTCCGCCGAAGCCACCCTGTCCACCCTGACCGCCGGAGCGCTGGGTGCGGTTGACCTTGGCATTGGCGTAGCGCAGGCTCGGGCCGATTTCATCGACTTCGAGCTCGATTACGGTGCGCTTCTCGCCTTCTTTGGTTTCGTAGGAACGGCTCTTCAGCCGGCCGGAAACAATCACACGCATGCCCTTGGTGAGGGACTCGGCGACGTTCTCGGCTGCTTCACGCCAGACGGCAGCGCGGAGGAACAGGGTTTCCCCGTCCTTCCACTCGTTGGACTGGCGGTCAAAGGTGCGTGGGGTGGAAGCGATGGTGAAGTTCGCTACTGCCGAACCTGACGGTGTGAACCGCAATTCCGGGTCATTGGTGAGATTACCGATGACCGTAATGGTGGTTTCGCCTGCCATCTACTGCCTCCTTGTTCGATCCTGGATGAAGAATTCGATCCTGCGGGGTAAAGAATGAAGATTGGAGCTGAAATTACTCAGCAACAACTTTCTGCTCTTCGGGGCGGGTGATCTTGGTGCGCATGATGGTCTCGTTAAGAGACAACTGGCGGTCAAGTTCCTTGGCGGTGTCCGGCTTGGCGGTGAAGTTCACCACGGCGTAGATACCTTCAGACTTCTTCTTGATTTCGTAGGCCAGCCGACGACGGCCCCAGATGTCAACCTTTTCGATGGTTCCACCATCGTTGGTGATGACGTTCAGGAACTTCTGAAGCGACGGCTCAACGGTACGCTCTTCGACCTCGGGGTCGATGATTACCATCAATTCGTAAGGACGCATATGTGAACCCACCTCCTTTGGGCTAAGCGGTTACGGCATTTCCGTAACAGGAGGTTCATTTGCGATGCCATGCAAAGCCCCACCAACAGAACGGAGGCAGGGCGCAGCACAGACTTCAATATCTTAGTGCATTTGGACCGGATAGGCGATTCGCGCTTGACTCAAGGCTACAGCCGGGACACCTGCCGCCCGAAGCCGCTTTCAACGTATGTGGAAAACCCTGGATTCTGGCGTGGCACGGGCGCCTGCGGCGGATCCAAGTGGCCGCGTCAAGTACCGGGCCCGGCTACCCAAGTGCTGTACTCAGATAGCTCGGCCCAAAAGTACTGTGGTGCGCCCCGTTGAGCCCCGTCTATATTGGCATCCAACGGCTGGGTACCGTGCTGGACGCTACGGAGCGACCAGGAGGTTAGCCCGCACAGTCAAAGGACTGGGCGGGCCTCGTCAACAAACGCAGCAAGGCAGTATCGGTCTCCTTCTTCGATGGATTGGGGACCGCATGTCGTTAATAGGCCGAAGCAAGGAGTTGGACCGGATCCTGTCGGTGATCCGCAGGCCAAAGGAGTCCGCGCTCATGATTGCGGGCCGGCGGGGCGTCGGTAAGTCTGCGTTATTGGCGGAGATACCGCGGCTGTCCGATTACCGGACTGTTTTTCTGCGGGCCAGCGCATCGGAGTCTGACTGGCCACTTTCCGGCCTCACCGCACTGCTGAACGGCATTGACGATCCCGTGCTCAGCCGTTTTACCGACGAACTCCTCAGGGATTCGAGCGGTGCCATGGACGTGCCTACGGTGTCCACCATGCTTCTCAACGGCCTTCATCAGCGCTCGTCTTCCCGGACCGTCATTGTCATCGATGATGCAGACCAGCTGGATCCCAGCAGCCAGGCCGTCATTGGATACCTGGCCCGCCGCCTCTCCGGAACCGACATAGCGCTTTTCACCAGCGTCCGCGAAGAGTCGCCGGACAGCCCGTTCAGCAGCATTCCTGCTTTGCAACTAAGAGCACTGAACTACAACGACACCGTGCGAATGCTGGAATCGATTCCCGCCCGGCAGACCGCGACGACGGCAGTCCACGCCGTTGCCGCAGCAAGCCAGGGCAACCCGCTCGCCGCCGTCGAGCTCTATGCGTGCCTCTTGGAGCGCCAGGCCGAGGGCAAATATGCACTGCCCATTCCCCTGCCTTGTAAAGGGAGCTTCGAATCCGAGTTCGCCGCGATGGTGGGAGCCCTTACTCCGGCTGCGAGGCGGGTCCTTGACCTGATGTCGCTGTCCTGCCGGAGCGAGATAGCCACCCTGGAGAAGGTTTATGGCGGTTTGTGGCCTGGGGTGGATGAGCTCCTGGCCAACGGAATGGTCAGCCGGTCCGGACCGCACCTGCGGATCCAGGACCAGCTGCTGCGGGGCTACGTCTTCGCCGCGATGACGCCGGCAACCCGGACGGCTGACCACCGGTCGTTGGCGGAGGCGGCCGGGGAGTCCGATCCGTACGCTCGCCGCTGGCATCTGAGCTTCACCGCGCTCGAACGCCAGACACCGTTTGGACTGCTCCGTTACGCGGTAGAGCTGATCCGCAGCGGCGAGGTGTCCTTCGCCGTCGAATATATAGAACGTGCCCTCACCATCAACCCCTGGGAAGCGGAGACTGCTGCCCGGCTCACCACAGTGGCGGAGCTGCTCTTCAACAGGGGCGAATTTGTGTACGCCAAGCGGTATCTCGACTGGGCGCAGCGGGTCACCCGCAACCCTGCCCTGATTCTTCGGCTGACCGGGCTTGCCTTCGAAATCCAGTTCATGCAGGGCGCGGCTGTCCGGTCGGGCATGGTGCTTCGGCTGGTCAAGGAATTCGGCCGTCACGACCCCTCCTACGCCGCCACGCTGCTGGCCGTCGGATCCCTGTTTTACGCCGAGCGGTGGGAGCTCGAGGATGCCGCCAGCCTGCTCAAATACGCCGAACAGTTCAAGGACGCAGCGTCTAGGGACTGCCTGGCTGTGGGCGACCGCGCCCGGCTCCTGATCGAGGCGATCAGCGGGAACTCCGAGCATCTGAGCCGGAAGCACGACGGCGGTACTGTTGCCACGCTCCTGGTGCAGGGACGGGCCCTCAGCTACGCCGAACACCATGATCTGGCCCAGGAGGCCTTCGCCATGGTTCGCAATTCCGTCGAGGCAAGCAACATCAACTGGCGGGAAACGGCGGACTATCTGGCCGTCGACAACGAGATCCGGGCCGGCAATGTACGCAAAGCGGTCCGGCTGATCGAGGACCTGGAGCTTACCGAACCCGAGGTCAAGTACCACCGCGGCATGAGGCACATCTTCCGCGTATGGCGCGCCCATTCCTTGGGCGACGAGGCACTGGCCCGGCTTTACGTGGCGGAGGCCCAGCATTTCTCCGGGGCGGACAGCCATCCGGCCATCACAGCCCAGCTGGCTGCCTGCCAAGGCCACTTCGAGTTGATGCGCGGGAATCTTGCCGAGTCCTTTGCACAGCTTTCACGGGCGGCCGAGCTCGGCATGGCATTCGGCAACCCCACCTTGCTCCGCTGCGAGGCTGACCTGGTGGAGGTCCTGGTCCGGCTGGGTCGGCACCGCGAAGCTTCGCAGGCGCTGTACCGCCTCGAAAGCCGCTCGGTGGGGTTGAGATCACCCTGGCTGCTCTCCGCCGTGGCCCGCAGCCGGGCCATGCTTGCCGACGGCGAACAGTCGCTTCAGCTGTTCAGCCAAGCGCTTGAGAGCCGGAACGCCCACGATTCGCTGCTCGAACGCGCCAGAACCCTGCTGTGCTACGCCGAGCGGCTGGACGCCTTCGGCCGGCGGCGGGATGCCAAGGACGGGCTGCTGCGCGCGAAAGTCATGTTTGACGAAGCCGGCGCCGACGCGTGGACGCAGCATGTTGATTCCCTCCTGCTTGACGAGCGGGTGGAGCCGGCACGGGCGCCTGGGAACCCGGCCATGCTCATGCTCGCCGACCACGAACGCGCCCTCGCCCAGATGGTGGCCCGCGGCATGCGCAACAAGGAAATCGCTGCCACGCTCTACGTCTCCGTCCGGACAGTTGAAGTGCGCCTCACCGCCATTTACCGGAAGCTGGGCGTGGAGTCCCGCGCGCAGCTGACGGCCCTCGCCGCCGGCAAAAACGCTGCGGCCCGGGAACCGTACCTCCTGCCCGTCCTGTAGGGAAAAACCGGCCTTTTGCAGGTACCCGCAGTTTCCACACCGTTCCTTGGCTCCAGCCACATGGCCCCCGCTTTTCCCCGTAAGAGGGATTGGTTCCGGACTAATTTTGCAGCACGGCCAGAACAAAAACGTACGCAGGAAAGGGATCATCATGGTGGAAATTCCAGTAGCCCGGACCCGGCGCTCATCTTTTGACTGGCCTGTAGCGTCCGTTGCTGCACAACGGACCGCACCAACGCAGCTGGCGGGAGCAGAAACTGCAGGAACCCGGTTTCTGCTTCCGCCGGCTGCCGCAACCTCATCGCCGGGCCGCAAAGGGGCAGCGGGGTGGATCGCCACCCACATCAACCTTTTGCGTGTTACGGACTCGTTGCTGGTGGCAGGCGCTGTATTTGCCGGCTACCTCCTATCCAACGTCGGATTTGCTCCGGGCGTTGAAAGCACCAAGGCAGGCGTCCTGACCGCGGCGACTGTAACCATGCTTTGGGCTTTGGCCCTGGAAATCTACCGAACGCGAGATTCCAAGGTTCTCGGAGTGGGGGCGGACGAGTTCAAGCGGGTTGCCTCGGCGTCCCTGAGGATCTTTGGCCTGATGGCAATCAGCGCGGTGGTGTTCTCCATCCATGGGGGCACCGCTTTCGTCACCGTGTCGCTGCCGCTGGGGCTGCTGGCCCTAACCGCCAACCGTTGGGCCTTCCGGCGCAGGCTCACCTTGGAAAAGGCGCGCGGCCGGCACCTCTCACGTGCAATTGTGGTGGGAGAGCCGGAGGACGTCCGTTACGTCGTCCAACAAGTGGCCAAGAAGTCCGGCCCGGTGTACAAGGTCCTGGGAGTTTGCCTCCCCGGGGCCCGGCGCGGGGCGGGCCTGCGCATCGACGGCCAGCAAATCCCCGTCCTTTCATCCACTGATGACATTGCCCGGACCGTACGGCTGTCCGATGCGGATTCGGTCATCGTGGCGGGCCCACTGCCGGGTGGGAACAAGTTCATCCGGGAGCTCGGCTGGAAGCTTGAGGAGTGCTCTGCGGAGCTGATCCTGGCAGCCACCCTGACCAACGTTGCGGGTCCCCGAATTCATTGGCGGCCGGTGGAAGGCCTGCCGCTGATGCATGTGGACATCCCGCAATACTCTGGTGCCAAGCATGTACTGAAAAGGGCAATGGACGTGATCTCGGCGCTGGCGGGCATTCTGGCACTCCTGCCCCTGCTGGTGGTGCTGGCCGCAATTGTGCGGCTGGACAGCCCGGGGCCGGTTTTCTTCCGCCAGGACCGGGTGGGCAAGGACGGCAAAACGTTCGGGATGTTCAAGTTCCGGTCCATGGTGGTGGATGCCGAAGCCCGGCTGGAGTCCTTGGGCCAGCTTAACGAAGGCGCCGGCGTGCTCTTCAAGCTGCGTGACGATCCGCGGGTGACACGGTGCGGCCGCTGGATGCGCAAGTACTCGCTTGATGAACTGCCGCAGCTCTGGAACGTGGTGCTGGGCCATATGAGCATGGTGGGGCCGCGTCCGCCGCTGGACCGGGAGGTCACCGGCTACGAACGGCACACCCACCGCCGCCTGCTCATCAAGCCCGGGATCACCGGTCTGTGGCAGATCAACGGCCGCTCCAACCTGGCTTGGGACGAAGCCGTCCGCCTTGATCTTTATTACGTCGAAAACTGGTCGATCGCGGGTGATCTGCTGATCCTGTGGCGCACTCTCCGGGCAGTCATCAAGCCCTCCGGCGCCTACTAACCATCCCTTCATGGAAAGAAAGTGATATGCGGACCTTCGCCAATTCGTTCCACGTTCCCACCCACCGGGAGCCGCCTCCGAAACTGAAAATCGCCGTCGTCGGTGCAGGCTACTGGGGGCCTAATCTGGCCCGCAACCTGCAGGCCAGCGTTGACTGGGATTTGGTGGCCATCTGTGACCTGGACATCGAGCGGGCGGCGAAACTGGCCGCCACACTGGGTGGTATTCCCGTCGTCGAGTCCCTTGATGAACTCCTGGACACCTTTGATGTGGACGCAGTGGCGATTGCGACGCCGGCACGCACCCACTACGGGACGGTGATGACGGCGTTGCGCGCCGGCAAGCACGTCCTGGTGGAAAAGCCGCTGGCGGACAGCCGTGCCCACGGGGCCGAAATGGTGGCAGAGGCTGAGGCGAACAGCCTGGTGCTGATGGCCGACCATACATATTGCTACACACCGGCCGTACTGAAAATGCAGGAGCTCGTGCAGGAGGGCGCTCTTGGCGACATCCTGTTCGTTGACTCGGTGCGCATCAACCTGGGGTTGGTCCAGCCAGACGTGGACGTGTTCTGGGACCTGGCGCCGCACGATCTGGCCATCCTGGACTTCGTTCTCCCGGGCGGCCTGAACCCAGCCGAAGTGTCGGCGTTCGGAGCGGACCCGCTCGGAACCGGCAGGGATTGCGTGGGGCACCTGAATTTCAGGCTCCCCAACGATGCCACAGCCCACGTGCACGTGAACTGGCTGAGTCCCACGAAAATCAGGCAAATGGTGATCGGCGGTTCACTGCGGACCCTCGTCTGGGATGACCTGAACCCTCAGCAGAGGCTCAGCGTCTACGACCGGGGCGTCAGTCTGGACCGTCAGCCCCTGACCGCCGGAGAGAAGAAGACATCGGCGATCTCCTACCGCCTGGGCGATACGTGGTCCCCGGCGCTGCCTGAACGGGAGGCCCTGAGCCAGGTGGTGGAGGAGTTGGCCCACTGCATCCGCAACAAGCGTGAAGCCCGCACCGGCGGCGCGTCCGGCCTGCGTGTCCTTTCCGTCCTGGAGGCAGTGACCCGCAGCCTCAGCCTCGACGGCCAGTCCTCCCCCGTGGAGGGGACCGGCCCCTCTGACGACAACGGACTGTCAGGGCCGAGCCGTTCAGCAGCCGAGGTACAGCTGGAGCGTGCGCTGTGAGTGAGCTGCAAGGAGCCAACGTCCTGGTCACCGGCGGGGCGGGAACGATCGGTTCAACGCTCGTGGACTCCCTGCTTGCCGCTGGAGTGAACCGGATTGTCGTGCTGGACAACATGGTCCGCGGCCGGTTGGCGAACCTCGAAGTTGCCCTCGAAAGCGGTCAGGTTGAGCTGGTCCAAGGGAACATCGGCAACCGGGACCTGGTACACGATCTCACCAAGGGTAAAGACCTGGTGTTCCACCAGGCGGCTATCCGTATCACACAGTGCGCCGAAGAGCCCCGGCTCGCCCTTGAGGTCCTGGTGGACGGGACGTTCAACATCCTGGAGGCGTCCGCCGAGCATGGCGTGGGCAAGCTGATTGCCGCATCGAGCGCCTCGGTGTACGGCATGGCGGAGGAATTCCCGACGACGGAACGTCACCACCACGCCAACAACGACACGTTTTACGGTGCTGCCAAGTCGTTCAACGAAGGCATGGCCCGCAGTTTCCACGCCATGTCCGGGCTGGACTACGTGATGCTGCGCTACTTCAACGTTTACGGGCCGCGGATGGATGTCCATGGCCTGTACACCGAAGTACTGGTCCGCTGGATGGAAAGGATCGTGGACGGCGAACCGCCACTTATTTTCGGCGATGGCCTGCAGACCATGGATTTCGTTTACACCACAGATGTGGCCCGGGCCAACGTCCTGGCAGCGGCCAGCGACGTCACCCACGGGTGCTACAACATCGCCAGCGGAACCGAGACGAGCCTGCTGGAAATGGCGCAGGCACTGCTCAGGGTCATGGGCTCGGACCTGGAAGTGGAGCACGGCCCGGCCCGCCTGGTGAACAGCGTGGTCCGGCGTCTGGCCGATACCGCGGCGTCACGCCAGGACCTGGGATTCAAAGCAGAAGTGGAACTGGACGAAGGCTTGCGCGAACTCGTCAGCTGGTGGCGGCCTCTGCGCGAAGAAATCGCCGCAACAAGGAAGGTTGGTGTCCGATGACTGCTGAGACAGTCCTTGCCCGGATCAACGTCATGAAGCCCTGGCTGGGTGACGAGGAAGCCAAGGCCCTCGCCGAGGTGGTTGCCTCTGGCTGGGTGGCGCAGGGGCCCAAGGTCAAGCAGTTCGAGGCTGACTTCAGCGCAACGCAGGAGGTGCGTCACGCCGTCGCGACGTCCAGCTGCACTACTGCACTTCACTTGGCACTGGTGATTGCGGGAATCGGCCCCGGTGACGATGTGGTGGTTCCTTCTCTTTCTTTTATCGCCACCGCCAACGCAGTGGCTTACGTGGGGGCCCGTCCAGTATTTTGCGATGTGGACGCAGCCACGGGCAATGTGACTGCTGAGACGATCCACGCTGCGCTGACCCTGGACACCCGGGCTGTGATTGTGGTTGACCAGGGCGGCGTGCCCGTTGACCTTGACCCCATCCGGGAACTCTGCGATCGCCACGAAATTACAGTCATTGAGGACGCCGCCTGTGGCGTTGGCTCCCAGTACAAGGGCAGGCCGGTCGGTACAGGGGCGGACGTGACGGTCTGGTCGTTCCACCCCCGCAAAGTCCTCACTACCGGCGAAGGCGGCATGCTCACTACGCACCGGGCGGACTGGGCAGCAAGGGCACGGACGCTCCGGGAGCACTCCATGAGCGTCTCCGCGACGGACCGGCACGGGACCGTGTTGGCCCCGCCGGAGGTCTACACCGAGATTGGGTTCAACTACAGGATGACTGACCTGCAGGCAGCCGTCGGGATAGTGCAGCTGCGCCGGCTCGCAGAAGTGGTGGAACGCCGTCGGGAAATCGCTGCGGCCTACGTTGCCGGGCTGATAGGCCTGAAAGGCCTCCGGTTGGTGGCCGATCCGCCCTTCGGAACCACAAACTTCCAGTCCTTCTGGGTTGAGGTCCTGCCGGCGTTCGCAACCAGCCGGGAAGGACTGCTGTCCAAGCTCGCTGATGCCGGCATCTCGGCCCGGCGCGGGATCATGGCCTCACACCGCCAGCCGGCCTACCGCTGGCGCGACACCGGCAACGCAGGGTTGCAGAACACTGAGCGCCTCACTGACAGGACACTCATCCTGCCCGTCTACCACGAGCTGGACACCATCAGCATGAACCGTGTTATCAACACCATCCAGGAAGCCGCCAACGGGGTGGGGCCGTGAGTGAACTGATTCTGATAGCCGCCAGCGGCCTTGCCCGCGAAGTCCTGGCGATGGTCCGCAGCAGCGGACAGTACGACGTCGTGGGTCTCCTCGATGACGACAAGGAGATGGCAGGCGTCACCGTGGACGGCGCGCCCGTGCTCGGAACGATCGATGACGCCCCTAAGTACACCCACGCGTTCGTGCTCGTGTGCATCGGCTCGGGAAAGTCCAGGGAGGCGGTGGTGGACAGGCTCACCGCCATGGGGCTGCACGAGGCCCGCTACGCAACCGCCATCGACCCCAGCGTGCAATGCCCGGAGGGATGCAGGGTGGGCCGGGGCAGCATCCTCCTGCGGAATGTGACATTGACCGCGTCTGTCACCTTGGGTTCACATGTGGTGGCCATGCCATCGGTTACGTTCACCCACGACGACGACGTGGCGGACTTCGCCACCTTCGCTGCCGGCGTGTCGCTGGGCGGCGGAGTCCGGATTGGCCGGGCAGCCTACCTCGGCATGAACTCCAGCGTCCGCGAACGGACGTCCGTGGGAGCCTACGCCACCGTGGGGATGGGCGCCGCGGTGCTTAGCAACGTGCCCGACGGCGAGACCTGGGTTGGGGTGCCGGCCCACGCAATCGACCGCGAGGCGTTCTTTATGGGGAGTGGATTATGAGCGCGGGGATGGAAGTCAGGGCCGAAGCCTTAGTGCCCCTGGTGGACCTGGCTGCGCAGCAGCGGGATGTTCACGAGGAAGTCATGGCCGGGCTCACGGATGTGTTTACCCACGCCTCGTTCATCGGCGGGCCGGCCGTCGCCGAATTTGAGGCGGCCTACGCCCGCTTCCTGGGTGCCGGCCACTGTGTTGGGGTGGCCAATGGAACGGACGCCCTGGAACTGGCCCTGCGTGCTTCTGGAGTCGGGCCGGGCAGCGAGGTCATCATTCCGGCAAATACCTTCATTGCCACAGCGGAGGCGGTCAGCCGGATCGGGGCAGTTCCCGTGCCAGTGGACGTCGATCCTGAATACTTGCTCATTGATCCGCACGCTGTTGCCGCCGCGGTGACATCACGAACCCAGGCAATTGTTCCTGTGCATTTATTCGGACAGACGGCCTTCGTTGAGCGGCTTGTTCCTGTTGCTTCGGCCTGCGGCGCGGCGATCGTCGAAGATGCTGCGCAGTCTCAGGGTGCTACCCGGTTTGGCCGTTCGGCGGGAACATGGGGTCTCGCCGCCGGGACGAGTTTCTATCCCGGAAAAAACCTTGGGGCGGCGGGCGACGCCGGTGCCGTGGTAACCGACGACGACGACGTTGCCGCCCGGGTCAGGCTGCTCAGTTCCCACGGTAGCTCCCGAAAGTACGTGCACGACGCCGTCGGGTTCAACTCGCGGCTCGACACCGTCCAGGCAGTGGTCCTTCGGGCCAAGCTCGCGAAGCTTTCGGAGTGGAATGCTTTACGGCGTGCTGCGGCGGAACGCTACGCGCGACTCCTCGTTGATGTTCCTGGCGTGGAACTGCCGCGCGAGGCGCCAGGCAACGTGGACGTCTGGCACCTTTACGTAGTGCGCGTTTCCAACCGGGATGCAGTGCTCGCAGCTCTTCACGCCGCCGGCATTCAGGCCGGGATCCATTACCCGGTGCCGGTGCACCTCAGCGGCGCCTATAAGGGTGAAGGCCGGAAGGCCGGTAGCTTTCCTGTCGCTGAGGAAGCCGCCGGCCGCATCCTGTCACTTCCGCTCTTCCCACACATCACGGCAGAACAACAGGAACGGGTCGCGGGCGTACTGGGCACAGTGATGGGTCAGCGATGACAGATTCTCGGGGACGCCAGGTGGCTTCCGGAGCGTTCGGCTGGAGCGTCCTGAACACTGTGCTGTCCCGCGTGGGGACGTTGGGCATCGGCATTGTTCTGGCCCGCGTCCTGGGGCCTGAGTCTTTCGGAACGTTCGCGGTGGCCCTCGTGGCCCTCATGGCAGTACTGAGCTTCAATGAGTTGGGCGTATCCCTCGCCATTGTCAGGTGGCCGGGGAATCCAGCAAGGATCGTCCCCACGGTCAACACCATCTCCGTCGTTGGGAGTGCCATATTCTGCGGGGCGGCGATACTGGCAGCGCCCGTGTTCACCTCCGCCGTGGGGGACCCGGAGGCTACCGACGTCATCCGCATCCTGATTATCAGTGTCTTCATCAACGGACTAGTGGCGTCGCCGGCAGCCCTGCTGCAGCGCGACTTCCGAGAAAAGACGAGGATGGGCATCGACCAGGTCAACGTGTGGGTCGGCGCGGCCGTTTCCCTGGCTCTGGCCCTTGCCGGACTCGGGGCAATGGCGCTGGCATTTGGCCGGATTGCCGGCGGCCTGGTTGCAGCGGTCATGTTTTTGCGGGCATCACCAATACCGTACCGGTTCGGATTGGACCGAAACTACCTGATGCCACTTATCCGGTTCGGCATGCCGCTGGCCGGCACTAGCATCATCTTCTTCGCCATCGGTTACGCTGACCAAATAACCGCAGGCATACTGCTCGGAACAACCGGACTGGGTTTCTACGTGCTGGCCTTCAACCTTTCCAGCTGGCCCGTGAGCATCCTGGCTCAGCCGCTTCGACGGGTGGCACCAGCAGCGTTCTCTGCCCTCCAGCACGACCCGGCCCGAATCAATGGCACGCTAGGCGCCATCTTCTCCGTCCTCCTTTGCGCAGCAATGCCGCCGATGCTCTTCCTCGCCGCCAGCTCCGAACCACTGATCAACCTGATCTACGGGACACCTTGGCTTCCCGCCGCCCCCGTGCTGTCTTGGCTCGTAGTAGCCGCCTTTGTGAAGATCATCTGCGACCTCGCGTACGACTTCCTCGTGGTTTTGGGAAGGTCGGGCACGGTCTTCTTTATCCAAGCCGGGAGCCTGGTGGTTCTTATCCCCGCACTGATCTTCGGCGCCCTCCTGTTCGGGCTGGCCGGCCTCGCGGCGGCACAGGCTTTGGTCACGAGCCTCGTCGTCCTCCCGTGCTATCTTCGACAACTGCACAAAGCCGGCGTCAACCTGGTGCCAATGGCCGGGAGTATCTGGCTCCCCGCCGCCGCCGGACTCGGTGCCGGCGCTTTCGCCTGGCTGATGGCAACGGTCCAACCGAATCCGCTGTTCGTAGTGACATATTCAGGTCTGGTCACGGGGGCCCTCACCCTGTTCCTGCTCTACCTGCGCCGAACCTCGCTGGGCCTCCTTCGCACCATCGGAAACATTCCCCAAACCGCAGGGATGGCACTGTGAAAATTTTGGTTTTCCCCCACGAGCTCGAAATCGGCGGCAGTCAAATCAACGCCATCGAGATAGCGGCGGCAGTGCAAAAGCGGGGCCACGAGGTTGTCATCTTCGGCACCAAGGGTGCGCTCAATGCCCGGATCACGGAGCTGGGACTCGAATTCATTGAATCTCCCCGGCCCTCGCACCGCCCCACTCCGGCAATTATCAGGGCCCTGAACCAGTTGATCAGTTCACGTGGTTTCGCTGTCCTGCACGGCTATGAATGGCCCCCTACACTCGAATGCGCGCTGGCCGCTACGCA
Source organism: Pseudarthrobacter sp. DSP2-3-2b1 (assembly GCF_049895945.1). Taxonomy (NCBI): domain Bacteria; kingdom Bacillati; phylum Actinomycetota; class Actinomycetes; order Micrococcales; family Micrococcaceae; genus Pseudarthrobacter; species Pseudarthrobacter sp. DSP2-3-2b1. The sequence goes on along the minus strand of NZ_JAFCTI010000009.1, from coordinate 152,263 downwards.
AACACCCGCCGTGGCCGTTTCCACTGTCATGTCCATGGCAGTTGCCCCGTTCATTCCCAAGCATCTGCCCCTGATGGTGGGAACCGCCGACATACTGGCAGCCGAGCAGAAATTCGGCAGGACCCTCACCGAACTCCTGGAGCCTCCGGTTGACTTGGCTGCCAACAATCCAAGCGTAGAGCTTGGGGTCCAAACATTCCGGCGCCAGTGGGGGCTGGAAAGCTCGTCTTTTGTTGTTTCAACAGTCACTCGCCTGGCAGCTGAACTGAAGCTGGAGGGCCTGCTGTCCGCCATCGAGGCAGTTGGCAGGGTAGCCCATCAGATTCCCGTCCAGCTCCTCATCGCCGGTAGGGGGCCCGCCGGCAACATCGTCGAGGCAGCCGCCATCGAAGTTAACCGCCGGACTGGACGCAGAGTTGTTGTCCTGGCAGGGCAAATGGACGATCCCCGTGCTGCTTACGCCGCCGCGGATCTTGTTCTCGGCATGGGCAGTTCAGCTTTGAGGGCTATGGCTTTCGCCAAACCGCTCGTGGTCCAGGGTGAACAGGGATTCTGGGAGTTGCTGACTCCGGAATCACTGCCGCTATTCCTGCAGAAGGGCTGGTTTGGCACGGGCCCCGGGCCAGAAACCGGAGCGGGAAAGCTTGCAGGACTGCTGATGGAGGTCTACCGGAGCCCGGGCCGCCGCCGGGAGTTATCCGCCTTCAGCCTCGCCACCGTAACCGGACGCTTCTCGCTGGCACGGGCGGCCGAACTGCAGGAAGCCTTCTACGTCCGGTCCATGCAGGAGCCGCCGGCCGTGCAGGTACGGAACAATCTGGGAGCCACGGGCCGGTTTGTCGTCCATCAACTGACCCAACATACTCGGCAACTGTTCGGTTCCGCCGCCGCGGACGACTTCAACGCACAACGGCCCGGCAAGCGCGCAGCCGTGGTGCGTCAGGCGCTGAAAGGAATGCGCGGATGAGCGACGTAACCCGCGTGCTGGTGTTCATCCCAGGTAGCCGCTGGGAAAATGTCAGTGGCACCGATCACCAGCTTGCCTTGACCCTGGCTGGATCGGTTCCCGTTCTTTGGGTCGATCCGCCCCTTCCATTCCATCATGCCCTTCGGACACATGACCTTCCACAAGGTCGCCTGGAACTTTCAAAGGTTGCTGACGGCATCACCCGGCTGCGGTCCCTGTCGTTGCCGGGATTTACCCGCCGACTCGTGGCACCCTTTACGAGCCGGCTGCTGTCCGCTGACATCAGGACCAGTCTTGTCCGACTCGGCGTTGAGGCGAAGGCCACCTTGCTGTCCTCGCCGATCTCACGATTCCCGTCCGGGCTGACTGGTCCCAACTTGCTGTACGTGACAGATGACTGGGCCGCGGGTGCGACCATGATGAGGCTGGCGCCTTCGCTGGTGGAAAAGACGCTGCAGGCCAACGTGGCTACTGCCCGGCACACCGCAGCAGTCTCACCGGCACTGGCTGCCTTGGTCGATTCCAGAATCAAGGACGGCCGGCGGGCCACGGCGGTGGTTCCTAACGGTTGTGCCGTCACCGCCCCTCAGGAGCCGGCTCCGGACCGGACGCCCACGGCTGTGCTTATCGGGCAGCTGAACGAACGGCTGGACATGGACCTACTGGCTGCATTGGACGAAGCCCGCGTCCCGATCCTTGTCATCGGACCACGCACCGAACACGACCGCAAAACAAGCCGCCTGCTGGACACTTTCCTGGGCTCGGACAATGTCGCATGGTTGGGCCGGCTCCCGCTCGCGGAAACCCGGAAGCACCTGGCTACTGCTCGAGTAGGTCTAACCCCATACCGGGACAATGCGTTTAACCGGGCATCCTTTCCCCTTAAGACCCTCGATTATCTGGCCGCCGGCCTGCCGGTTGTGGCCACCGACCTGCCCGCCGTTCGTTGGCTGGAGACAGATCTGGTGTCGATCTGTAAGACCAAGGAAAACTTCGTCCGACAGGTCCAGCAGGAGTTGGCCACCGCACCGAACACCGCGACCGAGGCTGACCGGAGGACGTTCGCGGCAGGACATTCCTGGCACGAACGGGCTCGCCAGCTAATGTCCGTAATTGAAGGACGTGAGAAAAGATGACATCTCCCGTCCGCAACGCGGCGTTAGCTTTAATGGGGATCATCGGACTGTTCTGTGCTGGATGCACCCCCGTTGGAGAGGCAGCTCCGGCGGCCGAAACCAGCACGGGGCTTAATCTGCCCAGAATTCCCTGGGAAGGCGGCCCGGAATACTGGAAGTCGTTCGCCAATGCAGACGCCGCCGGGTGGGACGATCCCAAGTTTTTCCCAGTGGCCATCTGGTACAACGGCATCAGCACCGACGAGGAAGTGCGCTTCGACAAAGACCATGGAATCAACACCTACATGGGCATGGACAGCAGCACTCCCTACTCAATTTTTGAGCGCAACAGCGTCTACTGGATCGGGGGGAAACTCAATGAATCATTCACCCCGGCCGGGACCAACTGGGTGGGTGCGTTCCTGGACGACGAAGTGGATGGCCGGTTCACCCCGGAGGACGGCCGGAAGCATCTGCAGAATCTCACTGACGCAGCCCCCGCAGGACTCTTTAAGTACGCCAACTTCACGCAGATGGTCCTCAGTCACTACATGCCACCCTCCGATGCCCAAGCCTATGTGAACGGCTATACGGACGCTGTTTCCATTGACATGTACTGGTACACCATCCCGTATTGCAGCATCGAGCCGTACGAGAACGCCCACCTGGTACCTGTAGACGCCGCAGCCTGCCGGACTGCATCCAGCTACGGGAAGACGATGAAGGCCTTACGCCTGCAGGACGCTGCGGACGGGAAGCTCCAGCCGTTGTGGCAGTTCGTCGAAAACCTCAACGGCGGTCCCGGCGAGGGCCCTTTCGTCTCTAACATCAGCCCGGCACAGTTGGAGGGCGCGGTGATGAGTTCAATTATCAACGAAGCCCGCGGCATCATCTACTTCAATCAAAGTCTTTCCGGCCCCTGCGGCGGCGGGAGCGTACTGCGGCTGGCCCAAGTGATGACTGATTTCTGTGGTGCCCCCCAGATCGCCGCCATGAAGAACGTCAACTCCCGCATACATGAACTGGCACCGGTCCTCAACACCCAGTCCTTTGACTTTTCGTTCGGCGATGGCCTGGACACAATGCTGAAGACACACGAGGGCTCCGCCTACATTTTCGCGATGGCCACAGGGGAATCCGTGCCAGGAAACCGGGCCTTCGTCCTTCCGCCGGACATCAAGGCGGACAGCGTTGAGGTCCTCTTCGAGGAACGCTCCCTTCCCGTTGACGGCACAGGGCGGTTCTCCGACTCCTTCGCCCATGAATCCACCTACCACGTCTACAAGGTGAAACTATGAACCACGCAATAGACCACGTAATCCTCACCAGGTTTAATGTGCCGTCTACCGGTCTGGAAAGCCGGATCCGCGCCAAAGAGGGTTGGCTTCGTGAACGGATGGTGCTTTTCGAGGCTTTCTGCCTGCCATCCGTCCAGTCTCAGACCAACACTGATTTCCGCTGGATAATTTACCTCGATCCGGAAAGTCCCGGATGGCTCAAGTCACGGATGGCTGAACTCAGCACCGGCGGGCTTTTTACGCCTGTTTACCGGTCACAGATTTCTGATTCGGAACGGATTGCCGATATCAGGGCAGTGACCGGTGCCACCGGCCAGATACTGATCACTACCAACTTGGACAACGATGACGCACTCGCCGAAGACTTCATCGAACGACTACAGGAGCCCGGCGCCGGGTCGTCCCGAGCAGCCGTGTACTTCGTCAACGGCTTGATACTCAGCGGTGACGCCCTGTACACGAACAAAGACAGCACTAACGCATTCTGCTCAGTACGGGAAACCTGGGACTCACCGGTGACCTGCTGGATGGATTGGCACACCCGGCTGGGAAGATCCATGCCGGTGCTGGAAATTGGCGGCGCGGCAGGCTGGCTCCAAGTTGTCCACGGAACAAACGTGAGCAACCGAGTCCACGGGACCCGGATACTCGCCAGTGCAGCGCCGAAGGCTTTCGGACAGCTCCTGGCCGGGGTGAAGGACCCCACCGGGCTGCAGTTGCTCTATGAGTTGACCATTGCCCGGCCTGGCAGGTGGAGCCGGGACAGGGGACGATCTCTGGCCAAGGCAGCCGTTCTAGGGATTTTCGGAAAAACGGGATTGGATCGGCTGAAGGATTCCCTAAGCGCCCGGACCCGTCCCTTGTCCAACCGTTGATAGTTTAGAGGAGCCACGAATGTACTTGCGTGATCTAATAGCCAGCCTGAAGCGGAGATGGTATTTCGTTGTGCTTGGAGCGCTCCTGACGATCTCCTTGGCCTTAGTCGTTTACTTCCAGGCGCCCGTAAAGTACGAGGCCACCGGTGGTGTTGCCCTGGTACCCCCGGCGACTGCGGTTATTTCCGGCGACAACCCATTCCTTTACATGGGAAGCCTGGAACAGGCGCTGGGAATCCTGACTGCGAAGCTGAACTCTGACGAGGTGCAGCGCGATATCTTGGGCAAACACGACGCTGTTGAGTACTCCACCATCCGCGACCCGTCGACGAACGGGCCCATCGTCCTGGTTACCGTTACCGGGGCCACGGCCGATGAGGCATTGGGGGCCCTTACTGACGTCCTCGCTGCCGTACCGCAGAACCTCACCAGCCTGCAGAACTCTCTGAACCTCGCCGAGAATTCCAGAATTACCTCGATGACCTTGTCCTCGGACGAGGAAGCCACGATCGTCGACAGCACCCGGACCAGGGTTGTACTGACCCTCGCCGCAGGGGGTGTCGCCGGAACACTGCTGCTGACCGGGCAATTGGACAAGATTCTCCTTCGTCGACGGGCAGGCGAGGGGACAGTTCGGTCGGGTATGCAGTCCGGCAGCGGGAAAAAGCCGGAACACTCTGGGAGTGATTCTTCCGCAGTGAAAAATGCGAACCGCTCCGGTGTCGGGCAAGCCGGCCCGCCCTACGGTTCAGGGACCTCCCCCGACCCGCGAAGCGGCATCGGAAGATCAGGGTCGAGACGCCGCCACCGCACACCGGAGCCGCGGGCGTGAGCGCACCTATGCGCAGACACTCTGACCCGCGGAGCTTTAAGTTTCCTACCGCCGATGCCCGCGGCCCCGAACGGGACCGGACAGGATGGGACGCCGGCAACGTCCTCATCATCTATTTCCTGATCCTCCTGGTTGTGCCGTCAAACCGCGCCATCGAGGCGTTGGGCGGGGCGGGAGCACCCGCCGCACTGTTTGCCCTGGTTCTTCTTCCGTGGTGGGGCTGGTACCACTTGCAGCGTAGTGCCAGGATGCTGCCCGACCGCATACAGCCTGTGCGGATGGCGATGTTCATCCTGCTGGGGTGCATCATGGCGAGCTACGCGGCCGGCGCCCTCCGGGCAATGACGCTCGCGGAGTCGAATGCGCTGAACCTCGGACTGGTGCGGACCGCCGCGTTCGCGAGTGTCTTGTTTTTGGCAAGTGACGGCATCCCCACGAGGGAGCGGTTGATCCGGCTTCTCCACTGGTGCTGCCTTCTGGGCGGCATATACGCGGCACTGGGAATCCTGCAGTTTATTACGGACCATTCATTTGTTGCCAACCTGACAATCCCGGGCCTATCGGTCAGTGATTTCGGCGCCCTGCAGGAGCGCGGCGGCTTCAGCCGCCCATCTTCCACAGCCCGAAATCCGCTCGAGTATGCCTTTGTGTTGTCCATGCTTTTTCCTGTTTCCATCAGCCTGGCACTGCATGACCGGAGTAGACACATCTTCCTCCGCTGGTTTCCCGTCGCCGCCATGGCCATGGCTGCCACGCTTTCGGTATCCCGTTCGGCCATCATTGGTCTGGTTGTGGCAGTGGCCGTACTCTTTCCATTTTGGTCCCCTCAGGTCCGACGTAGGGCGGGTATCGCGGCTTTGAGCCTGCTGGTGATCGTCTGGGTTGCGGTACCAGGGATGATGGGCACAGTGCGGGGCCTTTTCGGCGGCGAAGAAGCCAGCTTGAAATCGAGAACTGACAGCTACGATATCGTCTGGACCTTCTGGCAGATGAACCCCGTCTTCGGCAGGGGCCTGGGTACCTTTCTGCCCGAGTACCGGATACTTGACAACCAGTACCTCGTGAGCCTGCTTGACACAGGGATTGTGGGCCTGGCCGCCTTCATCGCCGTTCCTGTCACGGCGTTCTTTGTTGCCCTCACCGCGCGAAGGCGCTACAGCGAGCAAGTGTACGTTCACCTCGGTCCAGGGCTGGCGGCAGGCGTTGCGGCAGGAACTTTGCTTACCGGCTTCTTCGATGCACTTTCGTTTCCACAGGCGGCGGGCTCCTTTTTCCTTCTTATGGGAGTGTGCGGCGCTTACTGGCGCCTGCGGGATCTCCCATCGGTGCCCGCGCCGGACCGTCCCGAGCGGTGGTCTTCCAGCCGCAGAGTGGACATCAGGCAGTGGGGAATTGCAGTAACCGTTCTGCTGCTGATGGCGCCACTCATCGTTGCCGCCAGCCAAGGCAAAGGAATCTACTCGGCCAAGCAGGAGGTGGTCTTCCTGCCGCCTCCGGGCGCAGCGGCCGGAAACCCGCTTCGATTGGATTCCGAGGATATAGTCCAGTTCGCTGCAGTGATTGAGCGCAGGGCCATTGCCAAGAGTCACGAGCCGCAGCTACAAACAAATGGTGCAAGTCTCTACACAACCGGGGTCAGGGAGGGCTACTCGGTTAACCTTCCCAACGCCGGGTCACAATGGGAACATTCGTTCAAGAGGGCCGTGGTAGAGGTCGAAGCCGTAGCGGAAGACCCTGCCACAGCCGAAAAGCTAGTAGCGGAACTCGCCCGGAAAATCTCAGCGACAGCCACCCAGGAGCAGGACGCACTGGGGGTTTCGCGGAGTGCACACATCACTACCGAACCATCAGCAGCCGCAGTCAGCTATCACGCGTCCAGTCCCGTTGCGGCTGCAATGGCTTTGGTCCTGCTCGCCCTGGGTCTTGGTGCGGGCGCTGCTGCCACCAACAGAACCCTTTCGGCTAACCGCACGCGACGGCAAACAGAGGGTGACTGACGGAACATCGCTGAATCCGTTCGAGGCGTTTCACCCAGACGTCTGCCATCCCAGTGTTACCCGCGAATCCAGTGGTACCCGCGAAACATCCCCGGCCGGAGACCGCGAAGGCAGGATGGCACGTAGTGTTTCCGCTGGATGGATTCATCGACCATTGTGGCGGCCAGGAATTAGTTACAACTGCTGCTGTCCTTCCAGCCCCCCGCACGCGGCCGAACGGGCCATCCGGCCAGCAGTCCGCGCCCGCAGTGTGAAAATCGCGTAAACCGCGGCATCCAGAGCTGTGAGCAGACCGCGAACTGTTCCCAGTACTTCCGCGAGGCTGCCGGTGGCGTCGCCACCGGGATTTTGTCCCGCGTTGACCGGGCACGTGCGTCGCAGGACGGCTTCCAGGGCCATGACTGTATGCGGGGTGCTGACCACCAAAGTCTTGGAGGCCACGACGGTGTTCTCCTCGGGACAAAACAGCGAGTCGATGGAAAGGTCGTCGGCCGCAAGGTCGGGAATGCTCTTGATCCTCGAATGACCCTCGGCGCTGACGGCAAAAGCACCGGCGGCCCAAAGATGTGCCCGCTGAGACGGCATCCTGAAGCGCGCCCGGTAATAGGAACGGACCAGCCAATGGGCTTTGCGGCCGTTGTAAACGAAGCCGGGACGGGCCGCGAGCGTGCCCCCGGCGGACAGTGAGGAGAACAGTGCTGCCAGAACTGTAGGATGCATATCGATGTCCGCGTCGAGGTAAAGACGCGGCCAGATGGTCGCAACAGCATCTGCCGCACTGATTGCCGTTCCCTTGGACGCTTCGCTCGGTTCAACGATCTGGACTCCCGGGTAGCTTTGCGCAATCCCGGCAGCGCCGTCGCTGCAGACGACCACCACTTCAAGCCTTCCGGCGGTAGCGTACGGAGCAAGATGTTCCAGTGTGCGCGCCAGGACGGAAGCTCCATTGCGGGCAGCAATGATGACCGATCCCCGAGGCATAAGCGAGGGATCCAGATCTGAATCAGGACCAGGAAGGTCAATCCACCGCGACTCGCGCGCAACTTTCGCAAGAATTCCGCGGTGGGCGGGCAGGGGCTCCCGAAGCAGTGCACTGAGGATCACTGCCCCATGGAAGAGGCGGGCATAAGACTCCGATTTGAACTTGCGGATGTAGCGAACCCGGTTGGCGGCCATGAGCGCATCCAGTACGCTTGAAGCCCCGGAAGCCCCGCGCGAATGGCTCATTCGTGCCGTGGGTTCGTACCATATGGTGGCCCCTGCCTGCCTGACGCGGCGCATGAAGTCGGTTTCCTCTGAGTAGAGGAAGTACTGCTCGTCCCAGTCTCCGACGGTGCGGGCAACCCTGCTGTCTATTAGCAGCGCGGCGCCGGTCGCCCAGTCCACCTGATGAGCGCGCGCGTAATTGTCCGGGCCGAGTTTCATTTCGGACAGCCATCCCGGGCGTCCGGGGATCCTGCTTCCCAGCACGGCATCACCTACTGCGCGTGTAACGGTGGGTTCACGCCGCAGCGAGGGGTAAACGCTGCCATCGTCGTCCTTCAGGAGCGGAACCACAACGCCTGCACCGGATCGCTCCATCCGGGTCCGCATTTTCGCGACACAGCCCTGTGCAAGCCGTATGTCGGGGTTTAGAACCAGGTAGGAATTCACGTTACCCGCACGTCGCATAGCAAGGTTGATACCGGCGGCGTACCCCAAGTTGCCGCCGGTTCGGAAAATATCCACGTCTTCCTGCCCCAGCAGGCTGTGGAGGGTGGCCGACGAGGGGGAGTTGTCCGCCACGATGACCTTGATCGTCTGCTCCGCAGCCTCTTTGCGCAGATCTGCCACGAGCAGTGGGAGTGTTTCCTCGCTGTTGTAAGTCACAATCAGGACGGCCACGTGGGCAGGCTCATCCCGTGCCGCGAACCGGTTCCTGCAAGTCTGTGGGATTCCGGTCGGGACCGAAGGATTTGAAGGGCCTGGAACAGGACCGACGGACGGTACAGCAGAACCAGCTGATACGCCGCTGAATGACCGCAATCTGGCGTAGGCGGGGGGTCCGTCCACCAGGTAACGGGATGCCAGCCGCTTCGGTTCAAGGGCAAGCCGCCAGGCCCATTCGAGCCCTGCTTCGCGAAGTGGTTCCGGTGCCCGGCGCACCTTTCCTGCCAGGAAGTCGACGGCCGCCCCGAATGCCAGCAATACATTGGCTCCGGTGAGGTGGCCATACTCCTTGATCCAAAGCTCTTGGCGGGGTTTGCCCAGACAAACGAACAGAATGTCCACCCGGGCAGCGGAAATGTCGGCTGCCAAAACCCGTGAGGAGTCAGGGTCAGCAAGATCCTTCCGCTCCGGTGCCCAGTAACCCGCAACGTCCAGCTTGCTGAGTTCCTGGTTGAGCCGGTGCCGAACGAGCTCGTGGGTTGAGGACTGGCCACCGATAAACCCCACCCGGAGGTCAGCTTCGGCCGCTGCGGCGAGGATGGGCCAGGAAAGGTCACTGCCGGCGAGCCTCGGCCAGCGGATCTGCGTCAGTCTCTCGGCCTGTGTCACCAGTGGTGCGCCATCGAGCAGGGTCAGCCACTCAACAGGCTCGGTCGACTCCATGGCGCCTGCCCATTTCGAGCCGTGACCGAAGTGCTTGATATGATCCAGATTTGCCGAACCAACGGCAAGGGGCGGCCCTGTCTGGCCGGCCGCCCGCGCCATGATGAGGCCCAAGGCATCATCGGAGGTGGCTAGGTGGACTGGCGCACCGCCGAGATTGATGGCTAACGGAAGCACAGGGGCAACGGTCACCCGTTGCGGGGTTTCGGGTTCTGAGTGGCGCCGCCACCTGACTGGATGAAGGCCGCTTGCGCTTATCGCTTTGCTGGCCAGGGCGGGTGCAGAAGACATCTATTGGCTCCATGGTCTCGCCGCAGCAGGCGGAGGCCGGAGCCGGGGTCTGCACTCCCCGTTCCTGCCAGGTGCCGAAGGCCGGCACCATGCCTGACGCGTCAGTCAGTTGTCAGCGGAGCACGTGGGCGGCGAGGCGTCGGCCTCCCCACGCATGCAGCCCGGAACCGTGGACCGCATACCCCAAGGGCATCCGTTGTGTTCAACCGTAGGCGCGGCGGAGAAAGGCTGCTAGGCCAGAAGAGTCACTCTGCGGGTATCCGCACCAACTTTGTGGTGACGGGCGCAGGAAGGTGAAAGCGCTTAAACCCCGCTGCGGAAAAACAGCTCAGCAGCCGCAGCAAGAAACGCCGGATCCTCCACGCCGCAAAGTTCGCGCGCCGAGTGCATTGAAAGCAGCGGCACGCCCACATCAACGGTCCGGATCCCCAGCCGGGTGGCCGTCAGCGGCCCGATGGTGGACCCGCAGGGAACCCCGTTGTTGGATACGAATTCTTGGTACGGCACCTTGGCCTCAGAGCAGAGCCGTGCCCAGAACGCCGCCCCGGTAGCGTCTGTGGCATACCGCTGGTTGGCGTTGATTTTGAGCAGCGGGCCGCCGTTGAGGACCGGGTGGTTGGCGGGATCGTGCCGTTCGGCGTAGTTGGGGTGGACCGCGTGGCCGGCGTCCGCAGAAACACAGAACGACGCCGCCAGCGCCTGCCGCCGTTCGCTCACCGTTGCGCCAAGGCCGTCGGAGATGCGGACCAGCACGTCTTCGAGAATGGGGCCGCAGGCTCCGGAACGGGAGTTGGAGCCGATTTCCTCGTGGTCGAACGCCGCCAGCACGGCGATGGGCGCACCGGCCCCGCCCGAAACGGAGGAAGCAGAAGCGGCGATCAACGCCGTCAGCCCCGCATGTGTAGCTGAAAGGTTATCCAAGCGCCCGGAGGCGAAGAACTCACCGTTGGCCCCGAAAACCGCGGGCGCCTGCGTGTCCGCAATGACGACGTCGTACCCGCCAATCAGGGCCGGATCAACGGAAGCGCCAGGGACGTGCGAAGCCAGCACGGACAGCAGGTCGGAATCGGCGGGGTTGCCCAATCCCCACACCGGGTTCATGTGCCGCTGCTTGTCCAGCGTGAGGCCGTCATTCACGTTACGGTCCAGGTGGATGGCCAGTTGAGGGAAGCGGAGCAGGGGACCCGTTGCGGTCAGATGCTGCGTTCCGTCCAGCATGACCAGCCGGCCGGCCAGCTGCAGCTCCCGGTCCAGCCACGAGTTCAGCAGTGGACCGCCGTACACCTCGACGCCGGCCTGCAGCCACCCGAAGGCACCGGTGGTGGGCTTTGGCTTGAGTTTGAAGGACGGCGAGTCAGTGTGCGCGCCCAGGATGTTGAACCCGGTGGTCGGACCAGCACCCTCCGGAACCACCCAGGCGATCAGGGCGCCGTCGCGGACTATGTAGAACCGTCCCGGCCCGCCCTCCCACGGCTCCAGCTCATCCAGCCCCGTGAATCCGGCCGCTTCCAGCCGCCGCGCTGCCTCGTGTACGGCATGAAAGCTCGACGGCGACGCGCTGACATACGCGCCAAGGTCCTGGATGTGGTCTGCGGCGGAAGGTGAAGGCATGGTTCCGAGTCTAGATGGTCACGTTGAGCCCAGCCGTGTACCCGGTGGCGGCGGAGCCGGTCATCGTGGCCAACTGGTAAATCCCGCCGTCGTCGCCGAATACGTTGTCCGACTGCAGCGGGGTCCGCTTCATGTTGGTGACGCTGGTCTCGTAGCCGGCGGTGGCGTAGACGTCGTCGCAGGCGGCCTGGGTCAGGGCGATCTGCGATACGGCGAGCACCTGCCCGGCGGCCGTGGCGTTGCTCATCGATTCGAAGACCTCGAAGTGGATGTGCGGCCAGCGGCCCGAGTAGGCGCACGGGAAGACGGACTTGAAGGTGACCTGCCCGTTCGCGTCGGCCTCCTGGACGCCGCGGAGGTAGTTCTCGCCGGTCAGGCCGGAATCGTAGAGGGAATACCGGCCATCCCTGTCGCAGTGCCAGGCATATACCGCGGCGCCGGCCAGGGGAACGCACCCGTTGGCGTTGTCCAGCAGGGTTAGGGTCAAGGTCAGCGGCACACCTTCGGCTTGGGCGCTGCCTGTCCCGAAGCTGGCGGTGATGTCCTGGCGCACCACTCCGGATGCCGTCAGCACGTTGGGGCCGTTGGAGCCGTCGCCCGGGTACGGGCCCGCTGTTTCGGCGGGAATCTCCACACCGCATTCTGCGATTGCCCGGGTGAGCGTGGGAGATGCGGAGGGCGTCGCCGTCGCACTCGACGTGCCGGTTGCGGCGGCACTTTCGCTGGCGGCCGACGTCGTCGTGCTGGCTGTGCTGCCTGACCCGCCGGGTGTGCAGGCCGCCAGGGCCGCAACTGCGCCGCCGGCACCGAAGAACATGCCGAGCGAACGGCGGCTCATCATGGTTGAGAGATCAAATTCGAGGCCGCGATCGTGGTTGGGATGGGGAACATGATTGGTCATGTTCCCCATCAAACCCGCCTTGCCTATCCCCTGCATAGGCGGTTCCTGTGCGGAACCTGTGGGATGGTTCCTAGACGTCGCGCTTCTTGAGCACGACGGCGGCGAGTACCACCGGGATGACCACCCAGGCGCCGAGGACCAGGGCAGCCTGCCACGCCTCGAGCGTGTCGGGTACGTGCTGCACGGCGGTCATGGGTTCAACCGTGTTGCCAGGCAGGTACTTGCGGGTCTGCACGAAGAAGTCGCCCGGAATCAGCTGGAACGCGATCGGAGCCACGAAGAACAGGCCCACCAGGGTCATGATGCCGCCCGCGGAATTCCGGAGCAACGTGCCGAGAGCCATGCCAATGGCTGCAACAGCGGCCACGTAGGCACTGTTGATCAGCAGCATCTTCACCGACTGCGAGCTGGCAAGGTCAAGTTTGAGGTCGTAGTTGTCCAGGATCGGCACAGACACGAGACCCGCCACGTACACGGACACCGCGGTGACAACAAAGGCCGTGACCATCACTACCAGCAGCTTTGCCACGAAAGCCGGCGTCCGCTTCGGCACGGCGGCGAACGTGGAACGTGCCATCCCGGTGGAGAACTCCGAGCTCATCAGCAGCACGCCGAGGGAGCCCAGTATCAGCTGCGCGAAGGCAATGCCGGAGGTGGGCACACCGACGGCGAGGTCCCCGCCCTGGGCCGCAAAGGCGGCGGCAGCCTCGGGGTCGTTCAAGGCCTGCTCGGCGAACTGGCCGGTTCCCCATGCGGAGAGGGCACCGAAGCCCACCACCACCAGGACCGTGCAGGCAAGGAGGATGAGCGTGGAAAGCAGGGTGCGGAACTTGATGAATTCCGAGTTGAGCACACGGTGGAACGCCGGGCCCGGGCCTGCGCTGGTGCCGTCACCCGGCAGTTTGCCTGCCAGTGCGGTTCCGGCGTGCGCTCCGCGGCGGGAGGGGTTGGGTTCGAGGGTGGTTGAGCTCATGGCTTAGTTGCCTCCGGACTGGACGGGAGCGTCAGCGCCCGTGGTGATCAGCGAGTGGTATTCGACCTCATCCTTGGTCAGCTCCATATAAGCTTCCTCAAGGCTGGCCTGCAGCGGGGTGAGTTCGTAGATCATGGTGTGGTTATCAAGCGCGGTCCGGGCGATCTGGCGGGGATCCAGGCCGGATACCTCGAGCAGTTCGTAGTCCTTGAGCTCCACGGAAACACCCTCGCCGGCGAGCAGCTGCGTCAGCTGTTTCGGCTGGTCCGTGCGGACCCTGGTGCGGATCCGGCCCGTGCCGTTGATGATGTCCTTGATCGGCGCGTCGGCGATAATCCGGCCGCGGCCAATCACAATCAGGTGGTCTGCGGTGAGCGCCATTTCGCTCATCAGGTGGCTGGAGAGGAATACCGTGCGCCCCTCGGAGGCCAGGTACTTGACCAGGTTGCGGACCCAGACAACACCCTCCGGGTCCAGGCCGTTGACGGGCTCGTCCAGGATGACGGTCTGCGGATCGCCGAGCAGCGCCGCGGCAATCCCCAGCCGCTGCCCCATACCGAGCGAGAAGCCGCCCACCTTCTTCTTGGCCACCTCGGTGAGCCCTGTCATCTCAATGACTTCGTGCACGCGCTTCTTCGGAATGCTGTGTGTCGCGGCCATGGCCAGGAGGTGGTTGAACGCCGTGCGGCTGGTGTGGACGGCCTTGGCGTCGAGCAGCGCACCGACGTCGCGGAGGGGGGCTGCGTGGCGGGTGAACGGTGAGCCGTTGACGCTGACCGTGCCCGACGTCGGCCGGTCCAGTCCCATGATCATGCGCATGGTGGTTGATTTGCCAGCGCCGTTGGGGCCGAGGAAGCCGGTGACCCGGCCGGCCTCGACCGTGAAATTGACTCCGGCGACGGCGGTCTTCTCGCCGAAAACCTTTGTCAGGCCTTTTGCCTCAATCATGGACATGTTCCTTCGAATGGCAGCCGGGCGGCTGCGGGATGGCTGAAAGATTGGTTATCACTGTCCACGCTACCCATGACCTCCGCAGATTTCGTGCGAATCAGGGATGAATCAGGGTCGAATCAGGGTTTATCTAACGAAATGATCAGAGCCGGTTTCCGGCCGGGGCGAATAGTAGGTCAGGGCCTGCCGGTGGACCCGGATCCGCACGCTGCGCACCCCTGCCACCGCCTCACCGTCGACCGCCAGGACCATCGGGGACCCGTTTGCCTCAATCCGGACCTCCTCAGCCTCACGCAGGTGTGTGATTCTGGACGTTGCCACCGTTCCGGTCAGCACCGACCACAGCAGGCGAAGGCGGGCCAGGCGCTCGTCCGCGGTGATCATCCGGATATCGAGGACCGAGTCGTCCAGGACAGGCCTGAGCAGCGGTGCGTGGTCGCGCGGAAAGTAGCGGCCGCGCCCAACGTAGGCAATCCACACCTTGTGCCTGACGCCGTCCACAGTCAATGTGGTGGGTGTCCCCGCAGCGAAGGTACGGAACATGGCCACGACACCTGCCAGCGGTTTGCCGAGGGCAGGCTGCAGTTGTTCCCGCCGCCGCACGAGGTTGGGGTACAGGCCGATGCTGGCGGTGTTCAGCATCAGGTGCTCGGCCGTCTCCGGGTTGCCCGCCAACCCACGTTCCACTGTCACAATGCCAACGTCCGCCAGTGCCGCTTCTCCCCGGGTGGCCGCGGTAACTGCTTCCTGGAGGCTCCCTGTTCCGGCGTCCCGGGCAAAGTGGTTCAGCGTTCCGCCGGGCAGGACCAGCAAGGGTAGGGAACGCTCGACGGCGGCAGCTGCTGCCGTGCCGACGGTTCCGTCACCGCCCCACACGCCCAAGGCGGCCGTTCCGGGGCGGTCGACGATTGCCGAGATGGCCTCTTCAAGCGACTCATCAGGCTTTACCGTTTCTATATGCGCCCTTGGGAATACGTCTTGGAGCGCGGAGGCGGTCTGCTCCGTAAAGGCCCCGCCCAGGGTGTTCACCACGATGCCCAGACCCGCGCCGTCCGGGAGTCCGGGCGCGTCCGTCCAGCTACGGGTGGTGGCTGGAAACGGCGGACGGACCGGCCACCACTTCCGGGTGATCAACGCCGCCCCCGCACCGATGGCTGAACCGAAGATAACGTCCGACGGCCAGTGGGCTCCGGTATGTACGCGGGAATAGGCGACGCCGGCAGCCAACGGGGCCAGCGACGCCCCCAAGCCCGGCTGGATGATCCCCGCGCCCACCGCGAAGGCCACCGCTGACGCTGAGTGCCCGGACGGCATTGAAGAACTGGTGGGCTGGGGGTGGACAAAGCGGAACACCGGCAGGTGCTCCGGCAGGGGACGGGTACGCGGGAGCAGGGTCTTGAACCCGAGGTTGGTGACCGCAGACGCAACGGCCTGGGCGATCAGCCCGTGCAGCGCGGCCCGGCGCGGCTTACCTGGAAAGGCAGCCATCACGGCAGCGGCTCCCATCCACAATTTGCCGTGGTTGGCGGAGGCGGACAGGCGGCGGAAGAACGTATCGTGGTCACCGCCCGGGAAGGACGACACCCTGCGGACCAGATACCGGTCAAAGCGGCTGATCTGGCCCGGTCCCTTGCGCCATACTCTGTGCATCTCCCCACCCTACTGCGCAGGCGGGTGGACCTTGATGAGCTACTTGGTGGCGAGCGGCTTCGCAGCCCCGGCCAGCAGAAGTGCCAGAAGGATCGGCGCCATGATGGCGAGCAACGCCAGATGGATTCCCGTGAGGTCACCCAGGTAGCCGAGCAACGGCGGCCCGGCAAGGAATGAAACATAACCCAAAGTGGATACAACCGACACCCTGGCGGCGGCATGCTTCGGATCATCGGCGGCTGCGGACATCCCCATCGGGAAGGCAAGTGCTGCGCCGATCCCCCACAAGGCTGCTCCGACCGCTGCGAGCCACACGTTCCCGGCCAGCACAAACAAGCCGAGGCCGGCGGCTGCTGCCGCCATGCTGGCGCGGAGCACAGCAACGCGTCCGTACTTATCAATGACCCTGCCGCCGACGAACCTCATGGCCGTCATGGCCAGGACAAACAGGGCGAACATCAGCGCGCCGGTGGACTCTGATGTTCCCAGACCGTCAACAGTTGCCTTGGCGATCCAGTCGTTTCCGGCGCCCTCGGTCAGGGTGGCGCCGAGAACCACCACGCCGATCAGCAGGGTCCTGCTGTCGCGCCAGGCGGATCCCTTGGGAGCCCTGGGTTCTCCGTTGGCAGGGGCCACCGCCGGGAGGTGGGGGAGGAAGTACCGGGGAGCGATCAGCGCCACGATGACCACCGCGCCGGCGATGACCAGCAGGTGCAGCGGAAGCCCCACACCGATGCTGGACAGCCCGGCACCAATCAGCGCCCCCACAAAGGCCCCGCCGCTGAAGGCGGCATGGAACTGGGGCATGATGGTCCGCCGCAGTTTGTGCTCCACGTCGGCACCCTCGATATTCTGCGAAACATCCCACAGGCCGATGCCGATGCCGAAGAAGAACAGGGCAATGGCAGTGCCCACCACTGATTCCGCGGACAGCGAGAGTGCAATTCCAACGCCCGCCAGGGCTGCCAGCACTCCGGCGGCGCGTACCGCATTGGCCGTTCCGATCCTTCCCACCACCAGTCCCGCCGTCGGAAGCGCCAGCAGCGAGCCGATGGCCGTGCACAGCAGCAGCGTGCCCATCTGGCCGGAAGTCAGGTCCAGGGTTTCGGTGACGGCAGGGATACGTGCCGCCCAACTGGCAAAAACGAAGCCGTTGACTCCGAAGACCACAAATGTGGCGGCGGCCGCTGCCCGGAGGGAGGGCCCGGCCGTGGTGCTGGTGTTGATGCTCATGCTTTGACTACTTCCACCGGGAGCTTTTTCAAACCGTCAAATAACACTGTCAAGATCATTCCTATCCAACGCTCTCTCACTTCCTGCAGCAAAACCACCAACGCTCTTGCAGCCGGTGCAAGAGCGTCGGCCCAAAACGTGCAGGAAGTGCCAGAGCGTCGGGTTAGCGGGCGCGCTGCACGCGCTTTTCGTCCCAGACGGGTTCGGCGGATTCGTAGACGCGGCCGTCGGAGCCGAAGACCAGGAAGCGGTCGAAGGTCCGGGCGAACCACCGGTCGTGGGTGACCGCCAGGACCGTGCCCTCAAAGTGGTCGATGGCCTTTTCCAGGGCCTCGGCGGAGTGCAGGTCCAGGTTGTCGGTCGGCTCGTCGAGCAGCAGCAGCGTGGCACCCGAAAGCTGCAGCAGCAGGATCTGGAACCTGGCCTGCTGCCCGCCGGAGAGAGACTCGTACTTCTGCTCGGACTGGCCTGCCAGGCCATAACCGTCCAGGGCGCCGGCCGCGGCCTCGCGGCCCAGCCCGGACCGGTGCTCGTCGCCGCGGTGC
Organism: Pseudarthrobacter sp. DSP2-3-2b1; assembly: GCF_049895945.1. Classification (NCBI taxonomy): domain Bacteria; kingdom Bacillati; phylum Actinomycetota; class Actinomycetes; order Micrococcales; family Micrococcaceae; genus Pseudarthrobacter; species Pseudarthrobacter sp. DSP2-3-2b1. The sequence goes on along the minus strand of NZ_JAFCTI010000009.1, from coordinate 134,432 downwards.
AGAATCTCCAGCAGGGTCTTGCCGAGGAGGTCGGGGCGGACGTGGGTCTGCGCAAAGAACCCGGGCCGGATGCGGGCGCCGAGTTTCACGGTGCCTTCGTGCGGCACCTCGGCGATCTCGACGTCGGATACGGGGACGTGCTCCTTCTCCGGGTCCGTGCCGCCGGTGGCGAGCAGGCGCAGGAAGTGGCTCTTACCGGAACCGTTGGACCCCAGCACCCCCACGCGGTCGCCGAACCACACCTCGGTGGAGAACGGATCCATCAGTCCTGTCAGCTCAAGTTTCTCTGCCACGATGGCGCGTTTGGCGGTCCGGCCACCCTTGAGCCGCATCTTCACGTTTTGCTCGATGGGAAGCGCCTCGGGCGGACCGACTTCCAGGAACTTTGCCAGCCGGGTCTGGGCCGCGTGGTAGCGGTTTGCCATGTCGGAGCGGAAGGCCGCCTTGTTCTTGTACATGTTGACGAGTTCCTTGAGCTTGATGTGCTCCTCGTCCCAGCGCTTGCGTAACTCCTCGAAGCGGGCGTTGCGGTCCGCGCGGGCGTCCACGTAGGAGCCGAAGCCGCCGCCGTGCACCCAGGCGCCGGCGCCGTTGATTCCGGGTTCCAGGGTGACGATGCGCCCCGCGGCATTGTTCAGCAGTTCGCGGTCGTGGCTGATGAAAAACACGGTCTTTTTGGACTCGTTGAGCTTGTCCTCGAGCCAGCGCTTGCCGGGGACGTCGAGGTAGTTGTCCGGTTCGTCCAGGAGCAGGAGTTCGTCGGGGCCGGCAAAAAGGGCTTCGAGGACCAGCCGCTTCTGCTCGCCGCCGGAAAGGCTCGACGCCGGGCGGTGCTGAGCGCGGTCGAACGGGAGTCCCAGCGCCGCCATGCAGACCTCGTCCCAGACGGTCTCCACGTCATACCCGCCGGCATCTCCCCAGTCCACGATGGCCTGGGCGTAGCGCATCTGGGAGGGTTCGTCGTCGTGCTCCACCATGGCGAGCTCGGCCTCATCCACCTCACGGGCCGCCGCGGCCAGAGCCGGCGGGGCCGCGGAGACCAGCAGGTCCCGGACCGTTGACTCATCCCGGACCTGGCCCACGAATTGGCGCATAATGCCCATGTTCCCGGAACGCCCGATCACGCCTTCATCAGGGACCAGATCACCGGCGATGATCCGGAACAGCGTGGTCTTCCCGGTGCCGTTGGGGCCGATCAGCGCCGTTTTGGTGCCGTCAGGGACCTTGAACGTCACGCCGTTGAGCAGCTGGGTGCCATCGGAAAGGAAGTAGTCAATGCCGGAAATGTCTATGTGGGCCACGCCAACAATCTTCCCACGCCCGGCTGCCGGTGCTTTCCCGGCGGTCAGCCGGCTGCGGTCAGGAACTGCTTGAGCAAGGGCCCCGAGGTGGTGGCTCCAAGCCCACCGTCCTCCACGAACACTGCGACCGCGAGATCACCGTGGACGGCCACAATCCACGCGTGTGTCTTCGGCGGGTTCTCGTTGCCGAATTCCGCCGTTCCGGTCTTTGCACCAACGGGCGCCCCGGGAACGCTGGACAGGAATCCGGCGTGACCGGACGTCACAACCGCCCGCATCATGTCGGACAGTGCAGCCGCCTCGGCGGCGGTGATCGGTTGGCCGGACGCCTGGGCCGGGGCTTCGGGGGTAACGCTCGACGACGGCGACGCGGCATCCGCCGTCGGCTCTCCGGGCGTCCCTCCCGCGGCGCCGCCGGCCTCGGGATTCAGGACAAGCTGCGGTGAGACGGGGGAGCCCTTGGCCACGGATCCGGCCATGATGGCCGCGGCGAGGGGTGATACCAACACCTTGCCCTGGCCGATCATCGAGGCCGCGTGTTCAGTGCCCGCAGCTTCCCCCGGCACCGAGCCGAGGAAGGCCGCGGCACCTAGCGACGGTGCCTCCACGGCGACGCCCATGGCCATGGCTGCCGCCTCAAGCTGTGCCTGCGACACGGAATCGCGGGCGGCGATAAAGGCCGTGTTACATGAATGAGCGAAGGCGTCGCGGAGGGTAACGGACCCCAGTGAAGCCTCCGGATAACCTTCTGCGTTCTTAAATGTCCGGCCGTCCACGGTAAGCGTGGGCGCACACTCCACCTTCGAATCGGGGGTTAGGCCGTTGCGGAGCATCGCAAGCGAGTCCACCATTTTGAAAGTTGATCCGGGCGCGTATTGGCCGAGCATCGCTGTGTTGTAGCCGTTGCTTCCGGGGCCGGAGGCTGCCGCCAGAACGGCACCGGTGGAGGGTCGAAGGGCCACGATGGCCGATGCCGGGCCCACGCCGGCAAGCGTGCTCTCGGCCAGCGCCTGCAGATTCGGGTCCAGCGTGGTTTTGAGTGGAGTCCCCGGTGTGGGAGCAACCTCGAACACCACGCGGCGGGGATCGGTTCCCGCCGCCCGGATCTGCTCAGAGGTCAGATCGGCCCGCTGCGCGCGGATCACTACTGCGTCCGTGCCGCGGAGCTGCGCATCGTATTGCTGCTGCAGTCCGCCGATTCCGGTCACGTCGCCGGCGGTGAGGGCTCCGGCTGATGCTTCGATCTGCTCGGCATTGGCCTCACCCACGGTGCCAAGGACCGCCCGGGCGAACGTCCGGCTGGCCGCCAGGGGCTGCGTTGCCGGGATGGCACGGGCGCCGGGGATGGCCTGGATCTGCTGGTCCGTGATGGTGCGGCCTTCTTCACGGAGGGTGATGGCTATGACAAAGGCTTCGTCCCCGGAGGCTGCCACTTGCTGGGTGTAGGCTGCGGGGTCAACGCCCACCAGCTCGGCCAGCTGGGTGGCCGACGCTTCCGGATCTGACGAACCCAGCTGCGGCTTATCGATCCCCACGTTGACCACGGGGCGGTAGGTGACCAGCTTCGCGTCGCCGGCGCCCAGAATGTCGGCCCGCTGTGGTGATTGGCTGCCCTTGCTGAGGATTTCGTTGTCGTTGAGACCCGGCACCAGGGAGGCCGGGTTCCACACCGTCAGCCACTTGTCGTCGGATTTGGTGAATTTGGCGGAGACCGTGTACTTCCACTCTTTAGAGGCAATCTTCCAGGTGTAGTTCAGCGGAACAGTGGCTGTATCGCCGTCCAAAGTGAGCTCACCGGCATCCACGGTTGGCCGGTCCGGCTCCAACGCTTTGAACACATCCTGGACCTGCTGCCTGGCCACCGCAGAGTCCTTGCCATCGAAGGCCACTGCTCCGACGTCGAGCGCGGACACAGCTGCCGCAAACTGCTTCGCAGCGCTTTCGGCACCGCCTCTGCCGTCGTCGCAGGCGACCAGGGAGGCGCCGAGGATGAATCCAGCTATGGCAAGTGAAAGTTTCTTTGAGTTCCCCACGGCGCTATTATGCCCCCTTTTTAAATGCGCTTGCTGACCCGGCTTGGGAAAGGCCCCGGACCCAACGGTCGGGCCCCCGGCGGTCCGGCGGAGGCGGCTTATAGCCCCAGCGCCGGAACGCCCCGCCCAAACATGTCTTTCAACGCATACTTGGCGGCGAAGAAGCCCGGCATGCCCGTCACACCAGGGCCTGGTGGCGTGGATGACGAACACAGATACACGCCGGGCAGTGGCGTGCGCCACGGAACGCGGGATACGACGGGCCGCTGGAGAAGTCCGCGCATGTCCATGATTCCCGCGCTGAAGTCTCCGCCGACATAATTCCGGTTGTAGCTGGCCAGTCCGGCAGCCGTGGTGACATGCGTCTGCACCACCACGTCGCGGAAGCCCGGGGCGAAGCGCTCCAGCTGGGCTGTCACGGCTTCGCCCATATCCCTGTCCGAGCCTGCCGGGACGTGGCAGTAGGTCCAGAGGGTATGGCGCCCGGCCGGGGCACGGCTGCCGTCAAAGCGGGATGGCTGGGCTACCAGCACGTAGGGCCGCTCGGGGTGTTTTCCTGCCGACACTTCGTTCTCCGCCCGGGCCACTTCCGCCCTGGTGCCACCCACATGAACCGTTCCGGCGTCGGCGAGCTCTTTGGCTGCCCAGGGGACCGGACCGGACAGGATGTAGTCCACCTTGCAGGAACCGTTGCCGTAACGGAATGACTCCAGGGACCTCCGGTACTTGCCGGGGAGTTTGTCGCCTGCGATGTTCAGCAATCCCTGCGGGGCGACATCAAGCAACGTTGCCCTGGCACCTCGCACCTGCTGCAGGCTGTCGATCGGCTCACCTGTGTGGATAACGCCGCCGTGGGCGCGGATGTCTTTTGCCAGTGTCCCGGCAATGGCAGCCGAGCCGCCCAGCGGAATGGGCCAGCCCTGGCCATGTGCCAGTGCCGTGAGCATCAGGCCTGCGCCCGCTGCCGCCAAGGAAGGCAAGTGCGAGACGGCATGGGCAGCCACGCCGCTGAGCAGGGCCGGTGCCAGCGGCTCCCTGAAGCGGGCGTTCCACAATGGAGATCCCTGTTCCAGGGTCCGCATCCCGAAAAGCGCCGCAGCAAGGGGGTCCCGGGGGATCCGGAGCAGCTGGTGCTGGGTGAAGTCCATGACGCCGTCGATCCGGCTCACCAGCGGGCCAAGAAGGCGGCGGTAGGCAGCACCGTCCCTGCCCAGGCCTTCGACGGTCCGTTCCAGGGAGTGGTAACCCAGGGCAGCCCGGCCGCCGTCGAGCGGTGATCCGAAGGCGAGCTCCGGAACCGCGAGCTCAATCCTGCGTGCCAGTTCGAAGGCGCGGAAGAAGGGTGAGGCCAGAGCCATGGGGTGGACTGCCGAGCAGACATCATGGAGGTGCCCTGGCTGCATCAGCTCGGAGGTGCGGGTCCCGCCTCCGATGGTTGCTGCGGCTTCAAAGATCTCGACGGACAGTCCGGCCCGGGCCATTACGGCGGCGGCGGCAAGGCCGTTGGGGCCGGCACCTACGACGGCGACGTCAGGCATGCCGTTTCTCCCGCCAGGGGAGGGCCGCCCGGGAGGGGTGCCGGGGGTTCAAGCGCAGCCAATCGGGCAGGCCCTCGTACGGGCCGCCCTGCGGGTCATCGACGTCATGGCGGCGGATGGGATCGTAATTGGGGTCATAGATGTCCCAAACCACCCTAAGCATCAGATATGCCGTAGCGAGCATATGAGCTGCAACCGCTAAGACGTAATACGGCATGTCGATGTTGTGCTGCGAGGTCCCCTGGCTGGTCACTTGGCCAAGGTACATCCAGATCGCAACCCAATGAAAGGCCTCGACCCCTTGCCAGACGAGGAAGTCCCGCCACCGCGGCCGCGCAAGCGCCACAAGCGGGATCAGCCAGAGCACAAACTGAGGTGAGTAGACCTTGTTGGCCAGGATGAATGCCGCCACGAGCAGGAATGCCAGCTGGGCCAGCCGCGGCCGCCGTTGTGCGGTGAGGGCCACCAGCGCTATGAGGACACAGGCGAGGACGAAGAGCGAGACCGCCAGCCAGTTGATCACCGCGGCGTCCAGAACCAGCCAGCGGAGCCGCCGGGCCACCAGGTTGTAGGCGTACCACAGCGAACCGTAGCCCGCCTCCCTGGTCTCCGGGAAAGTGAAGGAATGACCCCAGCTGGACGGGTTGGCGAGGGCAATGGGCGCGTTGACCGCCAGCCATGCGCCTGCCGCTGCCGCTGCCGTCACCAGGAAGGGCCGGATGCGCCCGGTACGCAGCGCCAGCAACAGGATGGCAACCAGGATCAGGACGGCGTACAGCTTTGTAGCCGCGGCAAGGCCAATCAGGATGCCCGCCAGGACCAGCCTGCCGCGTGCGAAGCACAACATCCCCAGGGCCAGGAAACCCGCGGCCCACATGTCCCAATTGATGGTCCCGGCCAGAACGATGCCGGGAGCCAGAGCCACCATTGCGGCGTCCCAGGGCCGCCGCCGCGACATCCGCGCAGTGGCCAGCACCGTGACAATCCAGACGGCTGCGATCAGGGTTGCGTTCGTGTCGAAGTAACCAAGGATCCGGGCGTCGTTAACACCAGCACCGGGGATCAGCCAGGCGGTCGCCCCGGCCAGGAGTCCAACGAGGACAGGATCGTCAAAAACGCTTCCCTGGCTCAAGAACGGGAACGTCCCCTCGCCCAGTCCGCGGTTCCGGAAGTACTCCGGAAAATCCGAGTAACAGGTGGAATAGAACTGACCGGGCGTCTCCCAGCCTTTGGCCCGGCAGTAGCCCTTGATGGCGATGCCTGCCAGCGCTGCCAGCACCGTCAGGATGATCAGCACGCGCTCCACGGTAAACACGCCGGGGGAGACGATGCCCGGCGCCGACCGGGTACCCATCGGTCCGCCGATCAGCTCTGTGAAGTTCCTCAGCAGCAGGTCACTGCGGCTCGGCACCACCAGGCGGGCGCGCCTGTGGTGTCGCGGCGGCTTGGTCTCCTGCATGAGTCAGAGCTTACCGGGGTGGTGCCCTGAGAGACCGTCAAAAAGTGATCAGGGCACCGGCGGTTTCCGGGGCTTCAGTTCAGGCCGGCCCTTTGCTGGTGCATCAGGACAAAAACGTCCTCGCGTCGTTGGTCCAACAGGCGGGCGTTGAATTGGCGGCGCTGAGCCCGGACAGGAACGCGCAACCGAACCAGCACGCTTTTTATTCTCTTGATCATGGCAATCACATCCTTTCTTCTGTAAATGGGCATGACAAATAAGGCCGACGAAGTTCAGGTAAAAGCCGGCTGAATTTGGGCAAAGAAATGCCCGGCGTTTATGTGTGGTTGCAAATACGAACTGGGCTACGGAAATAGCGTCGTGCAGCGCCCATCAGGAAGCAGGTTCCGAACTATGGGGTTGCTGCGTCACCGCATGGGCCGCTGCGCATTGCGCCGCTGCACACCGACAAGGTGCCGGGAGATGTGCCGTGCTCCAGTGATGCCGCCACCGGGCGGGATCACATACTGGTGCTAAGAGGCAGGAACTCCGTTAAAATGGCGCGCAAAAGCAGAGGCCGGGTTGGCGGTGATGGTCATCTTCCATCCGCTAGTCAAAGTAATCATTTTCCCAACCTCCTTTTCTGCTCAGCCGTTGCGCCAGCAGACTGGCCTGGCAACGCGCACCGTGACCCCGGCGGATCGCTCTGGGGTCAGGAATAAAATTACCCTATGAATGCGGCTATGCGCCACTTAAATTGGAAACTTTTTCAAGGAAGTTTATGAATGGCTTTTATAGTCCCCAACGGACAATGGCGGGCGTCCTTTTGTCCCATCCCAAGGTGCAGACTTTTGCCGTGCCCAGGATGAAGTGGCGGCCTTCTGCGGGCGGCAGTTCGAGCCACCGCGCAGTCAGGATCCGGGAGAAGTGCCCGTGGGCCACGATAAGGACGTTATCCAGCCCCGATTCCAGGACGCGGGCCACGATCTTGTCCGCGCGGGCGGCCACCTCGTCCAGGGTTTCGCCGTTGGGCACCCCATGCGTCCAGATCAGGTAGTCAGGGTTGTCCTTGCGGATGAGATCCGAGCTGATGCCCTCGTAATCGCCGTAGTTCCATTCAACGGACAGCGGTTCGTGCTGTGCGTCAGGGAACCCCGCCAGTTCCGCGGTCCGCCTGGCCCGCCGCAAGGGGGAGGTCAGCACGAGGTCGAAATCGACCCCGTCCAGCACCTTCCGGGCCTCCACCGCCTGCTGCTCACCCTCCACGGTCAGGGGCAGGTCCGTGAGTCCCGTGTACTGCCCGCTTTTGGACCACTCCGTCTCACCGTGGCGCATGATCCAGAGCTGGGGACGTGGCGCAAACATCGGGACGCTCATGTGGACTCCTTCTTCGGGGAAAGTTCGACGCCGGTAGGAGACGTTGCGGTCTCCGCTGACGGGGGTACGGGTTCGGTAAGAGGGGTTGATTCGGGCTGTTCGGCCCACCACGCCAGGAGCCGCGCCTCGGCATCTTCGGGCTGCAGGGGGCCGTGCTCCATCCGTTCCTCCAGCAGGTACTTATAGGCACGGCCAACCACGGGTCCCGGCTTAAGGTTCAGGATGGCCATGATTCGGGCGCCGTCCAGGTCGGGGCGCACAGCGTCCAGCGATTCCTGCTCCCGGAGCGTAGCAATCCTGGCTTCCAGGTCGTCGTACGCGAACGCGAGGCGTTCGGCTTTGCGCTGGTTCCGGGTGGTGACGTCCGAACGGGTCAGGCGGTGCAGCCGTTCCAACAGGGGGCCGGCATCCGTGACGTAGCGCCTGACCGCGGAGTCGCTCCAGCCGGCCTCCCCGTAACCGTAGAACCGCATGTGGAGTTCAACCAGGCGGGCCACAGCTTTGATGGTGTCGTTATCGAAACGCAGCGTCTTCATCCGCTTCGCGGTCAATTTTGACCCCACCATGTCGTGGTGGCGGAAGCTGACCGCGCCGCCCGGTTCGAAACGGCGCGTAGCCGGCTTGCCGACGTCGTGCATTAACGCTGCGAACCGCAGCACAAAATCGGGGCCAGGCACGGCGCCGTCGGCGTCAGTCTCCAGTGCAGCGGCCTGCTCCAGCACCTGGAGGGAGTGCTGGTAAACATCCTTGTGGCGGTGGTGCTCGTCAGATTCCAGCCGCAGGGCGGAGACTTCGGGCAGCACAAATTCGGCCAGTCCGGTTTCCACCAGCAGGTCGACGCCCACGCGGGGGTGGGCGCCACAGATGAGCTTGACCAGTTCATCGCGCACGCGCTCCGCCGAGATGATGGTGATCCGTTCCGCCATCTGCGTCATGGCCAGCCGGACGTCGTCGTGCACGGAAATGCCCAGCTGCGAGGCAAAACGGGCGGCGCGCATCATGCGGAGCGGATCATCGGAGAAAGAGGCTTCAGGGGAGCCTGGCGTGGCGAGCACTGTGGCATGGAGGTCCCGGACACCGCCGAACGGATCAACCAGTTCCAGCGAGGGGAGCTTCAAAGCCATGGCGTTAATGGTGAAGTCCCGGCGCAGCAGGTCATCGGTCAGCGAGGATCCGAAGGCCACCACCGGCTTGCGCGATTCCGGGTCATACGCCTCAGCCCGGTAGGTGGTGATCTCAATCTGGAAGCCTGCCTTGCGCATGCCGATGGTTCCGAAGGCACGGCCGATTTCCCAATAGTTATCGGCCCACTTCTTGATCAGGGCCACAGTCTGGTCCGGCGTGGCGTCGGTGGTGAAATCCAGGTCCGGCGACGTCCGGCCCAGGAAGAGGTCCCGCACCGGACCGCCCACCAGCGACAGCTCGTGGCCGGCGTCGACGAAGCGCTGCCCGAGCTCCAGGACCACCGGGTCTACCTGGAATTCGACGGTGTGGGAATCAGTCTTGTGATGTGCGTGCGCCATAGTTACTTAAGCTTGGCAGAAACCAGCGGCTTGGCAGGCCAAAATCCGGTCAAGATCGCGCGTATTCGCTCACAGGCCCGGAAACTGCGTCATACGCCGTCCATCTCGAAGTCATGTTCCGGTCATCATGAACGGGCAAGAGTCGTTAGAGTGGACTCCATGGCCCATCCCGTACCGAGCGCTCCCGGCAGGAGGACAAACGCACCTTTGCCATCGGCAATTGGTGCCCACGTCGCGCCTGCCGTGCACTCGGCACCGGCATCGCTCCCCACCGTTGAGGAAATTTCCGCCGGGGGCGTTGTGGTGGACACGTCCGACGCCGAACTCAGGGTTGCGATCATTGCCCGCCTTAACAGGGGCGGACGGCTGGAGTGGTGCCTGCCGAAGGGCCACCCGGAGGGCAAGGAAGACAACGAGCAGGCCGCGGTCCGGGAGATAGCCGAGGAAACAGGCATCGAGGGCGACATCCTGGCTCCGCTGGGCAGCATTGACTACTGGTTCACCGTGAGCGGGCACCGCGTCCATAAGACCGTTCACCACTATTTGCTGCGCGCCACCGGCGGCGAACTCACCATCGAGAACGATCCTGATCAGGAAGCCGTGGACGTGGCATGGGTTCCCATCCGCGAACTGGCACGCAAACTTTCTTTTCCCAATGAACGCCGCATCGCTGACCTGGCCCGGGACGTCCTGCCCGAACACCTCTGAGGCCTTCAGGCCGCCTGTCCGTTGCGGAACAAACAGCGTCCGGGTGAGACGATGAACTCGATGTCAGCTTCCAATTTCCCCTCCGATAAAGCAGGCCGCGCCGGGCAAACCGGGGCGGCCGCCGATCCGACGGTTCCTGCCGGCCCTGCAACCGGACCCGTGGGCGAGCCTGACGGCGGTCCTGCAGTTCCCACGGGCCCCAGCGAAACCCGCTCCAGCGCCATCATGGCGGCGGGGACCCTGGTCTCGCGCTTCCTCGGCTTCGGCAAGACGTGGATGCTGGGTGCCGCCCTCGGGCTGAGCTCCACGGTCAATGACACGTTCATTAATGCCAACAACCTGCCCAACCTGATCTTCCTGCTCGTGGCCGGCGGCGTGTTCAACGCCGTCCTGGTCCCGCAGATCATCAAGGCCAGCAAGGCGCCGGACAGGGGAGCGGACTACATCAGCCGCCTCCTCACCCTTGCCGTCCTCCTGCTCCTGGGCCTCACCGCCCTGGTCACGCTGGCGGCGCCCCTGGTCATCGACCTGACCACCCAGGGATACTCGCCGCAGCAGAAATCACTGGCGATTGCTTTCGCGTTTTGGTGCCTGCCGCAGATTTTCTTCTACGGCCTCTACGCACTGCTCACGCAGGTACTCAACGCCAACGGAGCCTTCGGCCCGGCAATGTGGGCACCCATCCTGAACAACCTCGTGGCTATCGGTGGCCTCGGTATGTTCATCTGGATCTACGGCGCCAACGAGGTCAATCCGCACACCCTGGACAACTGGGGACCGTCACAGACCTTGTTCGTGGCCGGCTTCTCCACCATCGGCGTTGTGGCCCAGACGGCCATCCTCCTCATCCCGGTCTTCCGTCTCAAGCTTGGCCTCCGGCCGCGGTTTGGCTGGCGGGGAGTGGGACTTGGCCAGGCAGCGAAGCTGAGCGTCTGGACCCTCCTGACCGCCGCCGTCGGGCAATTGGCTTTCCTGTATGTCATGCGCATCGCCACGATTCCCGGTGCCGAGCGCCTCAGGCTGCAGGCTGCTGGGGACCCTGCCGCAGAAATGCTCCCCGGCAACGCAGTCCTTGAAGTCGCCAGCCAGCTTTACCTGTTGCCGCATTCCATCATTGCGCTCTCGCTTGCCACCGTCCTCTTTAACCGGATGACCAGAGCATCCCAGGACGGCGACCGGGATGCCCTGCGCGATGCCCTTTCGCACGGGCTCCGCACCATGGCCGTGGCCACGGTGTTTGGTGCCCTCGCACTGTTTGCACTGGCCGGGCCGCTGGGCATGTTCTTTTCAGGCGGCGATAAGCAGGACGGCGTGATGCTGGCCCAGACGCTCACCATTCTCGCCTTGAGCACACCGTTTATGAGCGCCAACTTCATGATGTCCCGGGTGTTCTACGCCAACGAGGATGCCCGCACGCCGTTCTACGTCCAGCTTCTTCTGGCCTTTGTCTACGTCGCCGGTGCCTTTGCGATCCAGTTCCTGCCGGTCGGCCAGATCATTTATGCGATCGCCATTCTTTACATGGCGGGCAACATCCTCTCGGTGGTCATCAGCGCCTATTTCCTGCGCCGCCTCCTGGGCCACCTCGATGGACCGCGGATCGCCAACTCCTACATCCGGATGGGTTATGCGGCCCTCGGCTCCGCCGTCGCAGGCGCCGGTGCCCTGTGGCTGCTGGGAAGTTACAGCCCGGACGGCTTCGCTTGGCACGACAGGTTGACCGCACTCATAACGGTGGTGGTCGTCGGGCCCATCATGCTGGTTGCCTACGTTTTCCTGCTCAAGGTCTTCCATGTAGCGGAACTCCGTGACCTGCTCCGCCCCTTGCTCGCGCGGCTTGGCCGCGGCGGATCCGGACCCTCGGAGCCGTCCGGGGGAGCGCCGTCGTCGTCGCCGCCGTCTTCAGGTGAGTCGGCGCAGCAGGCGACGGCGGAACGAGCCACTGTTTCAGTGGACACCGGGATGATGCCGAGAATTTCAGGCGAATTCGATTCAGCATCGTTCCGTGCCGGACCGGTGCCGGAACCCACCCCGCCTTCCACGGCGCCAGAGCGGGTGGGCGACAATGACGGCCCCATTGCCGGACCGGGAACTGGCCCTGCCGAGGGTTATCTTCCGGCGGAGGACGTTCCGGGCACTGCCAGGGGCGGACTGCTGCGCGACGAGATTCCCCTGCCAGGCCGCCGCACCTTCCAGGGCAAGGCCGGGGAGAACCCCCACTTCAAGCCGCGGCGGCCCCGAAAAAAGTGATTCCCGCCGTGTTTCTGGTCGCCTGTCGCCCGCGGCGGTCAGGGCCAATCGGCTAGGATCGACTGTGAACAGGGGTATTTGCAGGCAGGTGTCAGGCCGCTCGCTGGCTGGTTTTTTGACAGGTTTCCAGCAGGCACTGGCCGCATCTCCGCCGCAATACCCGGACAGCCTAGGAGGAACACGTGTCCCACCCGATCGACGTTGGATCAGTACTCGGCGGCCGCTACAAGGTCACAGCCACTGTATTGACCTCACACGACCATGATCTGGTGCTGGACGGGGTGGATCAGGTTCTCAACCGTCCGGTCAGCATTCTGGTTGCCGGCCCGGAAAACACCGAGCAGGTGGCGCAGAGCGCCCGCGAGGTGGCAACCGGTGAGCGCCCCGGAAATGTCCAGGTCCTTGACCTCGGTGTCACTGAGGCCGCCACCTACCTGATCACCAACCACACATCAGCGGCAGACCTGCTGGACCTGGTGGTTGCCGCCAACCCGCCCTACGTTGAGCCATTCTTCACGGACACCTTGGGCAGTGAAATCTTCGGCCAGGCACGTTCAAACGAACCGGAGCCGTACGACGACGAAGAAAACGTCGACGCCGGCTACATCAACTACGCGGATAACCACGCCAGCCAGGTTGATCCTTACCGGGCCGCCTCACCGGCTGCCCCGCAGGCCGCACGGCCCGTGGTTCCGCCACGTCAGCCCGTCCGTCCACCATCGGCCCCCACTGGAGGGTCGGGGCGGGGCGCAGGCGCACGCCCGGGTGTAGGCGCCGCGGCGGCAGGTGCTGCAGCCGGTGTTGCTGCAGCTGGAGTTGCTGCAGGTGCGGCTGGGCGGCAGCAGGCTACGTCACCCCAACCCGTCCAACGCACAGACCGCCAAGAATCCGGATCCGGCGCCACCTCCGAGGCTGGTCAAGGCCGGGGAACGGGCGGCGAGTCCCCCAAGGTCTCGCTTTGGTCTGAAGACGACTACTCATATGAGAACCCGGAAGCTGACTATGAAGAAGCCGTCAGCTCGGAGCGCTCCGCCCGGCCCGGACGGGCAGCGGGTGCTTTCCCCTCGCTGGCCCGGAAGACGGCTCCTGCGGCAGCCGTCCCGCCGGCCGGCCCAACCGACGATTTCTATGACGACGACGACGAACCTGAGCGTGAACCCAGGTCCATGCGCTGGCTGGTGGGCGGCCTGCTGGCGGTGCTGTTGGTTGCCGGTCTCGTCTTCGCATTGACGGGCTTGGGCGGCCTGTTCAGGCCAGATCCGGTAGCCAACCCGACTCCCGCTCCGGACGGCGGCAGTGCGTCCGGCACGGCAGCTCCAAGCCCGAATCCGAGCTCTGTTGCCCCTGTAGTTCCACCAGCAATCGACAGCGTCACGCGGCAGGGCAACTTCGAATTCGCAGCCAACTATGACGTTGACCTGGTCAAGGCGTATGACGGCAACGCTGCCAGCTACTGGTCCGACATGGAGTTTGCCACTGAGGGCTGGGGTGGCCTTGCGGCGGACGGTGTGCCGCTCGTCGTCAAACTGAAGAGTCCTGCCCCTGTCTCTTCCATCACGCTGACCCAGCTCGGTGCTTCCGGCGGCAACCTCAGCGTCTTCACCAACGATCGGCCCTCACTGGACGGGGCCAAGCTGGTGGGGACCAACAGCTTTACCTCAACGGACCTGACCATGCCGCTGGCCGAGCCTGTGCAGGCGCAGTACGTGATTGTGTCCATCAAGACGCTCCCGAGGCTGGCCGCCCCGAAAACCCGGTATGGCTTCGGTATTCGTCTGGCCGAAATCAAGATTCAGTAGGAAGAACGCACGTTGGTGCTGTTGGGCCGCGGTTGTTCTGTGTGGAGGGCTGCTCCCGCAGTAACAGGCGCGGCCCAACTGTTTCCAGACGGTAATCTGGGAGGGCGTCCTGCCGAGCTGGCTCTGTGATGGCCGCTCGGGGTTCTCCGCTCGCGCGGCGCCCGGAATATTCACCACCTGGATTCAGTTGTGCCATGTGGCCGGCCCCGATAGCCGGCGCATCGATTAAGGAAGAGGTTCACCGTTCAGTGACCAACGCAGAAAACACCGCGTCCGAAGTACGTGATGTCATCATCGTCGGCTCGGGCCCGGCTGGGTACACGGCTGCCGTTTACACGGCGCGCGCCAACCTGAAGCCGCTGTTGCTGGCAGGCTCCGTCACGGCCGGCGGCGAACTGATGAACACCACCGACGTCGAAAACTACCCGGGGTTTCCCGAGGGCATCATGGGGCCGGACCTCATGGAGAACTTCGAAAAGCAGGCTGCCCGGTTCGGGACCGAAATCCAGTTCGAGGATGTCACGTCCTTGGAGCTGGACGGCGCCGTAAAGACGGTCACCATTGCAACCGGTGAGACCTTCAAGGCACGGGCGATCATCCTCTCCACCGGATCCGCATACCGCGAGCTCGGCCTGCCCAACGAGAAGCGCCTCTCCGGGCACGGTGTTAGCTGGTGTGCAACCTGCGATGGTTTCTTTTTCAAGGACCAGGACATTGCGGTTATTGGCGGGGGAGACTCTGCCATGGAGGAAGCGCTGTTCCTCACTAAGTTCGCAAAGTCAGTCACGGTAGTTCACCGCCGGGATTCGCTGAAGGCCTCAAAGATCATGGCCGACCGCGCCCTCGCCCACGAGAAGATTTCCTTCATCTGGAACAGCACCGTTGATGACATCATCGGGGAGAACAAGGTCACCGGCCTTAAGATCAAAAACCTTCAGGATGGCGCAATTTCCGATCTTGCGGTGACGGGCGTCTTCGTAGCCATTGGCAACGACCCCCGAACGGACCTGGTCAAAGAATCCCTGGAAATCACCGAGGCCGGCACTATTGCCGTCGAAGGCCGTAGCTCCAGGACCAGTGTCGCCGGCGTGTTTGCTGCAGGCGACGTTGTTGACCCGACTTACCGCCAAGCCATCACAGCTTCAGGCTCGGGGTGTGTTGCTGCAATTGATGTGGAACACTACCTCGCCGAGCTTCACGCGTAAAACACTTACCGTCCATTCGAAGAGAGAGAGACAATGTTATGAGCAACGCTAAAGACGTAACAGATGCAAGCTTCGGCACGGACGTACTGTCCGCTGACAAGCCGGTTATTGTGGATTTCTGGGCTGAGTGGTGTGGCCCCTGCCGCAAGCTTGGCCCGATCCTGGACGAGATCTCTGTCGAATACAGCGACAAGGTGGATGTGGTCAAGGTAAACGTCGACGACAACCCCGCCATCGCTGCCGAGTACGGCATCACCTCCATTCCTGCGGTCTACCTCTTCCAGGACGGCCAGGTGAAGAACACCGTTATCGGTGCCAAGCCCAAGCAGTTCTTTGAGAAGGAATTCGCTGACGTCCTGTCCTAGCAACGAGCTCACGCCGAGACGGCGTGACAGATAACGAACGAGGTCCTGTGGCCACCGCTTCACTGAAGCGGTGGCCATTCGTTTGAGACCAAGTTTTGGACTAATTACGCCCCATTTTGGTTTCAAACTGGTGGCTACACGCTGTCAGTACTAGGGGCGGGCATCTACGTGCCTTCCGGCGGACTAGCTGGACTGCATCAGCCGTCCCAGAGCATAGAGGTCAGTTCCTACGCGACACTCGATATTTCACCCACCGTTCCTGCCAGTCGTTCTACTTCGAGCGCATGGGCATGTTTCACGTGAAACATTGAACAGGCTTCTGACGCTTCGGCCGTGGACAGTGCGCTGTGGTCCAAGAAAACCCAGTTGTCCCTAAATCGGGGCAAGGAGTTGCGGCCCGATGGGGGATTTAGCGGACCCGTCGGCCGGTGCAGCAAGCCCGCAGACCAGCTCAGCTCTGGTGAAAGTGTGTTGAGCACTGTTCAGATTGTCCCCGCAACAGATACCGCAAGACGTGTCCGCCTCAAGGCAACTTCCACCTTGGAAGCTGAGCTCAATAGTGCCGCACCGCTGAACAGCCATTGAATATCGGGCTGTTTCACGTGAAACATCGCAAGGCGATTGGCCGGTCCGCATCTCGGCGGGCAGCGGTAAAAAAGAGGGACTCTACATTCTCAGGAAAGATACCAGATTCGTCTCAACCCAGATTTCGGGATCCCTCAAACCAGCTCCACTTGGCAAGTCCTCGACCGATATGGGTTCAAGAAGACTGTAAACTCAAGCAAGGACCCACCAATCGACGGCCAAGGTGACCGCACCGTGCAGGTGTCCGCGCCGGAAAGCATCACTATAGCCAGATTGCAACCGAACCGGCCATATCCGGCCCCCGGGCATCGGCCTGCGTAGACCTGGCGAAACTCAAATCCTCAACTCCACGCGTCGGCATGCCAGAACTGAGAACGAGGCCTCACTCCAAGGACGAGCCTTTAACTTGAATGAAGACAGCTAATGCGGAAGGCGCACGGGATGTGGTGTGGTGCCACAAGCGGGGATCCACTACCGTGATACTCCGGTATGGAGGCGGCGTTCCTTTGCATTGCGAGTACCAGCGATGCGCCAGGCCAGGCACTTTCCATTTCCGTTCTCTGCCCCAGAGTAACTCTAGGGCCATGTCACGCACCCGCAACTCACCCTGTCCTCGGGATACCCGCGTAGGCGTGAAGAGGCGACGTAGCGGCCAGTGAGTGGCCGCTGGAGGCGGCCGGCAACGAGTCGAAGCATCTAGCGTCGTGAACTGACACGAGTTCACAAAGAGTGATGCCACAGAAACAGCGTCCGGTAAAGATCCAGCGCGGCACGCCAAGGCTAAGTAGTCCAAAAGACAAAGCAGGACCTACCAAGTAGCTAGACGCGCAGCTACTACACCTACGTGCCGTCATTCATCCCGGGTGCAGCGCCCTCCCTCAGGATATCTCCTTGCGACAAAACAAAGACACGGAGCGCAATGACAACTTCCGCTGCACAACCGGAGTCCTCAGGACCAATGTCAGCACATGCAGGCCACAGCCTAGAGCCCCCGCCTACCGAAAACGTAAGGCTTAGCCGAGGCTCCTCCTGGGTGTTCCACTTCGATCGCGCGCTGTCGCGGATTGGGGACGTGCGGCGTCGGCATGCAGGCCGAGCTCCTGCCCGCGAGGGACTAGTACAGCAATCACGCTCGATCAGCATTGGGCACGAGCCGCATGTCCTGGACAATCAACGCCTGCGCAGCTGTGCGCGGACACTTTTGGGAGGTGGTCCAATGTCGGGTAGTGAGTAAGATGTTTCACGTGAAACACGGGAGCAGGATGAAGGTCTCATTAGTGGACCAGTGGACGCGGAGCCGGGTCTACCCCTCCCGGAGTTCTCCGGTCAGGGTAACCCATACGCTCGCTGGGTTGGATAGGCGTATAAGAGAGACTTCGACCTGATGCGGGAGCGCTTGTTGTCACCGTTTCACGTGAAACATCCTCTGTCTGAGACTTGCCTGCTCAGGCGCGGCGGCGTAAGCGCACCGTGCCATCCCTAACCACGCTGGCTGCAGCACATTGAGCGCCGGCTGACAATCTCCGGCACTCCCTGGAAAAAGCGAGGACGAGTAAGCAGGGCCTGACGAGTTGGAAGTCAGCCGGCAGTTCATACGATGCCCCTTTACGGAAGCCAACATAGTCAGCGCCGACGCCTGCGTGACTTCCCATGATCAACCCGGCGATAGATCAACTAAGCTACGCGCGCCGTAGCTGCGAGCACTCAGGGTTACCTTGCGGTGCCTGTGGATTCCTAACCTGTGGCTGAAACCGGGAGCGTGGAACGCCGCGAACGTAGATACACGGCGTCGACCCAAGGACCGCAACACCAGTGGCGCATTCTCAGCATTCCCGCAACTTAGAGTTGAGCCTCACCGTAGACATCATTAGGACATAACGTTCCCATGCGCAGGTCCACTGGTCGGGGAGATGTCACGTTGAGCCTCGAAGATCCCACGACCCCGAGCTTCGCTAGGGCCGTGGGATGTTCTTCCCGGCACTGTTCTCCACAAGTTATCCCCACACTTTATCCACAGCAGTATCCACAGCCCAATCCACCACAGGATCGGGCATTTGGGGTCCCCTCATACCAGCGCAGGCACTAATGCCTAGGTTCGTCTATACACTCAGGGAACGAGCCGAAGAGCTACGACCCAAGGAGCAACCGGCCTATGGGACCACATGATGCAGAAAGTCCCAATAAACACGGGTAATTCAACTGAATTCATCCCCGTGCATGCCTACTAAACAGGTCACGATCTGAAGCCGAAATGTTTCACGTGAAACACCCCCGTCCTCTCTCCAGCGACGAGGGTAGGATGGTGCGGCGAGGCCCATCTTGAGCCCTGGCCGCGGCAACTCGAAACCACTCGCAGCTGCTGTGAGATACGACTCCGTCCACAAAGTTATCCACAGAGATATCCACCGCGCTTCCCTCGCCTCCGTGGGGGACTCACGATGAAATCGAGGGGCGAGAGGATTTGAGAGAGAGCCGCATGAGTCGTGCACATGGTCCACCACCATCGGGTCTTTTCGGCCAGACACGCTAGTGGTGATGACCGGAACTATGCGCTCGGGCACGGCCAGAATCTCGATCTGGCGGATGGGTGTCGTCTCATACGCGGGTGGGACGGACTACGGTGCCCGGTCGGCGAGTGCGCATAACGCGACTGGTGATTGATATCCTTGCCCTCAACGCCTGCCGACCCTTTGGGTTGTGGATCCCGCCGTACGCGATCCGCCCCTGCACCGTATCGGGCATCCACCGCAGGTTCATTCACGCGATCATCAGGCCATCTGGCATCCTCGTGTTGGCCCGCCTCGGCAAGCCAGCACCCATCGGACAGGAGATAGGCATGCCAGCAGTGGGAACCGTAAGCGGTCCCCGCCGCAACATGTACCTGCACGCCGGGGGCGCGTAGAGGCACACGTTGACGCTCAACACGTCGGACACTCGCGCACTCACGCACTCACGCACTCACGCACTCACGGCATGGATATGCTCCCTCGCCAGGGCCACAACTCCGAGCCAACGGACCTCCGGGCTCAGTCTGGAGCCCTGCAGACGGACAGATTCATTCCTAGAGAAGGCGGCGAGCCGATCGAGGCAACACGCCTTCTAGTCCCGGCCGGGGGCTGACCAATGTCAGCCCAAACGGCGCTCCATGATCGTCGCCAGCGCGCAGGAACAGCGATCCGTGGCGTGGTGCTTCTTGCAGACAATCGGCGGTCATTTTGACCATCGAGCCCGCTAAGGTGATCCAGCATAGCTATGCGCCTTGGCCAGTACGGCCTTCAGGCCGGTTTTGCCTGCCGTAGGAGAGTCGCGGCTGCAATACGGCCTTCAGACCCTGTGTGCCAGCGTAGGGGAGCGTCACGCCCACAGGTACGGTCTTCGGACCCTGCGTGCCGGCCGGCGGAGGGCGACTGCCGCACCGACGAGCCAGCAGGCACCACGGCTAGGGCTCACAGGGCGTCCCGCGTCCCTTCAAACGCCTCCAGGACCCTCCAAGGTCTGCACCCCGTTGCGCCACCCGGGAGGGCTCGGTAATGGGAGTGCTGCCCCCGCGGTGGTATGTCCTTTCACCAGGCATCCCATCGTGTCGGTCGTCCCATCGTGTCGGTCGTCCCATCGTGTCGGTCGTCCCATCGTGTCCGAGCCTGGGATCAAGCACATTTAAGATCTTTGGCAGTCGCGAGGTCCGCCTTTACATCAGCCAGGTAGCGACCCACGCGGGGCAGGAAGTGTCGTCGGATTTGCCCACCGCAGGAGGTGACCGAGTTCAGTTGCTCGGGGCGAAAGCTGGGCTGGCGTGCACAGGTTGACTAGCGCGTCCCTAGGGGAGTTGCCCGCCAATTCGAGGGACCATTGTTTCACGTGAAACATCCCGGACCGGGCCCCTACCTGATCCAGGTCTACATTAGTCGCCAGCTATTCCGCATCTTCCATATCTGGAACTGTTCTACGGAGAAACGTCGTCGATAGTGCCTGACTGGCACAGGCGGTGCGACATCTTGGCCCAGGCTGACCGCTTACCTCAAGCAGCTGCGGTGTTTCACGTGAAACATGCCCCGCGGTTCGACAATACGAAGGGGTATTTGGCAGTAATGGGGCGTTACAGATCATTCCCATACCCGAACCTCAGGAGCGCGAGGATGGATGAACACCTGTGGCACATACAGGTATCAGTCCGATCCACAGCATTATCCGGGTCGAACCACAGGCCAATCCGTCCGTCCCATTGCTGACGAAGAGCGAGCGAGGTTGGCCCACGGCAGCACTACTGTCACGCCCAGCGCAGTGCGAGATCAGGCGCTGTTGTCCCAATGCCGGAACGGATATGTAACCTTACAAGCCACGTTCGCGCATCGCCAGGTCGATTACGAACATTCTTGAGTGACTTCGCCCTTTAGGACCACAAACGGACGGAGGCTGTGTCGCCTTCTAATCGAAGGTTCCAGCAGGCCACTGGTGTGACCCGCCAAGCACCGAGCCTTGTGGCAATGCAACACACCGTAGTTCTGAACCTTCGCGTAGTGCCCAAAGGGGGCATGCGGACCATAATCCAGAAGAACTGTAAACGAAAAGAGGGCCTGTTTCACGTGAAACAGGCCCTCCCAAGCTATCGAACTAGTTCTCGGATCCCGGCGCCAGCACTTCCATGATGCGGTTCAGATCCTCAACGCTCGCGAACTCAATGCTGACGCGCCCCTTGCGAACGCCGAGCGAGATCTTTACGTTGGTGTCCAGCCGATCGGAGAGGGAGGAAGCCAGGTAATCCAAACGCTCATGCCGCGCACCGGGCCGTGGAATGTTGTTCTTGGTCGGCGTTGTCGGATCCTGATAAAGCGTCACTGCTTCTTCCGTGGCCCGAACCGACATTCCTTCGGCCACGATCTTCTGCGCCAGGCGTTCCATGGCCGCAGCATCCGGCAGTGCCAGGAGCGCACGGGCATGGCCGGCAGAAAGAACACTTGCGGCCACACGTCGCTGAACCAGCGGCGGAAGCTTCAGCAGACGGAGCGTGTTGGAAACCTGAGGGCGGGAACGCCCTATGCGATCGGCCAGCTGTTCATGCGTGGTCCCGAAGTCTTCAAGCAGCTGCTGGTAGGCGGCCGCCTCTTCCAAGGGGTTTAGCTGGCTCCGGTGCAGGTTCTCGAGGAGGGCGTCACGAAGAAGGTCATCATCCGTGGTGTCGCGCACGATGGCGGGTATGGTTTCCATGCCCGCGGCCTGAACTGCCCTCCACCGGCGCTCACCCATGACGAGCTCATATGGTTCTCCACCTTTTTCGGTTGAAGTACGCACCACAATTGGCTGGAGGACGCCAATTTCACGAACGGAGTGAATCAGCTCCGCCATGTCGTCCTCATCGAAGACAGAGCGGGGCTGCTTACGGTTGGGGTGAATGTCCGACACCGGGATCTCAGCAAAACGCACACCGGGCACATCCACGAGGTCCACGCCATTATCAACCAGTTCACCAGACGCGTCATCTGGAGCCGACGCATTGGCGGACGCCTCAACAGCGGCGGCATCCTCCGCCGATGCAGCAGCGTTGGCCTTACCAGCGGTTGGTGGGGTGGCCGAAGCAGATGTCTTGTCAGGCGCCCCGGTGGACGCTTTAGCAGAAGCCTTCGCCGGCGCTGCAGCAGCCCTCTTGGCAGGCGCCTTTTCCGAGGACATCTTTTCAGCTGACTTCACAGCCTCAGAAGCGGAGCCCGCAGAGGTTGCCTCACCGTTGTCTACAACCTCATCCGACGGAAAGACTTTCTTGCGGCCCTCCGGGAAGAAGAGATCCACGGGACGCGACGCTGCTGCACCGTTGCCCGATGCACTCCCGGCGGCGGAACTTGGAATGAGTGCGCCAAGACCGCGGCCTAGGCCACGTCGCTTCTCGCTCATGGATAAATCCCTCCGATGGAAGAGCAGGCCCAGCCTGACTCCGGTTGTTGCAGTTCTTGAAGATTCTAGCGCTGAGCGATTTCAGCAGCAGCTTCCAGATAGGACAAGGCCCCACTGGAGGAAGGATCGTAAGTCATAACAGTCTGTTGGTAGCTGGGCGCTTCCGAGATCCGCACCGACCGGGGAACCACGGCCCCAAGGACCTGGTCCGGGAAGTGCTGACGCACCTCCGCAGCTACCTGGGCAGCCAGGTTGGTCCGGCCGTCATACATCGTCAGGAGAATGGTCGAAACAACCAGATCCGCATTCAGGTGCTTCTGGATCATTTCGATGTTTTTCAGGAGCTGGCTCAGGCCTTCCAACGCGTAGTACTCACACTGTATGGGAATGAGCACCTCGCCGGCGGCACAAAAGGCGTTGACCGTCAGCAAGCCGAGGCTCGGTGGACAATCGATGAAGATGTAGTCCAGGCGTTCTTCACCGTTTTTGGCCCGGGTCTTGGCGTAGACGTCAATAGCCCTGCGGAGCCGCTGTTCGCGGGCAACCAAAGATACAAGTTCAATCTCGGCACCGGCCAGGTGGATGGTGGCGGGAGCACAGATCAGATTGCTGATATCCGGGCAAGGAGCCACAACATCCGCGAGGGGAAAATCGTTGATCAGGACGTCGTAGATGCTGTCCACATCTGCGTGGTGTTCCACACCCAGGGCAGTGGAGGCGTTACCCTGCGGATCAATGTCAATGACCAGGACGTTGAGGCCTGCGGCAGCAAGGGCAGCGGCGATGTTCACGGTGGTAGTAGTCTTACCCACCCCGCCTTTTTGGTTGGAAACCGTGAAGATCCGGGTCTTCTCAGGCTTGGGCAGTTCACGCCCGAGCAACCGTTCGCGGCGTTTTGTCTCGTGCGCGAGCTCACGGGCAATGGGGCTGGAGTCGTCCATGGTGTCGATGACGTTGGTCTTGCCACCGGCTGTTGTTTCACGTGAAACAGCAGCAAAAGCTGCCACGTCTGCAACCACTTTGGGGTGCGTTTCAGTTCGGACCGGTGCGGAACCCATGCCAGCAACTGATCGTGCTGACCCCAAAGACACAAACGGGGGGATCCGTTGTGTGGAGGCTTCGCTACTGGTCACTGGGACACACTCACTCTCGTTCAGCTTTTTGCTGCCGTTGTCTAGCCTAACCGCTTCGCCCTGCAGACCAAGGTTACCGGGCCCGGACTAGGCAATCTTTCCGGACTTGTTTACGACGATGCGCACCACCGTAGTGGGTTCTTCCAGCAGATTTTCACCGACAGTCACCACCGAAGTCTGAACGCCCCCGAGCTTACGGATGACCTTCGCGGCCTTCTCGATTTCCTCGCCCGCGCTGCGGCCCTTGATGGCCACCACCTCGCCTTTGCCGCCGAGCAGCGGAATGGTCAGCCCGGCCAGATTGCTCAGCGCCGAAACCGCGCGGGCAGTGACCACATCAGCTTTGACATGGCCCACGGCAAGTTCCGCACGGCTTCGCATCACCGTGACGTTGGTCAGGCCCAGGTCATCCACCACTTCCTGGAGCCAGATGACCCTGCGCTCCAAGGGCTCGATCAGCGTCAGCTCCAGGTCAGGCCGGGCAATGGCCAGGCAGAGCCCGGGAAGGCCCGCACCGCTCCCGACGTCAGCAACATGGCTGCCATGGGCGATCTCACTTTCGATGACCGCACAGTTGAGGACATGGCGGCTCCACAGCCGAGGGATCTCACGGGGACCGATGAGGCCCCGTTCGGTGCCGGACGTGGCGAGGTGCTCGACGTAGCGCTTAGCGAGATCCAGCCGGTCCCCGAAGATCTTCTCAGCCGCGAGCAGTTCAGCTGCCGTGATTTCAACCATGATTTAGCGGATCAGCAATTCTCTAGTCAGCGGATACAACAATGTGGCGGCCGGCGCCTTCACCTTCGGACTCGCTCACCAGGCCGAGGTCGGCGACGGCGTCGTGCACGATTTTGCGTTCGTAGGCGCTCATCGGCTCCAGGGCAACGGCCTTGCCGGTCTCCTTGACCGAAGCGGCTGCATCCTCGGCGATCTTCTGAAGGTGGCCAGCGCGCTCCTGGCGGTAACCGTTGATGTCCAGCACCAGGCGTGAGCGGTTCTCGGTGGCAGAGAGAACAGAGAGCCGGGTCAGTTCCTGGAGTGCTTCCAGGACTTCGCCGTCTTCGCCGACGAGGCTGTCCAGGCTGTCGGACTCTTCCTCGGCAACGATCGAGATGTAAGTCCTGCCGTTCCTGACTTCAATATCAATGTCGCCATCAATATCCGCTATGTCCAGGAGTTCCTCAAGGTAGTCGGCAGCCACGTCGCCTTCCTCCTCAAGGCGGCTCGCGGACGAACCCTTCGGGGAATCTGCATCACTCACGGACTCGTCGTGATCTTCGGTGACCTCGTCGGAAAGGGCGTGTTCGGTGCTCTCGGCTGACATTACTTCTTCTTCCTGTTCTTACGTTGTGGCTGGACGCGCTGTCCCTTTTGCTCGATAAGCGCAGCGGCGGCAGCTGCCTCCGCCTCGGCGTCGGCCTTCTTCCCGCCCAGAATGGGAAGGACCGGGAGGCCCTTGGCGGCACGGCGCTCAGCGAGTGCCTTGGCGGCGGGGGATCCCGGCGTCGGCATGCGGCGGATGACGAAGAACTGCTGGGCCATAGTCCAGAGGTTGGTGGTTGTCCAGTAGATCAGCACACCGATGGGGAAGTTGATACCGCCCACACCAAACACGATGGGCAGGATGTAAAGCATCATTTTCTGCTGGCGCATGAACGGGCTAGCCATGGCCTCTTCAGACATGTTCTTGGCCATGATCTGCTTCTGCGTGATGAACTGCGAGGCGGTCATGGCCAGGATCATCACGATCGACAGAACATAAACAGCGAATGCATTGCCCTCGGGGTTGTGCAGCAGGGTGGCCGACAGCGGAGCTCCGAAGATGGTGGAGTCGTCAAACTGCAACACCTGTTCGTGGCTCATCGCGCCCATGCCCTTGCCCTGATCACGGGCGGTGCTGATGCCGGACAGAACCTGGAAAAGCGCGAAGAAGAACGGCATCTGGATCAGCATGGGCAAGCAGGCGGAGAACGGGTTGGTCCCGTGCTTCTTGTACATGGCCATCTGCTCCTGCGCCATGGCCTGGCGGGAGAGCTGATCGGTCTTGCCCTTGTACTTGTCCTGGAGTTTCTTCAGGTCCGGCTGCAGCAGCTGCATGCCGCGCTGCGCCTTGATCTGCTTGACGAACACCGGGATCAGCGCGGCCCGGATCACCAGCACCAGGCCGATGATGGAAAGCGTCCACGTCCAGCCGGAGGCTTCCGGCATGCCAATGGAGCTCAGGCCCTCATGAAAACCCACCATGATGATGGACACAAGCCACTTGAACGGAAACATGATTGTTTCAAAGAAGTCCATACGATATCCCTATTCGTCAGGCCGCAAGGCGGCCTTCTCCATCAGTCTGAGCAGCCAGGTACTTGTCCGGGTTGTTCAGCACAACAATTGTGGGGGTCCGGTGTTCGGGCCAGTGGCGGTGGCCGGCGGGGACATGGTCCACACCACCGGCATTCCACGGATGGCAGCGCACGAGGCGGCGGACTGCCAGCCAGCTGCCCTTCACTGCGCCATGAACGGTGATGGCTTCAAGGGCGTACGCCGAGCAGGAAGGGAAGAACCGGCATACCTGGCCATACAAGGGGGAAATCACCTTGCGGTAGGCCATGAGCAGCAGAATAAGAATGTTTTTGGGCAGGTTCCAGAGGAAGGTGCCCAGCGCAGCAGCAACAGGTAAGAGGTAGCGGACGACGGCGGCAGTTACCTTACGCACGCTGTGTCCCCTCCTGTGTTGTACCGGTAGAACCGTCTACAGCAGCCTTTGGAAGGCGGCTGCCCAACCGGCTCATGGTTGATTCCAATGCGGCGTTGTAGTCCGCCAGCAGTTGGTCCCAGCTGGCAGCCGCGGACGCAGGCAGCGCCCGGACCACTATGGCGAACCCGGTACCGTACTCGCGAAGCGAGGCAGCACCGGCTTCTCTCAGTCTCCTCTTAACGAGGTTCCTGACAACAGCGTTCCCGACACCTTTGGAAACTATGAACCCGATCCGGCTGGGTTCGTCGGCAGAAATGGCTGCCGCATATAACACTACGTTCCGGCGTCCATTACGGACACCGGAACGCACAGTTGTTGAAAATTCGGTTGCAGTCCTCAAACGGTTACGGGTGGCCAGCACCTTAAACTCGCAAAGAAATGTTTACCGACGAGTCAGAATCTAGGCCGACAGTTCGGTGCGGCCCTTGCCACGACGGGCTGCCAGGATGGCACGGCCGGCACGGGTACGCATACGAAGGCGGAAGCCGTGCTTCTTGGCTCGACGGCGGTTATTCGGCTGAAAAGTCCGCTTGCTCACGTTAGTTACTCCAGTGGATCAAAGGTGCGCCCACCCGATCAGTAAAAGGGGAAGAACTGGCCGACGCTAAGTTTTGTATATGCACGCTTCCCCCGGCTGCTCCAACGCGGTGCGTCAGAGAGATTCAGATAGGGCTAGAAAGCGGACACAAAGGACTTCACAACGTTAGGGCAAAATGCAGGTCAGAGTCAAACCGGGATGCCCTCCCTGCCCTGCCCCGGGCTGTGGTTAACCCGGCCTCGCAGCCTGTGGATGAAGTGGCTCACAGGGCCCGTTTTGGAACCACACCGGTGTAATTATCCACAAGCTACTTCCCAGCTATCTTCTGGCCTTTTGATCCCCTAGAGTGGCTCAGTAGCCGATTATCCACGGACTGTGCATAACCCTGTGGATGAAGCTGGACCAGCATCCTGGTTCCGGACTTGGGGCTGCACGTAATGCAGGCACGCAAGTTTTGAGGAACTGATTGATGACAGTAGACGAAGCCAACCACGCCAATACTGTCGGAAGTTCCTGGCGGCGCGTGGTGAACCTTCTCGAGCAGGATGACCGCGTTTCACCGCGGCAACGGGGCTTCGTCATCCTGGCCCAGGCCCAGGGCCTGATCGGTTCCACGCTCCTCGTCGCAGTCCCCAATGAACTCACCCGTGAAGTGCTGCAGACCCAGGTCAAGGATGCCCTGGACGATGCCCTCCACAACGTTTTCTCCGAGGACATCCGCTGCGCCATCGATGTGGACACCGATCTGGTTCCCATCCACCCGGAACCGGAACCCGTCGTCGTACCTGCTTACTCACCGGACCAGCTGATCGAACAGAAGCCGCAGCCCATGCTGCCGAGCACGTCCCATGAATTCGGCCGGCTGAACCCGAAGTACGTTTTTGACACCTTCGTGATCGGCTCGTCCAACCGCTTCGCCCATGCTGCCGCCGTTGCCGTCGCCGAAGCACCCGCCAAGGCCTACAACCCGCTGTTCATCTACGGTGATTCCGGGCTGGGCAAGACCCACCTCCTGCACGCCATCGGCCACTATGCCCGCCGGCTCTACAGCGGAATCCGCGTCCGCTACGTGAATTCCGAAGAGTTCACGAACGACTTCATCAACTCCATCCGGGATGACGAAGGTGCCAGTTTCAAGACCACGTACCGCAACGTGGACGTACTGCTGATCGATGACATCCAGTTCCTGGCCGGTAAGGACCGGACGCTGGAGGAGTTCTTCCATACGTTCAACTCGCTGCACAACAACAACAAACAGGTGGTCATCACCTCGGACCTGCCGCCCAAGCAGCTCGCAGGCTTCGAAGACAGGATGAAGTCGCGCTTCGAGTGGGGCCTTCTCACTGACATCCAGCCGCCGGAACTCGAAACGCGTATTGCCATCCTCCGCAAGAAGGCTCTCAGCGAAGGCCTGTCCGCGCCCGATGACGCCCTCGAATACATCGCCTCCAAGATCTCCAGCAACATCCGGGAACTTGAAGGTGCGCTGATCCGTGTGACGGCGTTCGCAAGCCTGAACCGCCAGCCCGTGGATGTGGCCCTGGCCGAAATGGTGCTCAAGGACCTCATCACCGACGACGGCGCCCAGGAGATCACCTCCAGCCAGATCCTCACCCAGACGGCTGACTACTTCAAGCTCAGCATGGAGGAACTCTGCAGCAAGTCGCGCACCAGGACGCTGGTGACGGCCCGCCAGATTGCGATGTACCTCTGCCGTGAACTCACGGACATGTCCCTCCCCAAGATCGGCCAGGAACTTGGCGGCCGGGACCACACCACGGTGATCCATGCTGACCGCAAGATCCGTGAGCTGATGGCGGAACGGCGTGTGATCTACAACCAGGTCACGGAACTGACCAACCGGATCAAGCAGCAGCAGCGCGACTCCTGAGCCGGCACACTCTTACCTTATTAACAGGCGCATGTGGATAAGCCTGTGGATAGTTAAGGGGACAACCGCGCTTAATGGGCTTAAAACCCTTAAGCCAGCTGTGGATTGGCCTGACGCCGAAAAATGTTATCCCCATCCACAGCCTGTTTAAAACTGCGTCACCCACACTCCATGAACAGGGCTTAACCGCCGGATCCTGCGGTGAGATCGAGTTATCCACAGTTTCCACAGCAGTTATTAACACTACTAATCCCAAGAAATTGATTTCCCTCAAACAACAATCTCGATCCACACCCCGAACGGGCCAAGGTTGCAAGTGCAGCCGAGGGCCTATGGACCCCGGCGGCGGCAGCCGGGGATGGGTTAATCGCAGATCTTCCGGCTAAGCTGTCAGCAGCGCTCCCATCCTCGGGTTTCTTTGTGGTTCGGTTACCGAATCACCATGCAGGTTCGGTGGTTGGGCACTCCTCATTGGACTCCCCAGCGGAGTTCCCGGTTTCGATATGCAGCAGTAATGAAAGGCGGCACCCTTCCGTGAAGTTCAGAGTCGAACGGGACGTCCTGGCAGAAGCCGTCACCTGGACAGCCCGGTCGTTGTCTCCGCGGCCGCCGGTTCCCGTGCTGTCAGGTCTGCTTTTGAAGGCTGAAGGCGGTACGGTCAGCCTCTCGAGTTTTGACTACGAGACCTCAGCGCGGCTGGAAATCGCCGCAGACATCACCACCGAAGGAACCATCCTCGTCTCGGGCCGGCTTCTCGCTGATATCTGCCGCAGTCTCCCGTCCGCCCCAGTTGAAGTCGAGACAGACGGAAACAAAGTCACACTGACCTGCAGGCGGAGCAGCTTCCACCTGGCCACGATGCCCGAGGCCGAGTACCCGCCCTTGCCGGCGTTGCCCACCATCAGCGGAACAGTGCCTGGTGATGCCTTCGCCCAGGCCGTTTCCCAGGTCATCATCGCTGCGAGCAAGGACGACACCCTTCCCATCCTCACCGGCGTACGGATGGAAATTGAGGACGATCTCATCACGCTGCTGGCAACTGACCGCTACCGGCTGGCCATGCGGGAAGTACCGTGGAAACCCGTCACCCCCGGCATCTCCACCAGCGCGCTGGTCAAGGCGAAGACCCTCAACGAAGTAGCCAAGACCCTCGGCAACAGCGGCGACATCAACCTTGCCCTGGCGGATGATGACAGCCGCCTCATCGGTTTCGAAAGCGGCGGCCGCACCACCACGTCGCTGCTTGTGGACGGCGACTACCCCAAGATCCGGTCTCTGTTCCCTGATTCAACCCCCATCCACGCCACGGTCCAGACCCAGGAACTGGTCGAAGCCGTACGCCGCGTATCGCTGGTGGCTGAGCGCAACACCCCGGTCAGGCTCGCTTTCACCGACGGATTGCTTCACCTGGACGCGGGCACCGGCGAGGATGCCCAGGCGTCCGAAGAACTCGAAGCCCAGCTTTCCGGCGATGACATCACCGTCGCGTTCAACCCGCATTACCTGGTTGAGGGTCTCAGCGTCATCGAAACGAAGTTCGTCAGGTTCTCCTTCACCACCGCACCGAAGCCTGCCATGATCACGGCCCAGGCGGACGCCGATGGTGAAGACCAGGACGACTACCGCTACCTGGTTATGCCCGTCAGGCTCCCCAACTAGTCCCACCGCCACCCTCGCCCCGCCAGCTCGGCCAGGGAACCCCTGGCGGCGTGGGCCCACACAGTTGTTGTCGTTCTGAACCTCAAAACGACAACCGACACCCAAATGCAGAAGGAGAACCCGCATCGTGCATATCGGACTGATCGGCCTTGGAAAAATGGGTTTCAACATGCGCGAACGCCTGCGCAAGGGTGGCATTGAAGTCACAGGCTTCGACCGCAACCCCGAGGTCACCGATGTTGCCTCGGTGGACGAACTCATTGCCGCCGTCCCTGCGCCGCGGCTGATCTGGGTCATGGTTCCGTCAGGCGAAATCACCGATGCCGTCATTACCGAACTCGGGAACAAGCTGGACGCCGGCGACCTGGTGATCGACGGCGGCAACTCGCGTTTCACCGAAGATCAGAAGCATGGTGCTGCGCTGGCCGAAAAGGACATCCGGTTCGCGGACTGCGGTGTTTCGGGCGGCGTATGGGGCCTGCAGAACGGGTACGGGCTGATGGCCGGCGGTGACGCTGCGGATATTGAGCGCGCGTTGCCCGTCTTTGATGTACTCCGGCCGGAGGGAGACCGCGCCGACAGCTTCGTCCACGTCGGCGGAATCGGTGCCGGCCACTACGCCAAGATGGTCCACAACGGGATCGAATACGGCCTGATGCAGGCCTACGCCGAGGGCTACCAGCTCCTTGCTTCCAAGGACATTATCAACGATCTCCCAGGAACATTCCGCGCCTGGCAGAAGGGCACCGTGGTCAGGTCCTGGTTGCTGGACCTCGCGGTCAAGGCGCTGGATGAGGATCCCGGACTGCAGAACATTGACGACTACGTCGAGGATTCAGGTGAAGGCCGATGGACGGTCGAAGAAGCCATTGCCAACGCGATTCCCGCACCTGCCATCACGGCCGCTCTGTTCGCGCGCTTCGAATCCCGTGAGGACAGCTCCCCGGCCATGAAGATGGTATCCGCGCTGCGCCACCAGTTCGGCGGGCATGCCACCCGTCCCGCCAAGTAGCAACCAGCCCGGGGCCCGCGGGGTTCCGAGAATTCTGAAGACCGCGTGTACTTAGAACACCTTTCGCTGACTGACTTCCGCAGTTACGCCCAGGTTGACCTTGCCCTCGAACCCGGGGTCACGGTACTGGTGGGCTCAAACGGCATCGGCAAGACCAACCTCATGGAAGCCATTGGCTACCTGGCCACGCTCAGTTCGCACCGGGTCAGTTCCGATGCTCCGCTGCTGCGGTTCGGGACCGACCGGGCGCTGGTTCGGGCCCGCCTGGTCCGGGGCGAACAGACCACAGTGCTGGAACTTGAAATCAATGCCAGCCGGGCAAACCGCGGCCGCATTAACCGCAGCAACCCCGTCCGCGCAAGGGACCTGCTGGGGATCTGCCAGACAGTGCTTTTCGCTCCCGAAGATCTTGCTTTGGTCAAGGGTGACCCCTCAAACCGCCGGCGGTTCCTCGATGAGCTGCTGGTGAGCCTCATTCCCCGTCACTCGGCGACGCGCAGCGACTATGACCGCGTCCTGAAGCAACGTAACGCCCTCCTCAAATCGGCCCGGGCCGGCAAATTCACGTCAGCGCATGAGGCAACTCTGGATGTCTGGGACCAGCACATGGCAAAGGCCGGAGCCGAACTGCTGTACGCAAGGCTGGAACTCGTGGAACGCCTGCGCCCGCACCTGGCCAAGGCTTACGCCCAGCTCACGGACGGATCCAAGGAGGCCGGCGCACTTTACCGCTCCACCCTCCAGAACCTGATGGACGACGACGGCGGCCCTTCATCCGGAAACACCGGTTCCGGAACCGGGATGGCTGGCTCTGCCCCTTCCGGACAGGACGGTGGACCTGAAGAACTCCGGTACCTCTCCGTCGAGGAACTCACCGAACGCTATATCCAGGCATTCGCGGCGTCCCGCCGTAAAGAGCTGGAGCGGGGGATCTCACTGGTGGGGCCACACCGGGATGAGCTTGAGCTGGTTCTCGGTGAAGCACCTGCAAAGGGCTATGCCTCCCACGGCGAAACCTGGTCCATGTGCCTCTCGCTCCGGCTGGCCTCCTACTACGTCATGCTGGACGACGCCCGGACCGGCGGTTCCGCTCCCATCCTGATTCTTGACGATGTTTTTGCCGAGCTCGATGTGCAGCGGCGGCGTAAACTGGCGGCAATAGTCTCCGGCGCGGAACAGGTCCTGGTGACCGCCGCCGTCGAGGCCGATATTCCGGCGGAACTGTCCGGCCGGCGGGTGAAGGTTATCCCGGGAGGAATCGATGAGTAGGGACGAGAGGAACGGCGGGCTGCAGCCCGGCCGCGATCCCGACAACATTGATGCCCCGCAGGCTGCGCTGAACCGGATGCGGGAGGCTGCTGCGGCGCGCGGGGAAATCCGGCGTAAAGCGTCCCCTCCGGTGGGTTCGGCCAAGGCAAAACGCGGAATCCGGGACACCCGCGGCTTCAGCCAGTTCCACTCGACCGGCCGGGACCCGCTGGGCCTGGGCAAGGTTGTGGGACGCCTTGTGGCGGAACGCGGCTGGACCTCGCCCGTGGCGGTGGGATCGGTGATGGCCGAATGGGCAACCCTGGTTGGTCCGGAAATCTCCGCGCATTGCACGCCGGAAAGCTTCGCCGATACCACTCTGCACGTCCGCACCGACTCGACAGCCTGGGCTACCCAGCTGCGTCTGTTGAGCATCAGCCTGCTGGAGAAATTCCGCACCGAACTGGGCGACGGCGTGGTGACCAGCATCCAGGTGCTCGGCCCCTCGGCACCCAGCTGGCGCAAGGGCGGCCGTACCGTCAACGGCCGGGGACCCCGCGATACCTACGGTTAGCCCGCCGTCGGACCTTGTATCTCCGTTCGGCGGCGTGTAGGGCGGTCTAACCGCCCTGAGGCGTATAGGCACCCGGCGGCCGCACCGCAAGGGCGCCCTAGGCGTGATCAATGGCCAGACACAGGCAAAGACAGGTACGGCGACGCCTCTGGAATGCGGGGTTGCGGCACATTTCACGATAGAATCACATGAGATAACTGGGCGCCGGTGAAACGTTGACTGAGTCCGTTCTCCGTATGCCCTCAGCAGGCGGACTTCGGTTCTGCAGGTCGACCTACTCTTCAGCGCCATCAGCTTGTGCCTGTTGGCGGGTGCTTTCCCTTGGAAAGAATTCGCCGGCCATCATCGAAAAAGAGGAGTCGACAGCACCTGTGGCTAACGACATGACAGATACCCAGGCAGTGGAGCGCGCAGCGGAGGATGTCCCCACCCCCGGCACTCCGGCGGAAGCCGTGACTCCGAGGGAATACGGTGCCAGCGACATCACAGTGCTTGAGGGCCTCGAAGCGGTCCGGAAGCGCCCTGGCATGTACATCGGATCCACCGGGCTCCGGGGCCTCCACCACCTGGTCTATGAAGTGGTGGACAACTCCGTCGATGAGGCCCTGGCCGGATACTGCACGCACATTGAAGTAGTCCTCCAGGCCGACGGCGGCGTCAAGGTTGTGGACGACGGCCGCGGTATCCCCGTGGACATGCACCCGACTGAGCACAAACCCACCGTCGAAGTGGTTATGACCATCCTCCACGCCGGTGGCAAATTCGGCGGCGGCGGTTACGCGGTTTCCGGCGGCCTCCACGGTGTAGGCATCTCCGTAGTCAACGCGCTCTCCAGCCGGGTGAACACTGAAGTCCGGCGCCAGGGCCACGTGTGGCGGATGTCCTTCGCCGACGGCGGCAAGCCCCAGGGCGGACTGGTCCAGGGCGAAGAGACCGACCAGACCGGAACGACCCAGACGTTCTATCCTGACGCCGGCATCTTCGAATCCACAGACTTCGATTTCGAAACCCTCCGCGCCCGGTTCCAGCAGATGGCCTTCCTGAACAAAGGCCTGCGCATCACGCTGACCGACGAGCGGACCCCCACGGAAAATGCAGCCTCCGCTGAGGACCTGGACCTGGACGCGGTGGTTACCGAAGGTGAAGTGACCGCAGAACACCGCACCGTGGTGTACCAGTACGACGACGGCCTGCTGGACTATGTAAAGCACCTGAACTCGGGCAAAAAGGTGGACGTGGTCCATGAGGATGTCATCTCCTTCGAGACCGAGGACACGGAACGCCACATCGCCCTGGAAATGGCCATGCAGTGGACCAACGCCTATTCGGAGAGTGTTCACACCTACGCCAACACCATCAACACCCATGAGGGCGGAACCCACGAAGAGGGCTTCCGCGCCGCCATGACCTCGCTCATCAACCGTTATGCGCGGGAGAAGGGCATCATCAAGGAAAAGGATGACAACCTCACCGGTGATGACATCCGTGAAGGCCTGACCGCAGTCATCTCCGTCAAGCTCGCCGAACCGCAGTTCGAGGGCCAGACCAAGACGAAGCTGGGCAACTCTGAAGTTAAGGGCTTCGTCCAGCGCGTGGTCACGGACGGCCTGGGCGACTGGCTGGAACGGAACCCCGGTCCGGCCCGCGATGTCATTCGGAAGGCAATCTCCGCCGCCCAGGCCCGTATGGCTGCCCGGAAGGCGCGCGACAACGCCCGGCGCAAGAGTCCGCTGGAGTCCTTCGGGATGCCCGGCAAGCTCTCGGACTGCTCCTCCAAGGACCCCGCCCGCTGTGAGGTCTACATCGTGGAGGGTGACTCCGCCGGCGGTTCCGCCAAACGCGGCCGCAACCCGGAAACCCAGGCAATCCTCCCGCTGCGCGGCAAGATCCTTAACGTGGAGCGCGCCCGTTTGGACAAGGCGCTCGGCAACGCCGAAGTCCAGTCCATGATCACGGCCTTCGGCACCGGCATCGGTGAGGACTTCGACCTCGGCAAGCTCAGGTACCACAAGATCGTGCTGATGGCCGACGCCGATGTTGACGGCCAGCACATCACCACCTTGCTGATGACGCTGCTGTTCCGCTACATGCGCCCGTTGATCGAGAACGGCTATGTGTACCTGGCGCAGCCGCCGCTGTACCGGATCAAGTGGTCCAACGCGCCGCACGACTACGTCTTCAGCGACAAACAGCGCGATGCCAAGCTCGTCTCCGGACAGGCTGCCGGACGCCGAATCCCCAAGGACAACGGAATCCAGCGCTACAAGGGCCTCGGCGAGATGGACTACACCGAGCTCTGGGACACCACCATGGACCCGGACAACCGCACCCTGCTGCAGGTCACCATGGATGATGCCCTCGCCGCGGACCAGATTTTCTCCACTTTGATGGGCGAAGACGTGGAATCGCGCCGCAACTTCATCCAGCAGAACGCCAAGGACGTCAGGTTCCTGGATATCTAGCCGGCCCCCCGCCTAGATATTCCATAACCGACATATACCTGAAACGGAAAAGATAAACGATGAGTGACGAGACACCTGAGAACCCGGCGGGATCAGCCGATCTTCCGGAAGACGTGCTTGTAGGCGATGTGCTGGTAGACCGCGTGGAGCAGGTGGACCTGCAGACGGAGATGCAGCGCTCCTACCTTGACTACGCCATGGCCGTCATTGTTGGCCGCGCCCTGCCTGATGTGCGCGACGGCTTGAAGCCGGTGCATCGCCGCGTGCTGTACGCGATGTTCGACGGCGGCTACCGCCCGGACCGTTCGTTCAACAAATGCGCCCGTGTGGTGGGCGAAGTCATGGGCCAGTACCACCCCCACGGCGACACCGCCATCTACGATGCGCTGGTCCGGCTGATCCAGGACTGGACCATGCGCTACCCGCTGGCTCTGGGCCAGGGCAACTTCGGCTCACCCGGCAACGACGGCGCTGCCGCCCCCCGGTACACCGAGACCAAGATGGCGCAGCTGGCCATGGAGATGGTCCGCGACATCGACGAGGAAACCGTCGATTTCCAGGACAACTATGACGGCAAGAACCAGGAACCCACTATCCTGCCGGCGCGGTTCCCCAACCTGCTGGTCAACGGATCCTCCGGCATCGCCGTGGGTATGGCCACCAACATTCCGCCGCACAACCTTCGCGAGGTGGCCGACGGCGTCCAGTGGTACCTGGCGAATCCGACCGCCACCCGCGAGGAACTGCTCGAAGAGCTGTTGCTGCGCGTCAAGGGACCCGATTTCCCCACCGGAGCAACAATCCTCGGCCACCGGGGTATTGAGGACGCTTACCGGACGGGCCGCGGCTCGGTCACCATGCGCGCTGTGGTTAACGTCGAGGAACTCCAGGGCCGCACCTGCCTGGTGGTCACCGAACTGCCGTACCAGGCCAACCCGGACAACCTTGCCATCAAGATCGCCGAACTGGTCAAGGACGGAAAGATCTCCGGGATCGCTGACCTCCGCGACGAGACCTCGGGCCGCACCGGCCAGCGCCTGGTGATTGTGCTCAAGCGCGACGCCGTTGCCAAGGTGGTGCTGAACAACCTCTACAAGCACACCGAACTCCAGAGCAACTTCTCCGCCAACATGCTGGCAATCGTCGACGGCGTTCCCCGCACGCTGAGCCTGGACGCTTTTATCCGCCACTGGGTAACGCACCAGATGGACGTCATTGCACGCCGGACCCGTTACCGCCTGCGCAAGGCCGAAGAAGAAGCGCACATCCTGCGTGCGCTGCTGAAGGCCTTGGACGCCTTGGATGCGGTCATTGCACTCATCCGAGCCTCCAATACCACCGAGGCCGCGCGCGATGGCCTGATGGAATTGCTGGACATCGACGAACTGCAGGCCAGGGCCATCCTGGACATGCAGCTGCGCCGCCTGGCAGCCCTGGAGCGCCAGAAGATCCAGGACCGCCACGCTGAACTCGAAGCGCTGATCGCGGAATACACCTCCATCCTGGAATCTGAACACCGTCAGCGGGAGATCATCAGCACCGAACTCGGCGAGATCGTCGCCAAGCATGGTGATGACCGCCGGACCAAGATCCTGATGGGCTTCGACGGCGACATGTCCATGGAGGACCTGATTCCCGAAGAGGAAATGGTTGTCACGATTACCCGTGGCGGCTACGTCAAGCGCACCCGCAGCGACAACTACCGGTCCCAGCAGCGCGGCGGCAAGGGCATCAAGGGTGCCCAGCTCCGTGGAGATGACGTGGTGGAGCACTTCTTCGTGACCACAACCCACCACTGGCTGCTGTTCTTCACCAACCTGGGCCGTGTCTACCGGGCCAAAGCCTACGAACTGGTGGAAGCCGGCCGGGATGCCAAGGGCCAGCACGTGGCCAACCTGTTGGCTTTCCAGCCGGATGAGCACATCGCACAGGTCCTGGACCTGAAGGACTACCAGCAGTCCCCGTACCTGGTCCTGGCCACCAAGCGCGGCCTGGTCAAGAAAACGCGCCTGGAGGATTACGACACCAACCGCTCCGCGGGTGTCATCGCAATCAACCTGCGCGACGGCGACGAACTCGTCTCCGCCCAGCTGGTCTCCGAAACGGACGATCTGATGCTGGTGTCACGCATGGGACAGTCCATCCGCTTCACCGCCACAGACGATGCGCTGCGCCCCATGGGCCGCGCAACGTCGGGCGTCACTGGAATGAAGTTCCGCGAGGACGACGAACTGCTGGCGGCCGACGTCGTCACTGACGGATCGTTTGTCTTCGTGGTCACCGAGGGCGGGTATGCCAAGCGCACTGCGGTAGAGGAATACCGCCTCCAGGGCCGTGGCGGCCTGGGAATCAAGGTGGGCAAGTACCAGGAGGAACGCGGGCACCTGGTGGGCGCACTGATTGTCCAGGAAGAGGATGAGGTCCTGGTGGTGATGGAAGGCGGCAAGGTTGTCCGTTCATCCGTGACCGGCGTTCCTGCAAAGGGCCGCGACACCATGGGAGTCATCTTCGCGAAGCCGGACAAGAACGACCGCATCATCGAGGTGGCCAGGAACAGCGAACGCGGCCTTGAGGGCGAAGAATCCGCGGACGATGACGTAACGTTGGCTGAAGATGGCGGTTCCCCCGAGGGATCCGCAGGGTCAGCATCAATGGCAGAAACATCACCGGCTGTTGAGTCAGAGGACGCCTCCGGCGACGCTGAGCCGAACGAAGACTACACCGGAGGTAACGAGTGAGTAATCCCGACTCATATCCCAAGCCGAACAGCGCTTCTCCCGCTGGAACGCCGCAACCCGCGGCCGCGCCGCGGGTGAACGCACCCGTCCGGCCGCAGCAGCGTCCGGCCGCACCGGCGGGAGCCCCGTCTGCTGCCCCGGGCCAGCGCCCCGCCACTCCGGGCCAGCGCCCGGCACAGGGCCAGCCTGTCCAGCGTTCAGCCCAGGCACCGGCCGGCCAGCGCCCCCCGCAGGGCAGGCCTTTGCAGGGCCAGCCAGGCCAGGGCCAGCGCCCGGCCCAGGCCCAGCCCGGACTGGTCAAGCCTGCACCCAAGGCCAAGGTCAGGCGCGCGCGGCTGCTGGTCAGCAAGGTTGACCCCTGGTCCGTCCTGAAGATGGCGTTCCTGCTGTCTGTGGCGTTGGGAATCGTCACCGTTGTCGCAGCGATCGTGCTATGGACCGTCCTGGACCTTACCGGGATCTTCGATCAGGTGGACAGCCTCCTGGGGACCCTGGCCGGTTCCGAAGGCGGCGGGTTCGAACTGAAGAAGGTTGCATCCCTTGGCCAGGTGGCTTCCTTTGCCACCATCATTGCCGTGGTCAACGTTGTCCTGCTGACTGCCCTGTCCATGCTCTCAGCGGTGCTGTACAACATCTCCGCCACCCTCGTGGGTGGCATCGGCGTGACCCTCACGGACGACTGAAATCCCACTATTTTCCGGTTATTCTTCCGGAAAATGCCTCGATTTGAGATCGGGCCGGGATGTGCTGTAAAGTCGTATCTCGGCCCGATGAGGCATCGGGGCGTATAGCTCAGGCGGTTAGAGCGCTTCGCTGATAACGAAGAGGTCCCAGGTTCAAGTCCTGGTACGCCCACGGAACCTGTGCAGGTTCTCTGGAGTGATCCAGTCTGCTTCGGCAGGCAGGATCGGAATGGGGTGCATGTGAAGAAGTTGCTCGCAATTGCAGCTGCGGTCGCAGGCATCCTGCTCTACAGGAAAGCACAGGAATCCGAGGCCCGGAAAACAGTCTGGAGCCAGTCGACCGATTCGGTCGAATAGGCTTCGGGACCCGGTCCGGGAGCTGGCAAGAGGCTCCAGGGATTCAGGGTATGATTGACGGGTTGCTTCTTATGGGGGCATGGCGCAATTGGTAGCGCACCTGCTTTGCAAGCAGGGGGTTCGGGGTTCGAGTCCCCGTGCCTCCACCATAAGGGAAGTCCCGGACAGCGAATAGCTGTCCGGGGCTTTTTCGTTAAGCGGACCATTAGGGTTGAACGGTGAACTTCTTTCTGGCGGCTATCGGCGTCCTCGGCGTAGCCTCTTCCGGGCCCCTGATTGCCGCTACGCTGGGTGCCACCACGGTGAGCGCCCTGGCCATCGCCTTCTGGCGGAACGCCATCGGGGCTGCTGTGATGGCCACTCCCACGCTGGTCCGTGAACCGCGGCAGTTCGGCCGGATTACGGCGCCGGAGTTCCGCTGGTCGCTGTTGGCGGCCGTGGCGCTGGCACTGCACTTTGCCTGCTTCATCACCTCCCTCCAGCTCACCTCCGTGGCGGCGGCAACGGCGTTGGTCTGCCTGCAGTCAGCCTGGATCGCCGTCTTCCAGCTCTTCCGGGGGACCCGGCACCGCTGGCAGGTTCTCGTGGGGCTGGGTATTGCCTTTGGCGGCGTGGTCACCATCACCGGGTTCGATATGGGATCCTCCACTGATGCCCTCGTGGGAGACCTGCTGGCGGTTGCCGGCGGTGCCCTGGCCGGCCTGTACACGCTGGCCGGCGGCAAGGCCCGGCAGACCATGACCACGGGAACCTACACCACGCTGTGTTACGGGATGTGCGCTGCCCTCGTGGCCGTGCTGGCGCTCTTCAGCGGCCAGCCCCTGGTGGGGTTCGACGCCGTAGGCTGGCTGGGCATCGCTGCCATCACTGTCTGTGCCCAGTTGGTGGGCCACACGGCCTTCAACCACCTGCTCGCCACCATGAGCCCGCTGCTGGTGTCCATGATCATTCTGCTGGAGATCCCCGGCGCAGCCCTGCTGGCAGCCGTGTTCCTGGACGAGACGCTCCCGGGTGGCACGTATGCCGGACTGGCACTCATCCTGGTGGGCCTCGCCGTCGTGGTCCTCGGACAACGCTCCGTCGGAGCGCGGCAGCACCGCGCTGAGGCGGCGGCCGGCACACAGGCGGGGGAACCGCCGTCGGACCGTCTCGCGGAGCTGGGAACTGACTGACCCCTGCGGCGTTACTGGCCGCCGCGGCGGACTGGCTGGGCTGTATTGACGGTGTGGATCGCCCGCAGGAGCTTGGCCGGGAAGTAGACGGAGAAGAACACCACCATGGGTGCTTTGAGGGCCATTTTTTTGACGTTGTGTGCTTTGTAGGTGCGGTCGAACCGCGTCACGTAATAGCGGTAGTCGCGAGGCGAATCCTCAAGCCGGCGCGCAGACATTCCGGACACCATCTGTGGCCAGTACTGAACCTTGAGATCGTGATCGGCGAGGTGCAGTGAGAGGTCGATGTCCTCGTGCATCTCGTCCTTCTCATCGCGGCAGGTTTCGTCGCGGATGGTTTCCCAGGCGGTGGCTCGCAGGGCCATGTTGGAGCCAAAGAGGAAATGGTACTGGTGCTTGGCGAGCTTCAGCATCAGCTGGCGCATTTTATCGTCAGCCTTGAGCCCGAAGCGCCGCATCGGCATGTCGTAGTAGACCACCGGCCCGGTGGCTGCCTGGACTGACTGGTCCTGGAAAGCCTTCTGAACCTGCTCCACCCAGTCAGGCTCCACCACCGAATCGGCGTCAATACGGCCCAGGATGTCCCCGGTGGCGCTGTTCAGGCCGAAGTTTCGTGTGGGGATCAGCCCTTGGTCTTTGTCCTGGCTCAGCAGGAGGATAGGGCTTTCGGGGTACTCAAGCTGCATTTGGCCCACGATGGCCGCGGTCCGGTCCGTAGACAAATTGTCCACAACGATGATCTCGTGGGCCGGCACCGACTGGTAGACCGCAGCAATGAGGCACTGCCGGATCACGCTCTCCTCGTTATATGCCGGGATGACAATGGACACGCGCGGCAGCAGTGCTGCGTCGTTCAAGGCATCCCCAGAGGATTTATCGGCTGACATCAGTCCAAATTTAGCACCGATCCCCACCCGCCTGTCCGCCGACAAGGGTAATGGCGCGGGTAACATCCGGAAAACACTGAAGGGGTCCCGGCCTGTGAACTGGTCACAGGGGAACCCCTTCAGTGGTGCAGCTGCCTGGCGGCAGCCTGTGTTCTAGTGCTCGGTCTTGTCTGCGGAACCGTTCATGTTCGATGCGATGTTCTTCATGGCCGTCTTGGCGTCAGTGGAACCCTTCGCGGCGGTGTCAGCCGAATCGTCAGCGAGGTGCTTGGCCGGCTCATCAGTTGAGTCCTTGACTTCCTCGGCAACATCCTCCGTATTGCCGGCAACCACGCCCGCGGTGGAAGCGGTGGCGGCTGCGGCCTTGCTGGCAGCATCCTCGGTTGCGTCCTTGACTT
Organism: Pseudarthrobacter sp. DSP2-3-2b1; assembly: GCF_049895945.1. Taxonomy (NCBI): domain Bacteria; kingdom Bacillati; phylum Actinomycetota; class Actinomycetes; order Micrococcales; family Micrococcaceae; genus Pseudarthrobacter; species Pseudarthrobacter sp. DSP2-3-2b1. The sequence goes on along the minus strand of NZ_JAFCTI010000009.1, from coordinate 92,920 downwards.
CGTTAACCGTGGTGGCGGGAACCGGAGCCGGGGTGGGCGTCACAGGAGACGGAGTCTTCCACGGATCCTCCACAGGCTTGGAAGCCTTCCAGGCAGCAACACCTGCAGCCACTGCCGCAGCGATGATGCCGAATACCAGCCAGCCGCGCTTCTTGGGCTTTTCCGGCTCCGCGAGCTGGATGCCCACGGCCCTGCCAGCTTCGTGCGCCGCTGCCTTGAGATGGGTGCCGGCAGTCTGTGCCTGGTCCTGGAGGGCGTGGACGATGCCAACGTCTCCGAGCTTACGGGCCACCGCGTCCACCTGTGCCGGGGCGCCTTCCAGCGTCCGGTGGACGGCCTCGGAGGCGTGGCCGATCTGGTCAGAAAGGCGCGGCAGGTATTCCACCACGACGCGGTCGCGGGCGTTGAGGATAGCCGGCGTGGCCTTATCCAGTGCTTCGTGAAGGCGCGGGGTGGTGCCCTCTACAGCATCGTGGATCTTCGGCGCGAGGTGCGCGAGCCCGTCCTGGATGCGCGGAGTTACGGTTGCGACGCCGTCGGCAAGGTTGTGGGCAGCGGACTTAAGCCCTTCCTGGATCTTCGGAGATGCGGTATCCAGGCTGTGCTGCAGGCGGGGCACGGCCCAATCCACGGCTGCTTCCACGCGGGGGGATGCCCAGTCCTTTGCATACTCGACTGCGTTGTTGACTGACTGCTCGAGGTCACGGGCAATACGATCCGACTTCTTCACAACTACCTCCCGATTAATGTGACGGTTTTGTTGTTAGCCTACGTGGATTGACCTGCACCGGCTATTCTTCCAGCGGATTTACGGCCGATTTCACCCAGCGCGGAACTGTCCGCGGAGCCGCTCCGGCGTTGACCCGCCGTGAAAGAATGAGCGGTATGACTGCAATCGCAACAGCAAAAGCAACCATCCACACCAGCCTCGGCGACATCGTCGTCAACCTCTTCGGCAACCACGCGCCCAAGACGGTCAAGAACTTCGTTGGCCTCGCCACCGGCGAGCAGGCCTGGACGCACCCGGAGTCCGGCGAGGACAAGACCGGCACCCCGCTTTACGACGGCACCATCTTCCACCGCATCATCAAGGACTTCATGATCCAGGCCGGGGATCCCCTCGGCCGTGGCGTCGGCGGACCGGGCTACAAGTTCGATGACGAAATCCACCCCGAACTCAGCTTTAACGCCCCGTACAAACTGGCCATGGCCAACGCCGGCATCCAGGGCGGCAAGGGCACCAACGGTTCGCAGTTCTTCATCACCACCATCCCCACCGACTGGCTCCAGGGCAAGCACACCATTTTCGGTGAAGTTGCTGACGACGCCTCCAAAAAGGTTGTTGACGCGATCGAAGGCGTCCGCACCGGAATGGGCGACCGCCCGGTTGAGGACGTCACCATCAACAGCATCGACGTCGAGCAGCTCTAACCCACCGCATGAGCTACGGAATTCCGGCGGCTGAGCCGTCCGCCCAGGTTCCCGTGTGCCCCCGGCACCCGGACCGGCCCTCCTACGTGCGCTGCCAGCGGTGCGGGCGCCCGGCGTGCCCGGACTGCCAGCGGGCGGCCGCCGTCGGATTCCAGTGCGTTGACTGTGTCAACGAAACACGGCGTACGACGCCGGAGGTCAGGACTGTCTACGGCGGTGCCGTTGCGTCCGGCAAACCCATGGTGACGTTCGGCCTCATCGCGGCATGTGCGCTGCTCTTCGTGCTGCAATGGATCATTCCCGCCGATGCTGTGTTCAGGAACTTCGCGTTCGCCTCGGTCTACGCTGCTCCGGAGTTCGGCGCTTTCGAGCCGTGGCGTCTCCTGACGTCTGCGTTCCTCCATTCACAGGGCTTTATCCTCCACATTGCGCTGAACATGTACATGCTGTGGATGTTCGGCCAGGCGTTGGAGCCCCTCCTCGGCAGACTCCGTTTCCTGGCCGTGTACCTCGTTTCCGCCGTTGGCGGTTCGGTTGGTTACCTCGTCCTGACTCCGCTCCTCCCGCCCGGCGGACCCGTAGGCGTGGTGGGTGCATCCGGCGCCATCTTCGGGCTCTTCGGCGCCATGCTGGTTGTACAAAGGCACCGTGGCGGGGATACCCGTCAGCTCTGGATCCTCATTGCCATCAACGGCGTCATCGGATTCCTGGTTCCCCAGATCGCCTGGCAGGCCCACCTCGGCGGCCTGATCACTGGAGCCCTCTGCGCTGCCGTGATTGCGTACACACCCCGGGGGAAGCGGCAAGGCCTGCTGCAGGTGGCAGGTTTGGTGGCAGTACTCGCGCTCCTGATCGTGGTGAGCTGGGTCCGGATCGCTGCCGGCTGACGCCCTGGCTGGGCCAGCCTTTACTCATTCCCTTCGACCCCGATGTCCTACAGGACATCGGGGTCTTTTGTGCTGCCGCCGGACGTTTCCGGTTATCCACAGGGGTTATCCACAATGTTGGTAACTTACACCTATGTAGTTCACGTGGTCGCTTTTCCTCAGCCCGCGCCGCCCGGCCCTTTCGGAGGTTCTACCTGATTCCGCCGTCCACAATTGTGGAAAACTGCTTTGCTCCGGCTGTGGGTAAGTGGAAAACTTGCCTTCTTCATCGGCGTCTGTGGAAAACCCCGGCGATCCGGGCCAATCTGGTCCACTGAGCAGCCAGGTGAAGGCCTGTTTCAACAGGGTTATTCACAGTGTTAGTAACTTACAGCCGTGTAGTTAGCCTTGGGTGTTTGGCTGGCCATGGCTCGCGAGAGCCTACGCCGATTTGACCTGTGGAACGTTGTCCACACCTGTGGATAAGTTGTGGGTACTCGAGTTGTTAGTAAGTGGAAAACCTCTCCATATGGGAGGGTGAACCTACAGAACCCGACACAGAGATCTTTGGCCAGAGATCTTTGGCCAAGGAGGACCGCCATGAGCGCCAGCACCACTGAGCATATTTTCCTCGATAAGCAGCATCCGGCAGTGTGGAGGGCCCTGAACGGGTTGGGGCTCAAGGCCCGGGATGCCGCTGACGAGGCCGGGATCGACCCCAAGACTGTTGAATTGCTCAACGTCCGGACCTCCCAGCTGAACGGGTGCGCGTACTGCCTGGACATGCACGTGCGGGATGCGTTGGAGGGCGGAGAGAGTTCCCAGCGGCTCGCCGTCCTGCCGGCGTGGCGGGAGACCTCACTGTTTACGGCCAAGGAGCGGGCCGCCCTCACGCTCGCGGAAGCCCTTACGGAACTTCCGGAGCACCGGACCATGGAGCACGAAGAAGGCTACGCACGGGAACACCTCAGCGCTGACGAGTTTTCTGCCGTGAGCTGGCTGGTTATCACCATGAATGCCTTCAACAGGGTGTCCGTCATCAGCCACCATCCGGTCAGGCAGGATCGGTAAAGAGCGCGTATATGGGGCGCCCTGATTCGTGCAAACGTCAGTATGTCGCCTATGCCGATGGGCGCACTTCCTCAGGACAGGCGGGTTATCCACAGCTAATTCACACTGTTAATAACCCCCACGGGCAATGCCCGGATCGGGATCCGGGACGGCGACGCCGCCATCAGGAACCATTCCGCGGTCTTTCCCGAAGTTATGCACATTGTGGATAACTTTCCCAACAGTTGGGGAAAAGTAGGTGTCCCTGCTGCAGCTGCCCTATGCCTGGACCTGCTTTAGGGCAGGGCCTGCTTTAGGGCTGGCCTGCTTTAACCTTGGGCCGGCCAGATGCCCGACGAGCCACGGCGATGGCTGTGTACCAGATGGGTATCCACCATGCCTATAGCCTCCATCAAGGCGAACATGGTGGTGGGGCCCACGAACGAGAACCCCTGCTTCCGGAGGGCTTTGGACAGCGCCACGGATTCCGGGGACTGGGTGGGGATGTCGGCGTGGATGGACGGCTCCGGGGTGGCCAGGGGCTTGAACTGCCAGACAAAGCCCACGAGGCCGCCCTGTTCCCTCAGGGCAATGGTGGCCTGGGCATTGGTGATCGCCGCACGGATCTTCAGCCGGTTGCGGACGATGCCCGGATTCTGGAGCAGCCGCTCGATGTCAGCCTCCGTATAAGCGGCAACATCATCGGGCTGGAAATTGTGGAAAGCCTCGCGGAAGGCCGGGCGTTTACGCAGGATGGTGGCCCACGAGAGGCCTGCCTGGAATCCCTCCAGGCTGATGCGCTCGTACAGTCCCTGCTCATCCCGGACAGGGAGGCCCCACTCGGTGTCGTAGTACTCGCGCAGGAGCGGATCGTTGGCCGCCCACGGCGGGCGGCCCAGGCCGTCGTCGCCCGTTACCGTTCCGATCGAAAGGGTCGCGCCCGCTGTTGGCCCGTCCGCTTTTATCCCGTCCACGGGGTGGGTGTCATTCCCGTCCGGCGGCCAGGGTCAGGAGCGCCAGCGGGTGGTCATGAGGAACCCGATGATGGCAATGCCGAAGCCGGCCACGATGTTCCACGATTCCCACGCCTGGACCGGGAACCGGCCTTCGCTGATGTAGAACGTGATGATCCACAGCAGCCCAATGATCATGAGCCCGAACATCACAGGCTTGAACCAGACAGCGTTGGGCTTGTACGCCTGCGCGCCGGACGCGGTCTGCGTTGCGGTGGAAGACTTCTTGCGTGGCTTTGACTCGGGCACGTGCTCTCCTTGGCGGACTGAGCAAGCTCGGCCGCGCGGGCTTGATATCCTGCAAGAAGGAAGTTGCCAGCGGTCAGCGCGATCTTGGTCAAATCTGGATTCTTACTAGCAGTCAATTCTAGCCGTAGTTCAGGGCACCCCAACGCCCATCGCGACCGCCCCGACAGGAGAACGCGTGGTATTGCAGGAGAAGGCGAGGCCCACCGCGGTGGCGCCCACCAGCGCCGACGTTCTGCGCGGCACCGTCCAGGTTGTGGGCGAGCTGCTTATCACCGGCGGCATCATCCTCCTGCTGTTCGTGGCCTGGCAGCTCTGGTGGACCAACGTGGAGTCCGACGCCAAGCAGAGCGCCGTCATCAAGGAGTTCGCTCAGGAGCTCGGCGGGGCGGCACCGGGCCCCGCGGAAGCTCCCGGCGGAGTGTCGTCCGTACCCGCGGATTACGGAACGCCGGCCGTAGCAGCAGCCCCGGGCCACGCCGGCACCATCGGGATCATGTACATCCCACGGTTCGGCAACAGCTACACCCGGCCCATCGTGCAGGGAACCACCGGGGATGTGCTGGATACGCTGGGGCTGGGCCACTACAGCAATACCGCCATGCCGGGAGCGGTGGGTAACTTTGCTGTAGCCGGTCACCGGCAGACCCACGGCGCCGTGCTGGACAATATCCACACCTTGGTTCCGGGCGATAAAATCTACGTCCAGACAAAGGACGGCTACTATACCTACGTTTTCCGCAACAACCAGATAGTCATGCCGTCCCGCACCGACGTCCTGGAGCCGGTCCCCACCCGCCCGGGCGCGGCCCCCACCGAAAGCTTCCTCACCATGACCAGCTGCAATCCGCGTTACGGCGCGGAGGAACGCATTATCGCCTACGCCCTGCTGGAGGGCTGGCGTCCAGCGTCGGCCGGACCGCCGTCGGAAATCGCCGCACAGGTGGCGGCAGCGGTAGGGGGAGGCTGAGTATGTACGGCTGGATTTTTCGCCACCTTCCCGGTCCCCTCTGGATGAGGATCTTCACCTGTTTAGTCCTCGTGGCGGGTGCGCTGGTCCTGATGGTCCAGTTCCTGTTCCCCTGGATGTCCGGTTTCACCCAATTCACCGACTCAACGATTGGTTCCGTAAGTCAGCCATGACCACAACTAAGATCCTGGTCGTAGATAACTACGACAGCTTTGTTTACACCCTGGTGGGCTACCTCCAGGAGCTCGGCGCGGAAACCACGGTTGTCCGCAACGACGACGTGACCCTGGCTGAGGCCATCGAAATGGCCGAGAGCCGGGACGGCGTCCTGATCTCACCAGGCCCGGGCAACCCGGCGGAAGCGGGGGTGTGCATCGACCTGATCAAGTGGTGCGGCGAGAACAACAAGCCCATGTTCGGCGTTTGCCTGGGGCACCAGGCTTTGGCCGAAGCCTACGGCGGTAAGGTGACGCATGCGCCGGAGCTGATGCACGGCAAGACGTCCCTCGTGGAGCACAACGGCACCAGCGTCTTCGCCGGGCTCCCCTCCCCCATCACGGCCACGCGGTACCACTCGCTGGCGGCCGTCCGGGAGACCATCCCCGAGGTCCTGGAGATCACTGCCGAAACGTCCTCCGGTGTGGTGATGGGCCTGCAGCACCGGACCGCGCCGCTGACGGGGGTCCAGTTCCACCCGGAGTCGGTCCTGACCGAGGGCGGCTACCAGATGCTCGGCAACTGGCTCGAGTCACTGGGTATGACCGGTGTGGCAGCCCGCGCCGCCAAGCTCAGCCCGCTGATCCAGCACTAAACACCCGGCGGCGAACTGCAACGCGGGGTCATTCCTCGCCCTCCCCGGAAGGGAATATTGGGCGAGGATTGACCCCGCGTTGGTTTAAGTCAGCGGGACCTGGTGGAGGTCGGGGTGGGGGTAGGAGTGGGCGTGGGGGTGGGTGTTTCCACCGGTGGCGGTGGCGGTGGCGCTTTGGCAACCACAATGGTGATGGTCTTGCCCTGATCGACTGCGGAGTTCACGCCGTCGCTTTGATCCGTGACCCGGCCAACCTCAACCTCCGAGTTCTCCGCTTCCTGGACGTTGGGCACAAGTCCCAGCTCCTTCAGGGCCGCCTCCGCCTCGGCACGGGTGCGGCCGCGCAGTTCGGGCATGGCCACCTTGCCGGTGGAAATGACGATCTCCACGGTGCTTCCCACAGGGACCTGCTGACCGGGTGCGGGGCTGGTGGTGATGACCCTGCCCCCGGGGACCGTGGCACTGTTTGCTGTGGTGGTTGAGGCGGCACCGAGCAGCCCGTTCTGGCGCAGGATGTCACGTGCCGCAGCCTCCGTCTGGCCCGGCAGGTTCTCCGGGATCTTCACAGCGGCGGGGCCGTCAGAGATGTTCAGGATCACCTCAGCGCTGGGATCGAGAGATGTCCCGGCCACGGGGTCGGTGCCGATGGCTATGCCTGCGGGGACGGTCTCGTGCTTGACGCGCTGGCTCTTCGGGCGGAGGTCGGCTCCATAGAGTTCCTGGAGCGCCGCAGACTCAGTGAGCGCGGCCACCACCGGGACGGGGACCTTCGCAGGCGGCGGGGCAGGACGGTTCACGATGTTGTACACCCACAGACCGCCTCCTCCCAGAACCAGAAGGGTGAAGATCACCAGGGTGGCGATCCATGTACGACGGCGGGACTTCTGACGCGCGGTGCGCTCACGTTCCGGGGCGAATCCCAGCGGCAGTCCGCCGCTGTCCGGGCCGGCCGAAGCTCCGGGGGCTAGAACGGGAAGTATCGGACCGTCTGTGCGGGTGTCATCAGAGCGCTGGCTGGCCGGGGCATCGTCCAGGAAGTTGGCGGCGGTCATGGCGAAGGCCTCTGTTGCCGGCGTGCGTTCCGGCGTCGGCACGTGGTCATGGGGATCCGTGGGTGCCTCGCTCGAGGCGAGGGCGGGGACAGCAACTCCTGCCCGTGCGGCGCGCAGTGCCCGCCGGAAGGCGGCCGCATCCTGGAACCGGTCTTCCCGGTTCTTCTGCAGGGCTTTAGCCAGGACACTGTCCATTGCCGGCGATACCTCGGGGTTCACGCTGCTGGCAGGTTCAGGAATCTCACGGACGTGCTGGTACGCCACGGAGACTGGGCTGTCGCCGATAAAAGGCGGCCGGGCGGTCAGCATTTCGTACAGCAGGCAGGCGGCGGAGTAGAGATCGCTCCGGGCATCCACAGTTTCGCCCCGGGCCTGTTCCGGCGAGAGGTACTGGGCCGTTCCCACCACAGCCTGGGTCTGGGTCATGGTGGCCGAGGAGTCAGCCATGGCCCGGGCGATCCCGAAGTCCATAACCTTGATGGAATCGGAGCCTTCGCAGTACATCACGTTGGCGGGCTTGATGTCCCGGTGGACGATGCCGGCTTTGTGGCTGTATTCCAGGGCAGCCAGGACGCCCAGGGTGTACTCGATGGCCTTGTCGATGCTGACTTCCTTGGCCCGGATCAGGTCCCTGAGCGTCTTTCCCTCAACAAACTCCATCACGATGTACGGCACCCGGATGTCCTCGGTACCGTCCGGGACCACGTGCTCGCCGGTGTCGTAGATAGCGACGATCGAGGAGTGGTTCAACGCTGCCACGGACTGCGCTTCGCGCTTGAAGCGGGCCTGGAACTGCGGATCCCGGGCCATGTCCGGACGCAGCAGTTTAATAGCCACGGTCCGGCCAAGCCGGGAATCAACTCCGCTGTGGACGTCCGCCATCCCCCCGCGGCCAATCAGGCCGCCGAGTTCGTAGCGTCCGCTCAGGACGCGCTGCTTATCCACCGGGAGGCTGTCCTCCCGGTGGAGCGGGGTGCGGGTTGAATCATTCATGGGAGTTCCTGGCGTTTACGGCGTGCAGGTAGGAGGCACTCCCGGCAGCTGGCCAGGATTGCAGGTGGACAGAGCCGAGCCCGTTGTTGTTGGCTGGGCGGCAGTGGGAACCGGCGAAGGGGTGGTCCGTGTAGGGGCGGGGGCAGGAGGCGCCTCAGCATAGGTGACGGTCACTTCTGACCCCTTCGGCACGGTGCCTGTGGGGTTGACCTGCAGTACCGTTCCGGGAGCGGCGGTGCTTTGCTGCGGGATGACGCGAACGGACAGGCCGGCTGTTTCCAGGATCCCCCGCACTTCTTCGTAGTTCTTCCCGAGCAGGCCTGCCGAGATGATGTCCACGGTGGTGGGCGTCGGTTCGGGAGTCGGTGTGGCGCTGGTTGGCGTCGGCGTGGGCGTGGCAGACTGCGAGGTCCTCGTAGGGCTGGCACTCGTAGACGGCGGGCTGCTGGACGCGGATGTGGTGGTCGCGTCCTTGGCCGGAAAGAGAATCCCCTGCTGCGTCAGGAAGTACCCCACCAGCGCGAACAGGACCAGCAGAATCAAGGCGATCAGCGGCCACGTCCAGGGGCTGCGGCCTCGACGATCGGGCTCATCTGCCGGCTCGTCGTCGTACGTTTCCTCCTCCTGGACCCAACTGCGCTCGGCGGCCAGGGCGTCCGCGCGCGAAAGCGTGCTGCCGGCGCCGGTGGGAGCACCAGTGGCGGCAGCGGCGCCTGCCGCTCCAGCTGCGGCACCTGCGGCTGCGGCTCCGAGGACAGGCAAGGCGGAGGTGGACGCCTCTGAGCTGTCCTTCTGGCTGATGACACCGGTGGGCGCCGTGGCAATGTCCACCGGTGCGGTGACGTCTTCAGTGCCACCCTCAAACAGCAACATTCCGGGGACGGCGGCCTGAGCGGCGTTGATATCGCCGTTACGGATGGCCTCCGCGGCTTCGGACAGCTTGATGGCGTTGGCCGGGCGGTTCTTGGGGTCCTTGGCCAGCATCGACATCAGGAGCGCCCGGACGGGTCTGGGCAGGGAGTCCGGCAGCGGCGGCGGGGCGTCGTTGACCTGGGCCAGGGCAATCGCGATCTGCGACTCACCGGAGAACGGCCGGTGGCCGCTCAGGCATTCGTAGCCGATGACACCCAGGGAATAGATGTCCGAGGATCCCGTGGCGGTCTGGCCGGTGGCCTGCTCCGGGGCGAGGTACTGGGCCGTGCCCATCACCTGGCCCGTCTGCGTGAGCGGAACCTGGTCCGCGAGCCGCGCGATGCCGAAGTCGGTCACCTTGACGCGGCCGTCGGGGGTAATGAGGAGGTTGCCGGGCTTGACGTCACGGTGCACCAGGCCCTGCGCGTGCGCCACAGCAAGGGCCCGGGCGGTCTGGGCGATCATGGAGAGGGTGCGGTCCGGCGACAGAACCTGCTCGTGTTCGATGATGCTGCTCAGCGGCTGGCCGGGGACCAGCTCCATGACCAGGTAGGCGGAACCCTCTTCCTCGCCGTAGTCAAAGACATTGGCGATGCCAACGTGGTTCAACAGTGCTGTGTGGCGTGCTTCGGCACGGAAGCGCTGGAGGAAGCCGGGGTCCCCGGTGTACTCCTCCTTCAGCACCTTGATGGCCACGATCCGCCCGAGGACAAGGTCCTTGGCCTTCCAGACCTCGCCCATCCCGCCGATCGCGATCCGCGTGGTCAGCTGGAATCTGCCGCCGAGGGTGATTCCCGTTGATGGCCTCACTTATTCAACACCGCCTCAAAAATCTTCTTCGCGTTCGGACTGGTTAGCTGTGCGCCGGTGGTGATGTCTACGCCCTCCATGACGATAGTGACACCCACCTGCGGGTTGTTCGCCGGGGCAAACCCGGTAAACCAGGAGTTGTTCAGGCCGTTGCCCAGTTCAGCGGTTCCGGTTTTGCCGGCCACCTGAACGCCGGGAACGGCTGCGCCGCGGGCGATACCCTGCGACACCGCACTGGTCATCCATTCGGTGATCTGACTGGCGATCTGCGGGGTGGTGGATGTCCGGAGCACTTCCGGCTCGGGCTCTTCAATAACCCGCAGGTCCGGGGACCGCACCGTTTTGACCAGGCTGGGGCTCATCTGGATTCCGCCGTTGGCGATGGCCGCGGTCATGAGGGCCACCTGCAGCGGAGTGGCCCGCACATCCTTCTGGCCAATCGCCGACTGGGCCAGGCCGGGCCCGTCAAGGTCATCAGGGAAGCCGTTGCCCTTGGCGTACTGGAGCTTCAGCTGGTCGCCCAGGTCCTCGCCGAAACCAAACTTCGCCGCCTGCTCGGCGATAGCGTCCCGGCCGAGGTCAAGGGCGATACTGGCGAACGGGGTGTTGCAGGACTGCTGCAAAGCGAAGGCAAAGCTGGCCGTGTCCTGGGTGTAGCAGTTCCCGCCGGCGTAGTTGGGCAGCGTGTATTGGATTCCCGGGAACGGCATGTTGGCCGGGTTCGGCAGCTCGCTGTCCTTGTTGTACTTCCCGGAGCTGAGCGCTGCAGCCGTATCCACGAGTTTGAAGACCGAACCCGGGGCCAGCAGCTCTCCCGTGGGGCCGCTGACATTCTGGTTCAGGTTGATTCCCGGTACTTTGACCAGTTCGTTGATGTTGGTGCTCTCGGCGGTGGGATCCTGGGTGGCGACGAGGTTGGGATCGTACGACGGCTTGGAAACCATGGCCAGGATCGCGCCAGTCTTGGGGTTGGTAACCACAATCGACCCCCGTTGCCCGTCCGGAATGAGGTCATAGGCGAGCTTCTGGATCTCGGGATCGACGGTGAGTTCCACGGAGGCGCCCTTTGGCTGGTTTCCCAGGAAGAGTTGGCCCACCCGGTCCAGGAACTGCTGGTCTGAACTGCCGGCGAGCTGCTCACGCATTGCCTGCTCCAAGCCGGTGGCACCGTAATTCTGGGAGAAGTAGCCGGTGAGCCCCGCGTAGAGCTCCGGCTGCGGATACGTGCGTTGGAATTTGCACTGCTCGGATCCCTCTACGGATTCAGCCACAGGCGCGCCGCCCACAATGATGGCACCGCGATCGTTGCAGTAGTTCTGCAGGATGGCGCGTTTGTTCCAGGCATTTGCCTTGAGTTCATCGGCGCCGATCACCTGGACAAAGCTGAGGGCGCCGAAAATCAGAGCGAACATGGCGATCGCGGCTACCCAGGAGTTCCTGATTGCCTGGTTCACAGGGGTTTCACCGCCTCGGTTGGTGCGTCCATTGCTTTTGCTTCTGCGCCATCGCCGGCGGGCAAAGGCGTAGTGTCCACCGGTCCGCGGGCGGTGTGCGAAATCATCAGGAGCAGGCCCACAATGATCCAGTTGGCCAGCAGCGAGGAGCCGCCGGCGGCCAGGAACGGCGTTGTCAGGCCGGTCAGCGGAATGAGCCTGGTGACGCCGCCGATGACCACGAAGCACTGCAGGGCAACAGCGAAGGACAGCCCGCAGGCCAGCAGCTTGCCGAAGGCATCCCGGGTGCCAAGGGCGGCCCGGAAACCGCGGGTAAACAGCAGCAGGTACATCATGACAATCGCGAAGATGCCGATCAGGCCCAGTTCCTCGCCGAAGGAGGCGATGATCATGTCGCTGTTCGCAAAGGGGACCAGGTTGGGCCGGCCCTGTCCGAGACCTGTACCTACCAGCCCCCCGTTGGCCATGCCGAACAGGCCCTCCACAATCTGGCCGCTGCCACCGGGCGAACGCCCGTACACCTCTTCGGTGAAGGCATTCAGCCAGCCGTCGATCCGGAGGCCGACGTGCGAGAACACCCGGGAGGCGACGAAGGCGCCGCCGAGGATCAGCGCGACGCCGATCACCACCCAACTGATCCGGCTGGTGGCCACGTAAATCATGACGATGAACAGGCCGAAGAAGAGCACCGATGAGCCGAGGTCGCGCTGGAAGATCAGGACGCCGATGCTGACCAGCCAGGCCGTGATCATGGGCCCCATGTCCTTGAACCGGGGGAATTGCAGCGGACCGATTTTTCGGCCGGCCAGCAGGATGAGATCGCGGTTCGAGGAAAGATACCCGGCAAAGAATATAGCCAGTGTGATCTTGGCGATTTCGCCCGGCTGGAAGGTCATGGACCCAACCCGCACCCACACGCGGGCGCCAAGGATCTCACCCGCCGAGATACCAGGCACGAGCGGAAGGATCAGCAACAGCGCGCTCACGGCAAGCGATATGTACGTAAACCGGCGCAGGGCCCGGTGATCTTTGAGGAACCAGATGACCGCGATGGCCACGGCCATTGCTATGAGCGTCCAGCGGAGCTGGTTATTGCCGGTATCTTCACCAGGCGCATCAAGGCGGTGGATCATCGCCAGTCCAAGCCCATTGAGGGCAATCACCAGTGGAAGTATTACCGGATCGGCATATTTAGCACGGATCCGCAGGACCACGTGGAACACCAGCGCGGCAAGGGCCAGGAGGCTGGACTGGAACCAGAAGTCCGAGTCGAACGCCTTCTCCTGGTCAACGCCCACCATCATGTTGGCGCCGATGCCGACTGCCAGGGCAAGCACCAGCAGCACAAGTTCAACGTTGCGCCGGGGTTTGGGGATGGTGCTGAGCTGGCTCATTGGCCTCCCTCGCAGCTGACGGTGGGGCTGGGTGTCGGCGAGGGGGCCGCTGAGGCTCCGGACGCTTCCGGTGAGGGCGCAGGAGCGGTGGGGACGGCTGCCGGATCCGTTACGGGCGCGGTTGACGGGGCTGTGGTGTCGCCGGGAGTGGGCGAGGCGGTCAGGCACTCGTCCTCAGGCGCGATGGTTCCGGTGCCTTCAAGGTTCTTGACGATCCGCTGGGCATCGTAAAGATCGCGGGCGGGAACGGTCTGACGGACCCGCTGCTGGGAGAACTGGGGCAATGAATCCATCCGGATTTCCGTCACGGCTTCCAATTCTGAGAGCTGGAGCGGCCCGAGCCGCTGCGAGACTCCGTTGTAGATGGCAACCCGGGAATCAAACTCCCCGATGTAGTAGCGGGTCTGGGTCCACGCATAGCCAAGCCAGAGGCCGATTGTCAGCACCAGAAGTACGGACGCGGCGATGGACAGGGTGACCCACCGGCGGGGCTTGGGCCGTTCAAGGATTTCGTCGTCATCGGAGGCGGGCGTTTCGGCCTTGTGGGTAAGGACGGTGGCGGCCCGCCTGGCGACGGTGCGGCCGGCGATGGTGGGAATGGAGCCTGAGTCAGCTGCAGAAGCGGCGGCTCCCACCAGTTCGTGGGGCCGTGAGGCCAGTTCCAGGCGCAGGACCTCGGCTGAGAGGTGCTCGCCCAGGTGCGGGTCGGTCGAGGTCTGTCTGTCAGCGCCGGCAGGGTCCTTGCCGTCGGGGGCCTGACGTTCACCGGGTGCGGCTGCGTCAGGGTCCACCGGCTTTCCGAGCGCGCCCGGTGTCTCCCCGGCCGGCTTTGCGGCGGCGATGGGGGCGGCGGCGGCCGGCAGCGAGGGGACGACGTCGACGGCGGCGGTACTGACGTCGTCGCGCGTTTCCTCAACGATTTCCACCATGACCACGGTGACGTTGTCCGGGGCGCCGTTCTCGAGCGTAAGGTCAACCAGGGTTTCGACGCACTCGCGGAGGTCCTTCGTCTCACGGACGGTCCGCTCCACCACGTGGCCGGCGACATAATTCAGGCCATCGGAGCAGAGGAGCCAGCGTTCACCGGGCTTGACGTCCAGGGTGTCGAGATCCAGCTCCGGGCTGGCATCGACGTCGCCCAGGACGCGCATGAGGACGTTCTTGTGGGGATGTGTTTCGGCTTCTTCGGGCCTGAGCCGGCCTTCGTCGATGAGGCGCTGGACGAAGGTGTGGTCCACGCTGACCTGTTCAAACTCGCCGTCGCGGAGACGGTAGGCGCGGGAGTCTCCGATGTGCGCGAAGTGCAGCTTGCCCTCGGCGAGCAGCAGGGCGGTGACGGTGGTACCCATCCCTGCCAGCTTGGGGTTGATGTGTACTAGTTCAGACAGGAGCGAGTTGGCGGTCTGGATCTCGTCCGCCAGGATGGTGCCGGCGTCGCCCGCGTAGTCTCCCTTGTCCAGGTGCAGCATGTCCAGGACGGTGGCGGCCGATGCGACATCGCCGCCGGCGTGGCCGCCCATGCCGTCCGCGACCACAGCCAGGTAGCGGCCCACGTATGCGGAATCGTCGTTTTTGGCGCGGATGCGCCCCACATCGGAACGCGCTGCATAGCGCATGATGAGGGGCCGCTGGACGGGCCTGGACTCGCCGGCGGGAAGATCAGCGGCCATTGCTATGGCCTCAATTCGATGACCGTCTTGCCGATCCTCACGGGTACGCCAGGCTCAACGGGCAGTGCCCGGGTAAGTTGCTGATCGGCGAGGTAGGTGCCGTTCGTGGAGCCGAGGTCCTCGATGAACCAGCGGCTGCCCTGGGGAAAGAGCCGGGCGTGCCGGCCGGAGGCGTAATCGTCCTCAAGCACCAGGGTGGCTTCCTGGGCGCGGCCCAGGAGGATGGGGCTGGCTGCCAGCGGGATGGTGGTCCCCTTGAGGGGACCTTCTGTGACTACCAACTGATGGGCCTGCTGCTTCTGCGGCGGCGCGGGTGCCTCGGCGAGTTCAGGGTTTTTGCGGACCTGCCGCGCTGTTGGTGTGCCGGCGGCGGCCTTGCGGCCAACCATGAGGTCGCGGCGCATGGCCGAGACGATGCTGAAAATGAGGACCCAGAGCAGGATCAGGAAGCCGAACCGGAGCGCGGTGATGGTCAGTTCACTCATGGGCGGCCACCGGAGTTGGCGGGCAGAAGGCGAAAGATGATTTTTGTCCGTCCCATGGTGATGGTGGAACCGTCGGTCAATTCTGTGCTGCCGGCAACCTTGTGGCCGTTGACGTAGCTGCCGTTCGTGGAACCCAGATCCACGGCGCTGGTGACTCCGCTGGCGGTCCGAATCTCAAGATGCCGGCGCGAAACCCCGGTGTCATCAACGAGGATATCCGCCTCCGAGGAACGGCCCAGGACGATGGACGGCGCGTTGAGGGAATAGCGCTGGCCATCGATGTCCAGAACGGGCTGGAGCCGCACGGGCGGGCGGCTGGGAGCTGCCGGGAGGTTGGGCCGTGGTGCCGCGGTGCCTGGCCCGCCCTTGGCCTTTTCGGTGGAAGAGACAATCTCGAAGTCCCCGGCCCGCATGTCCTCGGCCCGGCGGAAGGAAATCCGCACGGATCCCTGGAGCGTATAACCCTGGCTCCGGACGTGGTTGATGACGACGTCGCAGAGTTCCTCGGCCAGCGGCGTACCCCAGTCCTGGGCCCGCCTGAAGTCCTCATCACTGAGCTGGACGTCGAAGACGTTCGGGGCCAGGGTGCGTCCGGCCGCGATGGTGAGGGCTTTGTTGTCTACTTCGCGGCGGAGGCGGCTGGCGATTTCCACAGGTTCAACCTGGGCGCGCGAGCCTGTGGAGAAGACACCGCGGACGGCTTTTTCGATGCCGCGCTCGACCTTGTCCAGCAATCCCATGGTCCTTCTCCTTTCCTCCCGGTTGCGGGGTAGTTTTCGCTCCGGAACAGAATCCGGATCAATGTTCAGAACGCAGTGGCCAGCCGGAGCGCGGCAGGCACTACTACATCAGATACTACTGGGCAGGCCTGTGAATGACCTTAATCCCCAACGGCCGGGCGCCGGGAAAAGTTCAATGTGCAGACCTCCGAAGCGCCGTTCCGCAGGGCACTGCGACGGCGCCGCTGCCCTCAATTGGTGTTTTGCCGCCGATGTCCGTTATGCTTGATCTCGCTGCTTTTACAAGGTTGCGGTTCCCGGAAAGGGGCCGTAAATCATGGAAAAGAAGTTGCGCGCGAGTGGCGGAACGGCAGACGCGCTGGCTTCAGGTGCCAGTGTCCGAAAGGGCGTGGGGGTTCAAATCCCCCCTCGCGCACGCAAACACAAAAAGAACCCCGGTCTTCTGACCGGGGTTCTTTTGCGTCCGGGAACTTGCCTGCTGCTGGGGCGGCCTGCTGCCGAGTCCGCGCAGGCCGCCCCCTACACTTGGAGGCCCTTAGCGGGCGGGCACAGGCTCCAGGGAATCCGAGACGGCCGAGGCGGCACCCTTGCCGGGCTCCGCCTCCTGCTCATGTGACTGCGTCTCTGAAAGCGAAGGCGGCGTGCTGCGGCGTTCCTTGAGGAAGTAGACCAGGCCGGCGGCCACGGTGGACGCAGCGGCCAAAGCGAACAGGCCCGGAACCACACTGCCCGTGGCCTCCTTGATCAGGCCGAAGCCGAACGGGGCCACAAAGCCGCCCAGGTTGCCCAGCGAGTTGATGGTGGCGATGGCCGGGGCCAGCACCAACGGGTGCAGGCCGGACTGCGGAATCGTCCAGAACAGTGGTGAAGCGCTCTTGAAGCCCATGGCGGCGATGGCCAGGAAGACGAGGGCGAGGACCGGGGTGGCCATGGCCGCGGCGAGGGTTCCGACGGCGGCGACCAGGAGTGCTGCCACCAGCAGCGGCTTCTTGGACTTTGCCTTGTCCTGCATCCTGGCGGCGAAATACATCGCGACGACGGCACATACCCACGGGATCGAGGACAGGAAGCCGACGCTCAGGTCAGTAGTGCCCGGAATCTGCTTGACGATGGTGGGCAGCCAGAAGGTGTTGGCGTAGATGGAGAGCTGTACCGAGAAGTAGATGCCGCAGAGCAGCAGGATCTGCGGGTTGAGCAGCATCTTCCAGCGGTTCACCTTCCCGCCGTCAGTGGTGGCGTGCTGCGCGTCCTCGTCAGCGATGGCCTTGGCCAGGGCGGTCTTTTCGCCGGCCGAGAGCCACTTGGCGTCCTGGATCTTGGCATCCAGCAGGAAAAACACCACGATGCCCACCACCACGGAGAGCAGCCCTTCAAAACCGAACAGCCACTGCCAGCCCCGGATCCCCAGGACATCGTGGAGGCTGAGGAGAAGGCCGGCGATGGGACCGGACAGTGCCGCGGCGATGGAGGAGCCGGCAATGAAGATGGCGGTCGCTTTGCCGCGCTGGCCGGCGGGAACCCAGCGGGCGAAGTAGAAGATCACTGCGGGGAAGAAGCCTGCCTCGGCCGCGCCCAGCAGGAACCGGAGCACGTAGAACATCATTTCGTTCTGCACAAAGGCCATCAGGAAAGACACGATGCCCCAGCTGACCATGATGCGGGCCAGCCATACCTTGGCGCCGTACTTCTCCATCATCACGTTGCTGGGAAGTTCGAAGATGGCGTAGGCGATGAAGAAGAGGCCTGCGCCAAAGCCGTAGGCCGCGGCGCCGATGCCGACGTCGGCCTCGAGGTGCTCGTGGGCGTAGCCGATATTGGAGCGGTTGAGCTGATTGCACACCAGCATGACCAGCATGATGGGCAGGACCCGCTTGAAAAACTTCTTCGTGGCCAGGGCCACATCCGTGACAGCGGTGTCTACAGACTGCATGGGGGGAATTCCTTAAACATGGCGGTTGGGCCAGCGGGCGCGCTTTGAGTGCCCTGGTCCGCACCACAGCGAGTGCAACCACTTTATTCAGGAACTTCGATGCCCGTCCAACACGTATATGGCATTAGGTGATGCCGCTACGGCATCATGTCGCGTCAGGGCCCAGTGGCTACTCCGCCGGCGGACGCACCGAAGCCTTGAACCGGCGTCGTGAGTTCGCCAGATGACTCCGCATGGCAGCGGCAGCGGCTGTTTCATCGCCATCGGCGATGGCGGCAGCGATGGAACGGTGCTCATGCACCACCTGATCGAAGTGGTCGCGGGCGTAATGCTCGACGCCGGTCATCAGCCGGGTGCGCGGCATGGCGATCATGGTCTGCCCCAGGGCCGCAAGGCAGTCCGAGTAGAACGGATTCCCCGACGCCGCGGCGATGGCACGGTGGAACTCAAAGTCGAACTTCATGGCATGGCCAGGGTGGTCCGAACTCGCCGTGAACTGCTCCAGGGCCGCATTGACTGCCCGGAGTTGACGGTCGGAGTGGTTGCGCGCGGCCAGCGCCGCGGCCTCCGCCTCCACGCCCATGCGGAATTCCAGCAGGTGGAGCCGGTCCTCGATGCTGGCCACGGGCCGGCTGCCCGGTACCGGCTGGGGGCCGTCGTCGGGCGGGGTCAGCGCGAAGCTGCCCCGCCCACGTTCGGTTTCCACCAGTCCCTCGGCCTGGAGCCGGGTCAGCGCCGAGCGCACCACGGTGCGGCTCACGCTGAATTCGCCCATCAGCGCGTTCTCGCTGGGCAGCTTGTCGCCGGGCTGGATAGCGCCGTCCACAATGCGGGTGCGCAGGTCAGCGGCGAGGTCCGCGGTCAGGTTCCGGCTCATGCGTTCAAGGTTACGCGCCGAACTCCACGGACTCGGTGGTCCAGGCGCGGGCCTGGTCACTGAGGGTCACGCCGAGGCCTGGGCGGTCCGGAACGATCATGCGGCCGTTCTTGGTTTCGAGGCGTTCGTTGAACAGCGGGTCCAGCCAGTCGAAGTGCTCCACCCAGGGCTCGCGCGGGTACGCGGCGGCCAGGTGAAGGTGGATCTCCATGGCGAAGTGCGGTGCCAGTCCCAGTCCGCGCTCGTCCGCGAGGGCAGCAAGGCGGAGGAACTGGGTGATGCCGCCGACGCGCGGTGCATCCGGCTGGATGATGTCGCAGCCGTTGGCATTGATGAGGCCCTTGTGCTCGGCGACTGATGCAAGCATTTCGCCGGTGGCGATGGGGGTGTCCAGGACGTTGGCCAGGTGGGCGTGGCCCTCGAAGTCGTAGGCGTCCAGCGGCTCCTCGATCCAGATGAGGTTGAATTCCTCTAGCTGGCGCCCCATGCGCAGGGCGGTGGCGCGGTCCCACTGCTGGTTGGCGTCCACCATCAGGGGGACGTCCCAGCCGATGTGTTCGCGGATTCCGGCGACGCGGCGCAGGTCCTCGGCGCTGTCCGGGAGGCCCACCTTGATCTTGATGCCGCCGATCCCTTCGTCCAGGAGGACTGTGGCGCGGGCTTTGACCTCGTCCAGGGAGGCGTTGAGGAAGCCGCCAGAGGTGTTGTACGTCTGGACGGAGTCACGGTAGGAGCCCAGGAACTTGGCAAGCGGGAGGCCGGCGCGCTTGGCCTTGAGGTCGTACAGGGCGATGTCGATGGCCGCCAGGGCCTGGGTGGCGACACCGGAGCGGCCAACGGAGGCGCCGGCCCACAGGAGCTTGGTGTAGAGCTTGCCGATGTCGTTGGGGTCCTCGCCGATGATGCCTTCGGCGACCTCCTTGGCGTGGGCGTACTGGGCGGGGCCGCCGGCGCGCTTGGAGTAGCTGAAGCCAATACCGCTGTGACCCTGTTCGGTGGTGATCTCGGCGAAGAGGAAGACCACCTCGGTCATGGGCTTCTGGCGCCCGGTGAACACCTTGGCGTCACTGATGGGGACGGCGAGGGGGAGCCTCGCGGTGGAAAGTTTAACGTGGCGGATGAGGTCTACGGTGCTCATGGGTGCTCCTCGAAAGCAGGCTGTCCGGGCTGCGTTGCCCTCCTACTTAGAGTACAAGTCTTAGACTTGTAATACAAGTAGCAGGAGGAAGGTGTGCCCCCTTCGCTATCTGCCTGGACCTGAGTAGCGGCTTAGGTTTGGTGGTGGTTTCGTTGGGGTCTTTGGCCGGGGTCAATGTGGGGTGGCGGAATGAACCAGGGGATCCCGCTTTTGACCTGGATTTTCCATTGTTCTTTGTGGATGAGGTGGTGGTGATGGGTACAGAGCAGGGTGCCGTTGTCGGTGCTGGTGGTTCCGCCGTGTGACCAGTAGGTGATGTGGTGGGCTTCGCACCAGGGCGCGGGGATGTTGCAGCCGGGGAAGGCGCAGCCGTGGTCGCGGGCGGTGATGGCTTTGCGGATGTGGGGCGGGAAGATCCGAGTGGTGCGGCCGATGTCCAGGATCCGTCCTTCGCTGCCGAGCAGGACTGGGATGATGTCCGCGTCGCAGGCGATCTTGCGGACGGTGGCGGCGGTGACGGGACCGGTGAACACGAATAATCCGGCGCCGGGGATGCGGAGAGGGTCCGGGGTTCCGGTCCCGGGAATGCTGCCAGGGCTGGTGGCCGTGGGTGTTTGGGAGCGGTAGCGGGGTCCTTGTGCTGTGGCGTATTCGAGCCGGTCCAGGAGGTCGCGGTAGTCGATGGTGACCATGATCTGCGGGCGGAGCCCTCCTGCCGCGGGGAGCGTGCCGGTGGCCAATGCTGCCTTGCAGGCGCCGACGAGGCCGTCGAGGAGTTGCTGGGGCCGGGTCCGCCGGTCGAGGTTGGTATCAGGGGCGCTGCCGGTGCCGTGGGTGGCTCCGCCGTCCAGCCCGCTGCCGGTCTCGGTGTGGCTGGTACCGCCGGCGACTGTGTTGTTGGTGTTCTCTGCATCTGTTGTGGAGTGCGTGCGGGGGTTGGTGGCCGTGTTCATGACCGTCAGGAGGTGTTCGTATTGGTCGGGTGTAGCGAAGATTTCCAGGTGGTGCAGTCCGCGGCGTTGTTGGCGGAGGAAGGCGCCTTGCCGGTGGTGGAGTTCGCGTTCGGTGGGTTCGGTGCCGTCCTGGTCGATTGCTTCGGTCCAGCGGCGGGCGATGCGGGTGAGGAAGTCGGCGTCGTTTTCTGCGGCGGCGCGGGTCAGGGCGTGTTCCATCCGGGACGTGGTGTCCTCGGTGGCGTGGTGCCGGACGCGGTCCAGGGCCAGGGTGATGATGGTCGCAGGGCGGGATGCGACGGTCCCCGCGGCAAGGGCGGTAGCGAGGTCCGGGCGTTCGGCGGACTGGGTGTGGCCGGTGATCCCGGGCCGGGGAAGCACCGAGTGTGCGAGCTGGATCCGTCGGTGGGCTTCGGCGGCACTGATTCGGAGCCGGGCACGCAGGAACTCCGCAGTGTTCCGGCACCCGTCATCAGCCGGCGACGCCGGAAAATGCGAAGCAAACGGAACAGCGGGACCGGACGCAGCTGGTGACTCGGTGATGGCCTGGGTGCGGGTGCGGTCCACGGCTCCGGCACCGAGGGTCTGCAGGTACTCCACAGACCGGGAGAGCTCCTCGACCTGGCTGGCGTACTCGGCGGCTTCCGCGTAGCCCGCCATGGCCAGGAAGTCCGGCCCGGCCGCGGCGGCCTCCTTCACAACGGCGATGGCCTCCGCAAGCCCGGCAGCAATAGGCCATTCAGCCCGCGTGAGCAGGGCGGATTGGCCGCCGTGTTCCGCGCCCTGAACCCTAAAAGCTTCCATGGGAATACTCTCTCAAGGGGGTCTGACATTTAAGGTTGGAGGGCTTTGGTGCCAGAAACTCAGCTGGCGGGGGGTTTCAGAACCGAAGCCAACCCCGGTAGCCAGCGAGGTCAGACCAGCCAGGCAACAACCAGCAGCGCGCCCACGCTGAGAATAGTGGTGCAAAGGATGACATCGCGGGCCACGGTGGTGCCGCGGCCGTACGGGGAGGCGAAGAGGAACACGTTCTGGGCAGTGGGGAGCGCGGCCATGATGACGCTGGCGAGGAGATGCTCCCCCTCAAGACCAAACACAAAGCGGCCAAGGACCCAGACAATGAATGGCATCCCGGCGATCTTCAGGAACGTGGCGACGAGCGTTTCGGTCCGCCCGTCACCCTTCTGCAGCGGCGCCCTGCCCGCCAGGGACAGGCCGAACGCCAGCAGCACCATGGGTACCGCACCGCCGGCAAGCATGTCGATCGGCTTCTGCAGGAGGTCGGGTGCCTCCCAGCCCGGAGGCGATGATCATTGGATTGCCGAACGGCTGGAGCAGCACCTTCCGCCATGAGATCTTGGAGCCGGACGCCAGCCCCAGCACCGTGAGATAGAACGGTGCCATGACCAGCAGTTGGACCAGCAGCACCGGCGCCACGTGCTGCGCGGTGCCCACGGCGTAGAGGGAAACCGGAATGCCGATGTTGTTGGCGTTTGCATAGCTGCTGGCCATGGCGCCGACGGCGGTTTCAGCCACGGGCCTGCGGAAGAACAGGAAACTGAGCAGGCAATACAGGAGCCCCACGATCGCTGCGGAGAGAAGCGCCAGCGGGGCATCCGTTCCCAGGGCGGCGCGGATATCGCTGCCGGCCACAACGGTAAAGAGGAGCGCCGGATTGGTGATGTAAAACGCCGTGCGGGTCAGGGCACCCTGGACTTCAGGCCCCAGGATTTTCAGCCGGGCGGCGAAATAGCCCACGGCAATGACGGCGGAGACGATCAGTATTCCGGAGACAACGCCGCCCACAGTGCGCCCTTCTGTTCAATTGTTGGGAGTCCGCACGGCCGACTCCTGTTGTGGGAGGAGCGGCCGTGCGGAAGCTGGGTGGTCGGAGTGCTTCTACCGGACCAGGCAGGGCCGCTTCGGGTCGAACGTCCAGCCGTCGATGTAGTACTGCATGCCGATGCTGTCATCGCGGGCGTCGAGGCCGTGCTGCAGGTACAGCTCGTGCGCCTTGCCCAGGGCATCGCGGTCCAGTTCGATGCCGAGTCCGGGTGCGTCGGGCACCGAGATGGCGCCATCGCGGATCTGCAGCGGGTTCTTGGTGAGCCCCTGCCCGTCCTGCCAGATCCAGTGCGTGTCCAGCGCCGTGATCTCGCCCGGAGCCGCGGCGCCGGTGTGCGTGAACATGGCCAGCGAGATGTCGAAGTGGTTGTTCGAGTGCGATCCCCAGGTCAGGCCGAACTCGTTGCACAGCTGCGCCACCCGGACCGAGCCGTGCATGGTCCAGAAGTGCGGATCGGCCAGCGGGATGTCCACGGCGTTGCTGCGGATGGCGTGCGACATTTCCCGCCAGTCCGTGGCGATCATGTTGGTGGCGGTCTTCAGCCCGGTGGCGCGGCGGAATTCAGCCATCACCTCGCGGCCGGAGAAGCGTCCTTCGGCGCCGCACGGATCCTCTGCATAAGCCACTACGCCCTGCATCCGTTTGCCGAGGCGGATGGCCTCCTCCAGGAGCCAGCCGCCGTTCGGGTCGAGGGTCACGCGTGCCTCGGGGAAGCGCTTGGCGAGGGCAGTGACAACATCAACTTCGTCGTCGCCGGACAGCACGCCGCCCTTGAGCTTGAAGTCGCTGAAGCCGTAGCGTTCCTGGGCAGCTTCGGCCAACGCCACCACTGCCTCCGGCGTCATGGCTTCCTGGCGGCGCAGCTTTTCCCAGCGGTCCGCCGGCGCGTCCTCAACGAGGTAGGGAAGGTCAGTCTTGGCGTGGTCACCGATGAAGAAAAGGTAGCCGAGCATCGGCACGGAGCTGCGCTGCTGGCCGTCGCCGAGGAGTTCAGCGACGGGTACGCCGAGGAACTGGCCGTGCAGGTCCAGCAAGGCGGACTCGACGGCGGTGACGGCGTGGACGGTGGTGCGCAGGTCGAAAGTCTGCAGGCCGCGCCCGCCGGCGTCGCGGTCGGCAAACTCGGCCGCAACCTCCCGCAGCAGGGAACGGTAACGGGCAACCGGCTGGCCGGTGATGAGCGCACCGGCTTCCTCGATGGTGGTCTTGATCTTTTCGCCGCCGGGCACTTCGCCTAGGCCGGTCCGCCCGTCCGAGTCGGTCACGATGACGATGTTCCGGGTGAAGAACGGCCCGTGGGCGCCGCTGAGGTTCATCAGCATGCTGTCGTGCCCGGCGACCGGGACCACTTCCACTTGGGTAATGGTGGGCTGATTGCTCATGCGTTGACCTCTGCATCTGCAGCGACGACGGTGCCGTCGATGCGTCGGTTCAGGTGCCAGGGGTTTTCGTCCTGCAGTGATGCGGGGAGGAGTTCCTGGGGGATGTTCTGGTAGGCGACCGGCCGCAGGAAGCGGTTGATCGCGAGGGTGCCCACGGAGGTGGTGCGGGTGTCGGAGGTGGCGGGGAAGGGTCCGCCGTGGACCATGGCGTGGCCCACTTCGACGCCGGTGGGCCAGCCGTTGACGATGATGCGGCCCACTTTCTGTTCCAGCGCCGGGATCAGGGGCGCCGCCGTCGCGTAGTCCGCCTCGGTGAGCTGCAGGGAAGCGGTGAGCTGGCCTTCGAGCCGGTTGATGGCCTCGAGGAGTTCCTCGGTGGAGGAGTAGCGGATCACCAAAGACGCGGCGCCGAAGATTTCCTCGTGCAGGACATGGTTGGTGACGAAGTCCCGGACCTGCGTGCCGAAGATGGTGGGTGCCGGGGCGTTTTCGGTGGGGCCCTGGGTGCCTTGCCCTACGACGTCGACGCCGGCGGCGGAGCCGAGTGCTTCGGCTCCCTGGTTCCAGGACGCGGCGATGCCTTCGGTGAGCATGGTCTGGCCGGCGCAGGTGGAGATGGCGCGTCCGACGGCGGCAGCGAGTTTGTCGCCCAGTTCGCCTTCGGGGGCGAACAGGAGTCCGGGGGAGGTGCAGAGCTGGCCGGAGCTGCCGGTGACGGCGGTGACGTACTGCTGGGCCAGGGCATCGATCTGCTCGGCGGAGCCGGTGAGGGCGCCTTCGAAGACGAAGACCGGGTTCAGGGAGGACATTTCCGCGTAGACCGGGATCGGTTCGGGGCGCGCGGCGGCGGTGCGCATCAGGGCGATGCCAGCGCTCTGGGAGCCGGTGAAGCCCACGGCCTTGATGGCGGGATCGGCCACGAGGGCCTGGCCGATGCTGGCGCCTGGGCCGTAGATCAAGGAGAAGACGCCGGGGTGCAGGCCGAAGTCCTTGACGGCTTTGGCGATCGCCTGGCCAACGAGTTCGCTGGTGCCGGGGTGGGCGTTGTGGGCTTTGAAGACGACCGGGCAGCCGGCGGCGAGGGCGGAGGCGGTGTCTCCGCCCGCCGTCGAGAAGGCCAACGGGAAGTTGCTGGCACCGAACACCGCGACCGGGCCCAGCGGGATCTGGCGCTGGCGGATGTCGGCCCGGGGCATGGGGGTGCGTCCGGGGAGGGCCGGGTCGATGCGGACGCCGCGGAAGTCGCCTTGGCGGACCACGGCGGCGAAGAGGCGGAGCTGGCCGGTGGTGCGGGCGCGTTCGCCGGTCAGGCGGGCGGCGGGCAGGCCGGTTTCCTGGCCGGCGCGGATGGTGAGTTCCTCGCCGATGGCCTCGATGTTGTCCGCGATGGCCTCGAGGAACGAAGCATGCGTTTCGGGGTCCAAAGTGCTGAAGGAGGGGTAAGCGGCAGCGGCGGCGGAGGTCGCCGTCGTCAGCTGTTCCTCGGTGATCAGCGAATAGGCGGGGTCGAGCTGTTCGTTGGTGGCGGGGTTGAAGCCAAAAGCGGTCTTGCCGCTTCCGGCGACGGGCTGCCCGGCGATCAGGGAATGTCCGGTGAGTGTCACTGTGGTTACTCCTAAGAGGGGGTGATCAAGTGCGGGAGATCAAGGACCAGTTGATCAGGAAATGCTGGCGATGAGGGCCTTGAGGTCTGCGAAGTCCTGCGGTGCCAGGTTCTGCAGCGGCGGACGGACGCCGCCGGCGGAGCGGCCGATTGCGTCCAGGCCGCCCTTGACGATGGACACGGAGTAACCCTTCACGCGGTCGCGGATGTCCAGGTACGGGATGACGAAGTCGTTGAGCTTCTTGTTCACGGCCACGCGGTCGTTGTTGCGGACGTCCTGGTAGAAGTCCAGGGCGAACTGCGGGACGAAGTTGTACATGGCGGACGAATAGGTGCTCATGCCGAGCTGGAGCAGCGGGAGGGCGAAGGTTTCCGCAGTGGGAAGGCCGCCGAGGTAGAAGAGGCGGTCGCCGAGCTTGGCGTACACGCGGGCATCGTGTTCAAGGTCGCCCACGCCATCCTTGAAGCCGATCAGGTTTTCGTGCCGGTCCGCGAGGGTGGCCACGGTGGTGTCCTTGTAGATGGCGTTGGCGCGGTTGTAGATGATGACGCCCAGGGACGTGGAACTGCAGATGGCGCTGACGTGATCAATCAGGCCGCCCTGGTCCGC
Source organism: Pseudarthrobacter sp. DSP2-3-2b1 (assembly GCF_049895945.1). Classification (NCBI taxonomy): domain Bacteria; kingdom Bacillati; phylum Actinomycetota; class Actinomycetes; order Micrococcales; family Micrococcaceae; genus Pseudarthrobacter; species Pseudarthrobacter sp. DSP2-3-2b1. Next base: position 66,684 of record NZ_JAFCTI010000009.1, on the reverse strand, counting down.
TTCGGTCAGGTAGGGCGGGAGGAGCAGGAGGCCGTCGGCGCCGGCTGCCTCTGCAGCTTTGGCATTCTCGATGGCCTGGGCCGTGGAGCCGCCGGCCGAGGCGAGAACGGGGACAATGCTGCCAACTTCGTCGACGGCGGCGCGGACCACACGCTCAGATTCTGCCGGTGTGAGGGAGAAGCCTTCGCCGGTACCGCCCGCTGCGAACAGGCCAGCAACGGGGAAGCTCGCCTGCCAGGCAAGGTGCTTACGGTAGTTTTCCTCGTCGAACTGCAGCTGCGCATCGAACGCGGTCACCGGGAACGACAGCAGGCCTTCCTTGAGGGTGTCTGCCAATTCCTGGGGGGTGTACTTTGCCACGATGTTGTCCTCTGTCTGAATGCCGCGTGGTGACTGCGTCGGAGCGGCTGGATGCTGATTCCTGTCCAGAGTAGGCAGCCAACATGATGCCTGTCTAAGGTTCATTTCGTATCGATTGATACCCGGAAGGCATCATCATGCCGAAGCCTGGTGCCGCTAATCCGTCCTGAATTCCAGGTCCCTCAGGAGCCGCCGCAGGGCGGGGTTGGCCACCTTGCGGTTCCAGATGGCGTGAAGCTCCACCGGTTCCTCCCCGCTGGCGCCGGCCAGCGGAAGGAATTCCACGCCCTTGATGGCCAGCAGGGTGGCCGAGTGCGGGACAAAAGCCACACCCCTCTTGGCCGCCACCAGCGAGACCATCGTCAGAATCTGGCTCACTGTATGAACCACGTTTCCGTGCTGGATGGAGTGCATCCGGATGACCAGATCGTAGAAGTAGGCGGCCTTGGTGGGGGAATGCATAATGATGGGCTCGTCCCGGAGGTCATCGTCCGCTACGGGCCCTGAAAGTTCAGCCAGGCGGTGGCCGGTTGGTACGGCCAGCACCATTGCCTCGCGGTAGAGCAGGTGCGAATCGAAAACCTCGCGGTCGAACGGTGGGCGGGCCAACCCAAGATCGAGCTCACCCGTCAGCAGCCGCTGGATCTGTTCCCCGGTCACCAGCTCCTGGAGATCGATGTCCACCTCCGGCACGATGGACGCGATTTCCTCCAGGAGCGGTCCAAGGATGCTGAAGCCACTGGCGGCCGTAAACCCCACCCGCAATACCCCCGAGCGGCCGGTGGCGATCCGGCGGGCAGTGACAGGGGCCCGCTGCGCCAGGGCCATGAGCCGCTTGGCTTCGTCCAGGAAAGCAGCCCCGGCCGGAGTGAGCTGCACCTTGCGGTTATCGCGTTCCAGCAGTTCGGTGCCGATGCTCTTCTCCAGTTTCTGGATCTGGCGGCTGAGCGGGGGCTGGGTCATATTCAGCTTCTCTGCTGCCCGTCCGAAGTGAAGCTCCTCCGCGACCGCGATGAAGCCGGCCAGTTGGTCGAAAGTAAACATGATGCCTTTCGGGTATCACTTGATGCATATTAGGGCTTAGACATGCATCATAACGCCTCTCTATAGTCGGTGAGCGAGCCAGAAGTGATTCGGTTCACAGCGAAGTACCGGGTTTGCCCCGAATCTCTATGAGGAGTACCAATGATGCACTTCCCCACACGCCGCACCCTTCTGGGCGCGGCCTCCGCCGTCACCCTGCTGGCGCTTACTGCCTGCGGCAACGTGGCCGGCGGCGCTACGGCTGATTCCGCCAAATACCCCACCGGCCCCGTGAGCCTCTCGGTGGGCCAGGCAGCAGGCGGCAGTACCGACCTCATCGCCCGGGCCCTCGCCGAAGGCGCTTCCAAGACGCTCGGCCAGCCGATGCCTGTAGTGAACAAGCCCGGCGCCAACGGTGCCCTGGCCACCAAGGAAGTTGCGGGCAAGCCTGCAGACGGCCAGGAACTGGTCCTGCTCAACGCGTCCCTGATCACCATCACGCCCCTGGCTGTCTCCGCCGATGAGGCCGTGAACATCGACGACCTGGACATCATTGCCGGACTCTCGCAGGACGATTACGTCCTGGTTGCCAGCACCGAGTCCGGGTTCAAGACGTTCAAGGATGTAGCCGACGCCGGCCGCAACGTCACCTTCGGCACCACCGGCGTGGGCACCGGAAGCCAGCTGGCCCAGACCGTGCTCTTCAAGCAGGCTGACGTCAAGGGTACGGATATCCCTTTCGACAGCGGAAAGCCCGCCCTGACGGCAGTGCTCGGCAACCAGGTGGAGCTTGCCACCATCCAGCTCGGCGAAGCGATGCCGCAGATTCAGGCCGGAAAGGTCTCACCGCTCCTGGTCTTCTCTGAGGAACGCACCAGCTTCCTCCCGGACACTCCTACGGCAAAGGAAGCCGGTTTCGACGTTCCCGTTGCCCAGTACCGGGCAGTGGCTGCCCCGAAGGGCACACCGCAGGAGGTCAAGGACAAGCTTCTCGCGTCGTTCCAGGAAGCCTTCAAGTCAGACGCTTACAAGGAGTTCAACAAGAAGAACTCGCTGACGCCGAAGGAAATCTCCGGCGAAGAAGTTGTGACCGAGTGGAAGAGCTACGCAGCAAAGTACAAGGAACTGGTGGAGAAGTACGACATCAGCCTCAGCGGAACTAAGTGATTCCTGTGAAAGGAACACCCGCAGTGCCCGCCGGAGGCAGCCACGAAACGGCTGCCTCCGGCGGGAAGGCCCCCCACGCCATTTCGGACGAGCTCCTTGATGACCTGACGCCGGAACAGCTTGCCGCCCAGTGGGAAGAAGAAAAGCCACCCGCAGCAGGAGCCCTGGCCAACGCCGCATCATCCCTGGTGGTCCTTGCAGTTGGCATCGCAGCAGCAGCCCTGTCCATAACGATGGGGCTTGGCACCCCGGACAAACCCCAGCCCGGCCTCTGGCCCTTCGTCATCAGCACCGTCATGGTGGCCCTGGGACTGTTCCAGCTGATCGCTGGGCGGCACAACCGGGATGCGGAAAAATTCACCCGCATGTCCACCGCACCGCTGACAGGGCTCGTAACGCTCGCCGCCATGGTGTCGCTGATGCCCCTGATCGGCTTTGAACTGCCGGCCCTGGTGCTCTGCATCATCTGGATGCGCTTCCTGGGTGGCGAAACGTGGCGCTCAACGCTGGTAGTCAGTGCCGCCGTCGTGATTTCCTTTTACGCGATTTTCGTCCTCGCCCTCAACACCTCCGTCCCCCACCTCTTCTAGGAGACCCCCGTGGATTTTCTGAATCCCGTTATTAACGGATTTGCGGTTGTCCTGGAGCCGACCAACCTCCTGTACTGCCTGATCGGCGTGGTGATCGGCATGCTGATCGGTGTGCTGCCCGGACTGGGGCCCGCGGCAACCATCGCCATCCTTCTTCCGCTCACATACAACGTGGAGCCCGTCACCGCCATCATCATGCTGGCCGGCATCTTCTACGGCGCCCAGTACGGCGGCACCATCACCTCCGTGCTGCTGCGCCTTCCCGGTGAAGCGTCCTCGGTTGTCACCGTTTTCGACGGTTACCAGATGGCCAAGCAGGGCAAAGCCGGCACCGCACTGGGGGTGGCATCGATCGGCTCCTTCATTGGCGGCACCGCAGCCATCATCGGCCTGACCTTCCTGGCGCCCATCGTGGCCAGCTTCGCCCTGGACTTCGGCCCGCCCGAATACACGGCCCTGGCACTGCTCGGCATCCTCCTCGTGGCAACCATCAGCAGCGGTTCGAAAGCCAAGGCGCTTATCGCCGCGGCCCTGGGACTTTTGCTCGCCACGGTGGGCCGCGACATCTTCACCGGCGAAAGCCGCTTCACGTTCGGCAGCCTGCAACTGGCCGACGGCATCGATTTCGTGCCGATCGCCATGGGCATCTTCGGCCTCGGTGAGATCCTCTACAACCTGGAGGAACGCCACCGGGCCGCGAAGGCGCCGTCCAAGGTCACCAACGTCTGGCCCTCACGCAAGGACCTCAAGCAGGCCTCCGGTGCAATCGGCCGTGGCTCCGTCCTCGGCTTCTTCCTGGGAATCCTCCCCGGCGGCGGCGCCACCATTGCCTCCATGGCCTCCTACGCGATGGAGAAAAAGCGGGCCAAGCAGCCGGAGCGTTTCGGCAAGGGTGCGCCCGAGGGTGTGGCCGGCCCGGAAACGGCCAACAACGCCGCCGCCACCTCGTCCTTCATCCCGCTGCTGACCCTCGGCATCCCCGCGAATGCCACCATGGCGCTGATGTTCGGTGCCCTGCTGATCCAGGGGGTCACCCCCGGGCCGCAGCTGGTGGAGCAGAACCCGGAGCTCTTCTGGGGCGTGGTGAACTCCATGTACATCGGCAACATCCTGCTGCTGATCATGAGCCTGCCGCTGGTGGGAATCTTCGTGAAAATCCTCCGCGTCCGGGCAGCCATCCTGGCGCCGGTCACCGCGCTGATCACCTTGCTGGGTGCCTACACCATCAACAACAGCATGTTCGATGTCACCCTCGTAGTGGTCTTCGGCATCGTGGGCTACCTCATGAAGAAGTTCGGCTTCGAACCGGGTCCGCTCGTGCTGGCCTTCGTCCTGGGCGAACTGCTGGAAAGCTCCATGCGCCGCTCCCTGCTGGTCTTCGGCGGCGATCCCCTGGGCTTCTTCGGCCGTCCCATTTCGGCCACCCTGCTGCTGGTCTTTGTCCTGGTAGCAGTGCTGCCGGTCATCCGCGGTGCCATCGCGAAGCGCAAATCATCTAATGCACCACCAGCCGTCACACCGGACATCAAGGAGAAGGTATGAGCATCATCGTCGGATTCGTCCCCACCCCCGCAGGGGATGCCGCCCTCGTAGCCGGCATCGCCGAAGCAAAGCTGCGCAATGAGGACCTGGTGATCGTCAACTCGGCCAGGGAAGGCGCCCTGGTGGACAAGTCCGTCGCGTCGGAGGACGTGATGGAGAGGGCAGCCGCCCGTGCCGCGGAGGCAGGGGTCCGTGCCACAGTGATCCAGCCGCCGTACCTGCATGATCTGGCCGATGAGTTCCTCGATGTGGCCCGGGAGGCCAACGCCTCGTTGATCGTCATCGGCCTGCGGCACCGCACCCAGGTGGGCAAATTCATCCTGGGCAGCCACGCCCAGCGGATCCTGATGCAGGCGGACCGCCCCGTCCTGGCTGTCAAGGCTGACGGAGCCCACTTCTAAGGTGGAAAATAAGCATGCTTACCAATAGGCTGGCGAACGGGGAACTTCCCCTGCAACCCAGAACGAGGTGAGAGCATGACGGACACTGAGAAGATCGGCAAAGTTACGGACATCATCAACGATTCCCATATCGGAATGTTGACCACCATCAATGAAGAAGGCGCCCTCGTCAGCCGGCCGCTGGCCGTTCAGGATGTGAAGGACGACGGCGACATGTGGTTCTTCACGGGCCTCAGCACCTCGCAGGTCGCCCATGTCCGCGCGGACCCGCGCGTGAACGTATCGTTCGGCAAGAGCACGGAGTGGGTTTCCGTGGCCGGAACCGCCGAAGTGATCACGGACCGCGCCAAGATCCACGAAATGTGGAACCAGGTGGTGGAGGCGTGGTTCCCGGACGGCCCGGACACCCCCGAGGTGTGCCTGCTCCGCGTCGATTCGGACTCCGCGGAATACTGGACCAGCCCCGGCGGTACCGCTGCTACGGTGCTCCAGTGGGTGAAGTCCAAGGTGACCAACAGCCGCATGAGTGTTGGCGAAAGCGGCACCGTCGAGCTGTAATCCGCTCTGCGGACCAAGCCGGGCGGCAGCTCTCGCCGCTGCCCGGCTTCACCGTTGCCCGGCTTCACCGCAGGAAGATGTAGAAGACCAGCGCCAGGCCGGGACCCAGGGCCTGTCCGATTGCACTGATGAGCAGGCGCTTTTCGGTGATCCACAGCCAGATGCCCAGCAGGAACTGGCTCGCGCAGCAGAAAAGCACGATCGCTGAGCCGGCGGTCGCATCGCCTGAGACATTCACCATCCACAGGCCTGAGGCAATGCCCAGCGCAAAGGTGATGTTGTAGGCACCAATGTTCATGGCCCACATGCGCACGGCCGGAACATCATCGGGCTTAATCAGAAAAATCCTGAAAAAGCGGCGGTCGCCGTGACGGAAAATCTCCAGTAATCCGACGCCGAACAGGGTGAGGGCGGTGGTCCCGGCGAAAATCTGGCTCAGTAGATTCATCTGTCCCCTCCGTACCCGAGGCCGCCGTTGCGTTGCCTTACTGCGCAGGTTACGCCGCGTAGGCAGGGCTCATCAAGGGATCGCTGTGGCCGTCGGTCCGCTGCGCTAGTCGCGCAGGCTGCCCGGCTTCGGCACTATGTTTTCGATAACAAAATGGCTAATATGAGATCGATAACATTTTGAATCGATACAACCCGAGGACCCTCAATGACGAACGCTCCCGTGCTCATTAACGACAACGGTGCCTGGTGCTGGTTCCAGGACGAGCGTGCGCTGGTGGATCCGGCCAACAACACACTGCTGGTGGGGTCGGTGGCTGCGCCCGAGGGGCCGGGAGGCGAAAGCCGCGGCGGCAACATCGAGATTGCTGTCCTGGACCTGGCGACCGGCGAAAGCCGCGTCCACGTGCTCCACGGGCAGCTCGAATCGGACGATCACAATGTCCCTGCCCTGCTGATCCGTCCGGATGGGCGGTACCTGGCGATGTACGCCAAGCACAAGACGGACAACTACTCCCGCTGGCGCGTCTCGGTCCGGCCGCACGATGCCAGCCAGTGGGAGCCGGAGCAGGTCTTCGACTGGACCGAACTGGCTGACGGCCGCGGCGCCACCTATTCCAACCTGCACCGGCTCGCCGCTGAGTCCCGGACGTACAACTTTGTCCGCGCCATTAACGATGATCCCAGCCTGATGGTGTCCGACGACGACGGCAGCACGTGGAGCTACGGGGGCAAGCTGTTCACCCGTCCCAAGGTGGGCTACGTCAACGGCTACACCCGGTACAGCTCAAACGGCACGGACCGGATCGACCTGATCACCACGGACCACCACCCCAGGGACTACAACAACAGCATTTATCACGGCTACGTCCAGGGGGATGCGCTGCATGCTGCCGACGGGCAGGTGGTCAGCAAACCTGTGATCGGCTCGGCCGGGGTTAACCAGAATGTGCTCACCACCATTTTTGCGGCCGGCACGGAGATCGACGGCGACGTCCTCACGCACGGCTGGACCGCCGACCTGCGGCGGCAGGGCAACCAGCTCGGGGCGATCCTCACCTGCCGCGCCAACGATGTCAACGGTGCCCTCGGGCGGGTCCAGCCGCTCGACGTCGACGATCACCGGCTGCTGTACGCGCGCTTTGACGGTTCGGCATGGACCCTGCATCCGCTCGCCGTCGCCGGGCCCGGCTACCTCCCGCACGAGCAGGAGTACACGGGCCTGGGCGCCGTGGATCCGTACGATCTCGACCACGTCTACATCTCCACGCCGGTGGATCCGCGCTCCGGCGAGCAGACGCATCACTACGAGATCTATTCAGGACGCACGGCCGACGGCGGCGCGAGCTGGGACTGGGAGGCCGTCACCGCCGGTTCGGGTGCTGACAACCTCCGGCCGATAGTGGTTCCGGGGGATGAAAACGTCCATGCCGTGTCCTGGTTTCGCGGTTCCATGAGGTCTTCGCAGGCCTTTGAAACAGAAATCGTGGCGATCCTGGGAACGAACCGCACTAAGTAGCTGGCCGGGCAGCCCTCAGCCTTCGTCGCAGAGCAGGTGGTACCAGTTATCGGCGAGGACCTCGAGGGCATGCTCGCGGTTGGGTTCGAACTTGCGCCGGGTCCAGAGCGTGGCCACGTAATCCAGGGCGGTGAAGGCCAGGGTTCCGCGGATGTGGCGGGTTTCCGCCGCGAAGCGCCCGGCCTGCTCCATTCCGCGGACAAGGTCAAGGATGACCTCTTCGTGCCAGCCCTCCACCATGGCCCGCATCTCGCGGTCCACGGCGGCGGCCTCGTCGAGCACGTCGAGGTAGGGGCGGAAGACCGGCCACAGCGCCGCCCGCGACTCCAGCCAGGCCAGGATGCCCGGCAGTTCACCGGCGCGCACCACGTCAACGAGATCGGCCGCCGTCGAACCGCTGTCCGGGCCGTCCGCGCGGTCCAGCACCTCGTTGACGCGTGCCATAAAATCCCGCATCAGATCACTGCGGGAGGGGTAATACGCGTAGAACGTAACGCGCGTGGTTCCGGCCGCGGCGGCGATCTCGTCGATGGTGGTGGCCGCGTAACCCTTCTCGGTGAAGAGCGCCAGGGCCCGCTCCACGATTACGTCGCGGGTGAGTTTCTTCTGAGCTTCTCGCAGCGACGACATAGGTCAATCCTAACGGCGGGGGTGCTGGGTCATGCACTGGCGGGGTCAGACCCGGGCGGGTGCGGCCGGACGCAGCGCAGCGGGACCGCCGCCGGCCAGGCGCCGCAGTTTGGGGATGGGGATCCGGTAGTTGATGGCGGCGGCGGTGCCGGCGCCGTCGTCGTTCTGCCACCGCATCAGCACCGAATCCGGCTCAGCGCCCGGTTCGCAGTAATCGGGGGCGCCCACCACTGGCGTGAAGCCTACCGATTTGAGCGACAGGCCGAACGCTTCCGTCCAGAAATACGGCTGGAAGCTGAACTCGGGTGAGGCGTCGCCCTTGAACAGGCCGACGGCGGCGACCTTGGCTTGGTCGATGGCGCTCGTCCACAGGGGAACCCGCTGGATGCCGCGGCTGGTGGGGAAGAATGCGACGTCGCCGGCGGCCACGATTTCCGGCCGGACCCGGCCGCGGGAGTCGACCCGCAGCGAGCCGTCAGTGAGGAGCCCAGAGCCGGCCAGCCACTCGATATTGGGCTCATCGCCCACAGCAGTGACCACAAGATCAGCCTCGAGCTCGGTGCCGTCTGCCAGGACAACCCGCGTTCCGGTGCCGTGGTCCACAACCCGGGCCTTCCCGCCGCCCACCACCTTCAGCCCACGCCGGATGGCCGCGGAAGTGAAGATGTCAGCCAGGTGTCCGCCCAGCTGACGCGACAGCGGCGTGACATCGGAGACGAGGGTGACATCGCAGCCCACGTGCAGGCAGCCGGAGGCGACCTCCATGCCGAGCGGGCCGCCGCCGATGACGATGACCGAGGGCCGCGATGCCACACGCTCCTTGAGGAGGATGGCGTCCTCGATGGTGCGCAGGGTGAGCTCCGCTGAGCCGTGGGGTCCGCCGTCGCTCTCTTTTTCAGATCCCGGAGCGAGGCGCCTCGCCCGGGAGCCGGAGGCGATGACCAGGCCGTCATACGGCAGCTCACCGCCTCCGGCCAGGCGGACCAGCCGGGCGTCGACGTCCAGGCCCGTGGCGCTGACGCCGAGCAGTTCGGTTGCTTCGTGGGTGGGCTCGGGGAGTTCGTGCGCCTGGAGGGCGTCGCCGCTGTTCCCGTCGGCACCATGCAGCAGCGCCTTCGACAGGGCGGGCCGGCTGTACGGCTGGTGGCGTTCGGCGCCCACCACCGTGAGCTCGCCGTCGAAACCGGCAGACCGCAGCGAATCGCACGCCGTCAGTCCGGCGATGCCGTTGCCCACCACCACGATCCGGCGCATGGTCATGCTGCGACCAAACGGAGGGCGGCCACCGGGCAGATCCTGACCGCAGCCTTCGCAGCATCAAGCTCGGCCCCATCCACCTCCGGGACGTCGATCACCAGGTCGCCGTCGTCATCGAGGTGCATCAGCTTGGGTGCGGCCTCCTCGCAGAGGCCGTGTCCCTCGCAGCGCGGCCGGTCCAGTTCGATCCTCATGCTGCCACCACCTTGGTGACCTCCAGCTTCTCGATGCTGCGGGTGATGTTGCTCGGCTCGCGCACCTCGTCCCCGACGGCCAGCGATTCCACCCTGCGGGCCAGGGCCTCGATGATGGCGTGGGCCTCGAGTTTCGCCAGGCCCTGGCCGGCGCAGCCGTGCGGACCGTAGCCGAAGGACAGGTGGTCCACGGGGTTGCGCGCCACGTCAAAGGCATCGGGATTGTCGTAGTGCCGCGGGTCGCGGTTTCCGGCGCCGAAGAGGATGCCTACCTGGGCGCCGGCGGGGATGGTGACGCCGTCGATCTCCACATCGCGGGTTGCCTTCCGGCCCCAGATGTGGACCGGCGCCCAGTAACGCAGCACCTCGGCGAACGCTGCGGGGACGAGTTCCGGGTTTTCCCGGACCAGCTTGAACTGCTCCGGGTGGCGGCCGAACAGCGCAATGATGTTCCCGATCGAGGCGATGGTGGTATCGACGCCGGCCCCGAGGTACTGGTGGATGATGTGCCCTGCCGAGCCTGCCGGAATATCGCCCCGGGTCTCGGCGTCGAAAATGCCGCGGCCGATGGAGCCGGGCGCCAGGTCTTCAGCGGTGACTGACGAGCACCAGCCGTAGAGCTCACCGGCAATGGGGAAGCTTTCCTGCGTGCGCTGGTTCAGCGGGCCGATGACCTGCATGGCGGCCTGGCCCCAGCGCAGCATGTTGTCCTTCACATGGCCCTGGAAGCCGATGAGATCGGCAACGATTTCGATCGGAAAGGCCCGGGCCAGGGAATCGATGGCTTCGAAGCTGCCGCTGGCGGCGAGTTCTGCCACCAGCTTGTCGGCCTTTTCGTCGATGACCACTTTCAGGCCACGGAGTGCACGGGGAGTGAGGTTCTGCGAGAGCGTGGCGCGAAGCTGCGTGTGCACGGGCGGATCGGAGGCGAGCGAGGTGCCCTGGAGCGCCTCGTTCACCATGGGGTTGAAGCCGATGCTGGTGGAGGAGAAGGTCTCCGGATCGCCCAGGGCGTCGCGGATGGCGTCGTAACGGGTCAGGACGTACAGATCGTTCTTGGGCAGGTGGACGACGGCGGCCTGCTCGCGGAGCGAGGCGTAGGTGGGGTAGGGATCGACGAGGATGGCGTCATCCCAGATGTCGATGTCTGACTCGAGGGGTGCACTCATGGTGTTCTCCTTGCGGGTTGGTGGGTGGTCGGCCGGGTCGGCGGGCGTCAGTCTTAGACGGTCGCTTCGGCGTTGGCTTCGGTGGTATCCGCGATGGCATCGGGCGTGGGCGCCGAGGTCCGTGCGGAGATGAAAAGGGTCAGAACGGCGGAGAGGACTGCGGCAATACCGGCGGTGAGGTACACGGCCTGGAAACCCTGGCCCAGCGAGGTCCCTGCCACGCCCTGGATCTGCGGCTGTGCGCCGTTGATGGCCTTGACCATGCCGTCCACGGCCTGTGCGGGTGCGCCGCCTGCGCTGTTGCCTGGCCGGTGAACTGTGCGATCACGCCGTCCCAGCCGGAGAGGAAGCCCAGCGGCGGCACGTTTGCCAGCCCGCTGACGGCCTCTGCCGGCAGTCCTGCCCCGCTGAGAATCCCGGCAAGGGGACCCGCGAAGGCTGTGGCTCCGATGCCGAAGGCGATGGCTGAGCCGACGACGGGGCCGAGGGCGAAGCCCAGATCGCGCAGGAGGTTGGTGGTGGCTGATGCCATGCCGATCTGCTGCGGCGGGACGGTGTTGATGGCAACAGCGGTGACGGATCCGACCGTGAGGGCGAACCCGATGCCCAGCACCAGCAGCGGCGGGATGAAGGCAGTCCACGGGGTGCCGCCGAAGGCCTCGGGAGTGCCCAGGGCGAAGGTGGAGAGCCAGAATCCGGAGACGGCCATCAGGGCGAAGCCCGCGGTGAGGACCCAGCGCGGGGCCACGTGGTGGATGAGCCAGCCCACCACCGGGATGAAGGCGAACGCGGGGCCCTGGATGAAGACGAAGAGCACACCGATCTTCCAGGTCTCGGCAAGGGCAAGTCCGCTGACGGCGACGCTCGTGCTGAAGCAGATAGCGAGAAAGGCGAACATGCCCGTGACGGCAACGATGCCGGTGATGGAGTATGAGCTGTTTTTGAACAGCGACAGGTGGATCAGAGGCTCAGCAGTGCGTGATTCGATGACGACGAACGCGGCCAGGAGGACAGCGCCCACGACGTAGCTTGCAATCACCTGCGCGCTGCCGAAGCCTGCATCCACTGCTGTGACCGTGGCGTAGAGGACGGCGATCAGGCCGAGCGCGAGCGTGAACTGGCCGGGCAGGTCCAGCTTGCGGCCCTCGGCGGCGGCGGAATCCTTGGCCCGGAGCGCGACGATAAGGACGAGTACGGCGATGGCGGCCGCCACCAGGTAGGCCGCCCGCCAGCCGCTGAAGGCGTTGGGTGCGCCCGGCGCAGCGCCCGGGACTGTGAAGAACTGAGCCGTGAAGCCGGCGAGCACCGGGGAGATTACCGCCCCGAGGGACAGGAATCCTGCCCAGGTGGCGATCACCTTAGCCCGGGCGCGGTGGTCCGGGGTGATCGCCGCGATCATGGATAGCGAGATCGGGAACAGGATGCCCGCGCCGATGCCGCCCACAGCCTGGGCGAAGATCATCATTTCGGTGGTCTGCGCCAGCGCTGCCAGCACTGAGCCGACAACACTGACTGCGGCTCCGACATAGAGCAGCTTCTTGCGCCCGAACATATCGCCCAGGAGACCCCAGCTGAGCTCAAACACCACGATGCCCATGAGGAACATGCCTGCGATCCAGGTCAGGCCGGCACCGGAGGTGCGGAATTCGACGGCGAACGTGCCGCTGAGGGCACCTGGCAGGGCGTTGGTGATCTGGGCCAGGGTGACCGCGCTGTAGGCGGCTATGAAGGTGGCCCGTATTGAGCCGGGGCTCTGGACCAAGGGGATCTGACTCATCGATGAAACTCCTTTGTTTCCGGGTAGATGTGGCGCTCCCCACAGTGTGGCTTATAACTTTACATAGTGTCAAGGAACTTTGCGAAGCGTTGTTTTCCTAAGCATTCTGATTATTTGGCCCTTACGCTCCGACTATTTGCTTGACACCATGTAAAGGATTGTGTGATGCTGGCTACACCGCAAGGGAGCGATGGCTCGGTCATTCTCCGCGGCGCCCCCCGCATTTCAGTTCCCAAATCTTCAAGGGAGAAGCCAAGTGAGTAACACCATCCCCGTCGGTACCGGCGATGCGTCCCGCGCCGCGTCCGGGCAAACCGTCAACACGGTCCTGGGCCCCGTCCCCGCCGCTGAACTCGGAGTCGTCGCGGTCCACGAGGCCCTGCTGTCAGTACTTCCCGGCGCCCAGTACGCCCCGGACATTTCCATGGACCGCGCGGAGATCTACGAGGCACTCGCCGCGAAGCTCATCGATTTCCGTGAACACGGCGGCCAGACGGTGGTCGACAGCACCGGCATGTTCCACGGCCGCGACCTCAAGCTTTACGAGGCACTGTCCCGCTCCACCGGCGTCCACATCATCGCCTCCACCGGGCTCGGCCCGGAAGAGGAACTGGGCGGCTACTTCCTGACGCCGCAGACCAACCCGCCCACCGCCTGGCCCGCCGAAAAGTTCGCCGACCTTTTCGGCAAGGAGGTCACTGAGGGCATGGTGATTCCCCGCGTGGAACGCCGCGCCGCCGCCGGCATCGTTGCCACCGTCGCCGACCGCGCCGGAATGACCCCGACCGAGGAGAGCCTCTTCCGCGGTTCCGCCCGCGCCGCCAGCAGCACCGGCGTCGCAGTTTCCATCCGCTTCGGCGCCGATGCGCTGCACGATCTGGACATCGTCCTGAACGAGCAGATCGGAGCCGACCGCGTGCTGGTGGGTGATCTGGACCGCAAGGACGCCAAAGGGGCCGCCATCAAAGTGGCAGGGCGCGGAGCCTTCGTGGGCATCGACCATGTGGGCCTGAATGAGCACGCCGATTACCTCACCGACCATGACCGCGCGGAACTGGTCCTCGAGCTCGTGGAGGCCGGCCATGCCGGCAGGATCATCCTCTCGGGCAACTCGATCGGTGTGGCCAAGGGTGTGGCGGAGTACAACCTGCCCTACAGCCACGTCCTGGCCACGTTTATGCCCTTCCTTAAGTCCCGGGGCCTGAGCGAGGACGACGCCCGCCGGATCCTCGTGGACAACCCGCGCAACCTGCTGATCGTGCGCTAAGCACGCCCCGCCAACAAACTTTCGACACCCTGAGGTGAAGCAATGACCAAGGTCAACACCGTGCTGGGAACCATCCCGGCCGAAGAACTGGAAATCGTGGCGGTCCACGAACACATCGGCTATGGCATGCCCGGGTCCGAGCTGGACACCAAATGGTGGAAGACGCCGGAGCAGGCCTACGAGGAGACCGTGCCGAAGCTCCGGAAATTCCGCGAGTACGGCGGCGGCACCTTCGTGGACGCCACCGGCATCTGCAACGGCCGCGACGTGGACTACTACAAGTCACTGTCCCGGAAGACGGGCGTGCACATCGTGGCCTGCACCGGATTCGTGGGCGGCGACACCGCCCTGCCGCACTTCTCCCGCGCCACCGTTGACTACCTCACGAAGGTGTTCATCCATGAGATCACCGTCGGCATCGGCAACACCGGCGCCAAAGCCGGCGTCATCAAGGTGGGCGTGAGCCGCGGCGGACGGATGACCGAGCTGGACAAGCGGATCTACCGGGCTGCCGCCCGCGCCGCCGTCGTCACCGGAGCTCCGATCCTGACCCACCTGGCCATCGATCCCGAGCCGGCAGTGAGCATCTTCACCGAAGAGGGCCTCCCGCTGGACCGTGTGCTCTTCGGACACGCCGACGACGGCCTGAACGCTCCCGTGACTCCGCACGACTGGATCTACGAACAGGGCGGCCGGATCGGCTTCGACACCTTCGGCTACGATCTCGAACTGCCGGATCCGCCGTTCTGGGGCCGCAAGCGCGCCGAACGCATGGAGCACTTCGTCAAGCTCGTGAACAAGGGCTATGCGGACAAGCTCCTGGTCTCGGCCGACGCAAACTGCAGCCCCCTGGGCTGGCCGGGCGTGAAGGGCCACACCATCAACTACATCTTCGAGGACATGATCCCGGACATGCGTGCCGCCGGGATCGACGACGCCACCCTCAAACTCCTGCTCGAGGACAACCCGGCCGACTTCCTCTCGCTGCACGCCTGACCCCGGACAAAACCCCTAAAACTTACCCCCAGGCGCGGCCTGGCTCAAGAAAGAGACTCACCCCATGAAGGCTGAAGAAACCAAGAACCTCCGGATCGCCATCATCGGCGCAGGCTACGGCGGCGCCGCCGCGGCCAAGGCCCTGAGCCTGCTCGGTGCAGACGTCACTGTCTACGAACAGGCTCCCCAGATGGGGGAGGTGGGCGCCGGCATCGGCCTGCGTCCCGCCACCATGGCCCGTTTCCGCCAGTGGGGCATCTTCGACGCCGTGGCCAACGTCAGCTCGCCGAGTGACTACTTCGAGATCCTCACGGCCACCGGCGATCCGATCATGAAGGACACCTGGCCCGAGTCCGGCGACGAGAAGCAGACCTACCTGATCCACCGCCGCGACTTCATCGAGGCCCTCCTCAGCGTCCTCCCCGAGGGCATGGTGCAGCTCGGCCACAAGCTGCAGGGCATCGAGGAGAAGGACGGCCGCTCCGTCCTGACCTTCACCAACGGGGAAACCGCCGACGCCGATCTGGTGGTGGGTGCCGACGGCATCAAGTCCACGGTGCGCGAGCAGCTGTTTAGCGACAAGGGCCCGGTGTTCTCCGGCGAGCACGCCTACCGCGTAGTGATCTCCGCCGACGACGCCCACGGCATGGTGGTGGACGACAACCTGCGGATGTACATGGGCCGGGGCACCAAGGTCTACCTGCTGCCGCTGCGCCACCGCAACCAGATGTCCTTCGACATCACCGCCCTGAACCCGGACGGCACCTGGGCGCCCTCGATCACCAAGGAAGAACTCCTGAAGACCGTGGAAGGTTTCGACGAGCGCATCGTGGCGATCGCCCGCGGCCTGGATATGGACACCGTCAACATCCGCGCGGTCTACGACATCGACCCCGTCGACACCTGGCACACCGACTCCGTGGTCCTCATGGGCGACGCGGCGCACTCGATGCTGCACCACCAGGGCCAGGGCGCGAACTCCGCCATTGAGGACGCGGGAGCACTGGCCGACGCGCTGGCCGAAGCCGATTCGGTCAAGGAGGCCCTGGCCCTGTTCCAGGCAACCCGGAAGCCGGTGACGGACGAACTGCAGCGCATTTCCCGCCAGGGCTGGAGCGAGGAGGAAGTCAACGATGTCTTCCCGGGCCAGAAGCCCACGTCCCAGCAGCCCGCCGCCCACGCAAAGGCCTGAGCGCCATGACCATCCACCCCGAGATCGGCAAGATCCTGGCAACCCTGCCGGCCCCGCCACCGGGACCCCTGAACCCCGCGGCCATGCGGGCCGGCGAGGCAGCGCAGGTTGCCCTGCCGGCGGACCGGCTGCCGCTGCATGCAGTGGAGGAGGCCACCGTGGTCACCCCTCACGGCGAGGTGCCGGTGCGCATTTACACGCCGGTGGAAGCGGACGCCTACGGCCTGCTGGTGTACTTCCACGGCGGAGCGTTTTTCCTGGGCAGCCTGGACACCCATGACCACGTGGCCCGTGCCCTCGCCAAGGAGTCCGGCCACAAGGTCATCTCCGTCGGCTACCGCCTGGCCCCCGAGCATGCCTTCCCGGCCGGCCTCGACGACTGCTACGCAGTGGTCCGCTGGGCCGCTGAGCAGGGCGAGAGCCTGGGCTGGGACGGGAAGAACCTCGCCATTGCCGGCGACAGTTCGGGCGGCACCTTCGCGGCCGCCGTCGCTGCCAAAGCGCACGACGACGGCTTCGAGAAGATCACCCATCAGATCCTCTTTTACCCGTCGCTGGACCTGGACTTCGACGTCGACCGTTATGCCTCCCTGCGGGAGAACGCCGAGGGCTACGGGCTGGAGACGGCGGGCCTGGCACCGTTCAACTCGTTCTATCTGGACAGCGGGGCGGACCCGGCTGATCCGCTGGTTTCCCCGATCAAGCGCGGGGACCTCACCGGCTTGCCACCGGCACTGGTCATCACCGCCGAGCACGACCCCCTGCGCGACGAGGGCGAACTGTACGGGCAGCGCCTGAAAGAGGCCGGCGTGGACGCAAGGATCAGCAGGTACTCGGGGGCCAACCACGGCTTTGTCCAGAACTTCTCCTGGATTCCGGATTTCTACCGGCCGTTCCATGAGGTGGCCGGATTCCTGAACGCGCGGGCAGCGAAATGACGACACCGGTCAGCGTCCATCCGCTGGTCTCGCCGTGGGGCCGGTTCGGGCTGTACAGCTTCTACATCGATGCTCCGGAGCCGGCCATCGTGGACACCGGGATCGCGTCCTCGCCTGCCGAGGGCATGGTTCCGGCTTTGGAGGCGATCGGCCGGCGGATCGAGGATGTCCGCTGGATTTTCCTGACCCACGGCCACATCGATCACATCGGCGGGGCGTATGCCCTGTGGGAACTGACCGGGCGGCGCGCCCAGGTGGTGATCCACGAGGCTGATGCACCGATGCTCCGCTCGCGCCGGGCCCACGTGGACGAATACCTGGCCGGACGGGGCCAGTATCTGAACGATCCGGACGGTGAAGCCAAACTGACCGCCGCCACCAATGCGGTCATCTCGGGTGAGATGGAACCGACCATGCTGGTGCGCGGCGGCGAGAAGATCTCCCTCGGCGGCGATGTCACGGTCTCCGTCCATTCCATTCCGGGCCACACCCCGGGCTCGGTGGCCTATGTCATCGACGGGCAGGACGACGTGTTCGTGGGTGACGCCGTGCAGGTCCATGGTGCGGCCAACGGCTTCCCCGGCTTTGTGGACCCGGCCGGCTACCGCTCCAGCCTGCAGTACCTCAGCGATCAAATCCGGCCCCGGCATCTCTACCTGGGGCACCCATACCGGCGGGCAGACGGCACCCCCTACGGCGTCGAGCTCGACGCCGAACAGGCCCGGGAAGCGCTGCAGGGGAGCCTGGAGGTTGAAGCACGCGTCAGCGACGCGGCCTGCGGCTGCCTTGCCGCCGGGCTGCAGGAAACCGATTCGCGGTACTCGCCGTTCGCCCCCGTGGCCGAGGACCTGGGCTACACGGGGGATCCCGGCCTGGAGCCGTCCCCGTTCTTCACCACGCTCCACGGCTACCGCACAGCGTTTGATGACACCACGTTTGACAGCACCACGCTCCACCACACGACCGAGGATGAGGGGTTACGCACCCATGGATGAGTTTCAGTTCTGGAATGCCGGCGGCGAGAAGATCGCCATCCGCAAGGACCTCCGGGTCCCCATGCGCGACGGCGTTCAGCTCGCCGCGGACGCCTACCAGGGCGCCGATGACAAGCCGCGTCCCGCGCTGGTGGCGCTGAGCCCCTACGGCAAGGAGCTGCAGGCCCTCGCGCTGACCACCCCGCCGCAGCGGCGCCCCAGCCCGATGTGGGATGGCTGCATCGAGGCCGGGGACATCGCCAGGATCGTCAAGGAAGACTACGTCCACGTCATCGGCGACCTCCGCGGCTCCGGCCACTCCGGCGGAGAGCACATCGGCAACTACAACGCCGGCGGCGTCTCCCTGGGCCAGGACGCCTACGACTTCATCGAGTGGGTGGCCGCGCAGCCCTGGTGCGACGGGAACGTGGGCATGGTGGGCATCTCCTACTTCGGCTCCATGCAGGTCCTCGCCGCCGCGGAGCGCCCGCCGAGCCTGAAGGCCATTTTCGTCTCCGGCGGCCACTACGACTTCTACGAAACCACCTACCACGGCGGCATCATGTGGTTCATGCCGCGTGCCGCCCGCGAAGGCCGGGGCGGGGACTCCGGCTGGGCCTTCACCGACGGCGTGAAGTCCCGCATGATCGAAAAGTACGCCCCGGAGGAACTCAAGGAGCTCGTGGCCAAGCGCCTGCAGGACCCCGACGTCGCCGCCTGGCCCAACCTGGTCCACGTCCTGCATTACCCGAAGAACCACGAGGCCTGGTTCGACATTGTGATGAACGAGCTCGACGGCGACTGGTACGAGGAGCGCAACCCGATCACTCTTGCCCCGAACATCGAGATCCCGGTGTGGCTGCAGCTGGACCAGGGCCGCGGCTGGACCCTGGACGGCACCATCGACCTGTTCAATGAACTCAAGGGCCCCAAAAAGCTCGACATCGGCCCGTACCCGCCGATGCAATCGCGCCCCTTCATCGAGGAACACGAGAAGATGTTCCGGTGGTACGACTACTGGATCAAGGGCATCGATAACGGCGTCATGGACGAACCGGCCGTCAGTGTCTTCGTGGAAGGTTCCCGCGAGGTGGTCACCGCGGAGGCGTGGCCGCCGAAGGAGATCGACTACACCAGCCTGTACCTGCGCCCGCGCCACAAACTCTCCACCGAACCCGAACCCATGGGTACGGAGTACGCTGCGCCGGACGGTTTCTACCAGGCGCCGCTGACGGTCACGGACAAGGTGGAGATCATCAGCTGGTCCACCCCGGTCTTCGAGGAGGCCACGGAGATGATCGGCACGGGCGCCGCGCACATCTTCGCCGAAATCGACCAGCCGGACACCAACTTCATCCTGCGCCTGTGGGACTACGCCCCCAACGGCAAGCGCCAGCTCATCACGAGCGGCTACCTCAAGGCCTCCCACCGCGAGCTCGACGAGGCCCGGACCGCCGAGGGCAACCCGCGCCACCCGCACACCCGTGCCGTGCCGGTGGAGCCGGGGCAGATTGAGGAGTACGTGCTGCGGCTCTTCCCGTTCGCGAACACGTTTATGCCGGGCCACAAGCTCACGGTGGAACTGTCCAACGACGAGCCACTGGCCGACGAACACAACGCGCTGCTCCCGCCGGACGCGTTCCACCTGCCGGTGGGCCGGCCCGTCACGCACAAGATCTACCGCGACGCCGCGCACCCGTCACGCCTGGTCCTGCCGTTCACCACGCGCAGGGCAGCGGAAGGCTAACGACGGCGGCGCACCGGGGCGGTGCCCTACTGCCCGGCGGTCAGTGCTTCGAGGACCGCCGGTAGGAGGACGTCGTTCCGGCCCCAGACCGGGTCCAGGATTTCCACGTACCAGGAGTCGGCGAGCAGCAGGGCGAGGGTGTCGTTGGTTTCGTCCGCCCAGTCCTGGATCTGTTCTTCGTCCACCGGGTTCTCACTGGAGCCGAGCACGGTGACTACCTCGCCGCCGTCGAGCGTTACCGGGATGGCGGCACTGCTGGACTCGCCCGGCGCGTGTGCCACGGTCACCAGGTCTGACCGGGTGGAGAGGGCCAGGAGATCGGCGGCCGTTTCGGCACTGCAGAACCCGGTGACGTACTGGCGCTGCGCCGTTTCCTCCTCCCGGAGGCCGGGCTGGGACTCCTTGGTGAACAGCCCGTTCCGGTTCAGGGCGGCGAGCCCGGCCGCGATGGGTGCCGTCTCGGCGTCGTACGTGGGGGTGAAGGTGGCCGCCTGGTAGTGGCTCTCGCCCTCGAGCCAGCGCGCCGTCAGTTCGCCGGCCGCCGCCAGGGTGATGGCCTGCCGCCAGGCCCCTTTGTCCACCAGCCGCCTGCCGAACTCGTCAAGGACTTCCGCTTCTGTGGGTTCCATCCTCGGATGCTACGGTGTGCGATCCACGGACTCCAGTGGCGGCGACATACCCGTTAACCTCCGTTTGCCGGGGGCGTGTGCCATATTTGTCCCGTGCTCCCAATATCCGAGATCCGGCGCATCAGCAGGACGGTTGATGAAAGCTGGCGCAGTCCCGAAGCCGATGCCGTGGCCAGCGGCTGGAGTTATCCCGCTGGCGCCGCGCTGGCCGGCCTTCACGCCTCCGGAGACGCGCCTGCGGGCGTACCCAACGGGCAGGAAACCGCGCCTGACGGGTTTCGCGACCGGCGGCTGGCCCGGGCCATGCGGGAGGTCGCGGAAGAAGTGGCGGGCCTGGACTCCGGCCAGCATTCACGGGGTATCTGGCATGGCGATTTTGAACTGGACAACATCCGGTTTGGACCCAGGGGAGTGACGTTCTTCGACACCGATGAAGCGCACAAGGGCTGGTTCGCCGGTGATGTGGCCCTTGCCGTCCGGGACCTGACCGGAACAACGCTGGGCTCCCGCGAGCATCCCGGTCTGTTGGCGGCGTTCCTTGCGGGCTACCGCAGCCGCCGCCCGTTCACTGCTGCGGAGGAAGCCAGCTTGCCGCTGCATTCGTTGGCCGCTTCCGCGCGGCTGATCCGGCAACTGGATAGCGTTGTGGATGTGGAGGACGATGGACAGGCTCAATGGGTCCGGGAACTGGCTGCTTCACTGCGGGAACATCAGGAGTGGCACCGGGAGCGCCTGCGGCAGCACCGTACCTGAGCTGGCTGCCCTTTATTCCGCAGCTTATTCTGCGGACGCGGGAATTCCCGCTGCCTGTTCGGCGGCGCTGAGGGCAAGGCCAAGGCGTACGACGGCGGGAGCGTACCCTTGGTGCCGGGCGTTCCGAAGCTGATCTGCCTCCCGCATTGCCCGGACAAGTGCCGCTGTTTGCGGGCGCCGGACGTCGGTCATGGCCGGGTAGTCGATGCAGTACGCGGGATCCAGTTCGTAGCGGCTCCAGCGGGCCAGCAGCGTGTCGTGTTCGGCCTGTGCCGCCGTGTAGACGGGCTGGTCCAGCCGGCGCTGCCTTCGCGCTGATTGCCAGGCCATGATTCTTGGTGTGCTCCGGTAGGCTGCCACGCCGGTTGCCGCGGCCAGGGCAGTGAGGACCACCCCGGACCAGGGCGACGCCAGCGTAGGGATGAGGAGCGCCGGGAGTGCCACCGCTGATCCCATGAAGACGTCCCAGAACACGGTGTCGGCGGCCTCGCGGTCCGGGTCCGGCGTCGAATGGCGGCGGACAGCAAAGACGGTGGCGGCAACCGCGCACACCAGCACTGCCCCGCAGAACAACAGCTGGAACGCTCCGGAAAGGATGGATTCTGCTACTGCCGGCACCGCGGCACCTCCCAGCGTCAGGCCCGGCCCAGGATTCCGGGTTGCTTCTTCCATTCCAGCCCCTACGGGCGGCCGGGTCAATGGGCAGGCTGTACCGGGGGTGTCGTTTTCAGAAGTCGTCTGCACCACTTCATGCGGAAGTATTGCCCGAGTGCACGGGACTATTGACATCCGTTTGTCAGAAGTCATCTGCACTGTCGGCATTTCCATCAGAAGTTGCCTGCACTAGCCTGAATTATGGTCAAGAGTCGTCTGCACCGTCCGCGCCAGCCATGACAGCGGATGACCCGCAGATCTTGGAACGGGGCCTGCTGGGCATGTCGGATGAGGCGTGGGAGCGCCTGCGCCGGCAGGACGAGGTCATTGCGCCTTTGGCGGCCATGGCCACGGTCACCCACGCGGCGGCGGACAGCGCGGCCGAAGAGTTGGGATTGTCGAGACGGCAGGTCTACACCCTGATCGGCCGGCGCCGAAAGGGCACGGGTCTGCTGACGGACCTGGCCCCGGGCCGGTCCGCCGGCGGCCGGGGAGGCGGGCGCCTGCCGGAGCCTGTGGAGGCCGTAATTCGTGAAGTCGTCCGGAAGACTTACCTGACG
This sequence comes from Pseudarthrobacter sp. DSP2-3-2b1, assembly GCF_049895945.1. NCBI lineage: Bacteria > Bacillati > Actinomycetota > Actinomycetes > Micrococcales > Micrococcaceae > Pseudarthrobacter > Pseudarthrobacter sp. DSP2-3-2b1. The sequence continues at coordinate 44,340 of NZ_JAFCTI010000009.1, read as the reverse complement.
AAGCAAAAGCCGTCCCTGGCGGTTGTGCACCGCCAAATTGTGCGCGAATGCAAGACGCTGGGGTTGGCCGTGCCGGCAAGGAATACTGTCGCCCACCGGATCGAGGCGCTGCACCCGGTGGAAGTCAGGCGCAGGCGTGAGGGCAGCGAGGCCGCCCGGCCTCTGCAGTCGGCCGGCGGAAAGGTGCCGGACATCGTGGCCCCGTTGGACCAGGTCCAGATCGACCACACCGTGATTGACCTGATCATCGTCGATGACCGGGACCGGCAGCCCATCGGCCGGCCCTACCTGACGGTGGCCATCGATGTTTACAGCCGGGGCATTCTGGGAATGGTCGTGACCCTGGAGGCACCGTCTGCGGTGTCGGTTGGCTTGTGCATCGCGCACATGGCATGTGACAAGCGGCCCTGGCTGGAAGCCCTGGGCGTGGACGCGGCCTGGCCGATGAGCGGCAAACCCCGCGCACTCTATTTAGACAACGCTTCGGAATTTAAGAGCGAGGCGTTGCGCCGCGGTTGCGAGCAGCACGGTATCAATCTCAATTACCGGCCACTTGGGCGCCCGCACTACGGCGGCATAGTGGAGCGCATCGTCGGAACGGTGATGCAGCGGGTCCATGAACTTCCCGGGACGACTTTCTCGAACCCGGGACAGCGGAGCGGTTACGATGCCGACAAAATGTCCGCCCTGACCTTGACGGAGCTGGAACGCTGGCTGGCCTTGGCTGTCGCCGGCTACCACGGCAGCATCCACGGATCCCTGAACCAGACACCCGCCGGACGCTGGGACGAGGGCGTGAAAGAGTTCGGTGCGCAGCCTGTCGTTGCGCATCCCGCCGCGTTTCTCATCGATTTCCTGCCGGTCATCCGGCGCCGAATCACCCGCACCGGTTTCGTCATCGACCATGTCCACTACTTCGCGAACGTGCTAAAACCCTGGATCGCACGGCGGGACCGGGAGGAAAAATTCATCATCCGGCGGGATCCGCGGGACATCAGCAGGGTCTGGGTGCTGGAACCGGAAGGAACGGCCTATGTGGAAGTCCCCTACCGCACCGTTTCCCACCCGGCGGTGACGTTGTGGGAACACCGGCAGGCGCTGGCGCGGCTCCGTCAACAGGGACATGACCAGGTCAACGAGGAAGCACTGTTCCGCATGATGGATCAGATGCGCGAGATCACCGCCACGGCCCAAAAAGAAACCCGCAGATCACGCCGGGACCTGCAACGGCGGCGCCACCTCCAGGCCTCCGGACCCGTGAAGAACCCGTCGGCTCCACCTGATGAAATGCTCCCGCCCACAAATGACGAGGCGGCAGCCCGTCCTTTTGACGAGGTCGAGCAGTGGTGAACATCGATGACTACCCGCCGCCGGATCTGTCCCATCTCCAGCCCTGGGCGCAGGCTATGGCGCGCCTGCCGGCGGAGGAACGGATCCGGCGCATTCGGGCGGACCGCTGGATCGGCTACCCCCGGGCCGTGCAGACTCTCACCCGGCTCGAGACACTCTATGACTGGCCCGGCAAACAACGCATGCCTAACCTCCTGCTGATCGGACCGACCAACAACGGCAAGTCCATGATCATTGAACGGTTCCACCGCCAGCACCCGGCACACTCCACCGCGGACCAGGAACACATCCCAGTGCTGTGTGTCCAAATGCCCTCCGAACCGTCCGTCCCGCGGTTCTACACGGCCGTCCTCGCCGCGCTCGGTGCGCCCCCGGGACCGCGCCGGCGCGTAGCTGACCTGGAACAGCTCACCCTCGCTGTGCTGCGGCGCGTCGGTGTGCGGATCCTGGTGATTGACGAACTGCATAATGTGCTGGCCGGCCGTGCCGATGTCCGGCGCGAATTCCTGAATCTGCTGCGCTTCCTGGGAAACGAGCTGCGGATCCCGCTGGTGGGGGTCGGGACCCGTGAGGCCTATCTTGCAATCCGCTCCGATGACCAGCTCGAAAACCGGTTTGAGCCCGTGACGCTGCCCTTGTGGGAAGCCGATGCCGACCTGTTATCTCTTCTGGCCAGCTTCGGCTCCTCCTTCCCGCTGCGTACGCGCTCGAATCTGGCGACCGATGACATGGCCCGCTACCTCCTGACCCGCAGCGAGGGCACTATCGGGGAGCTCACATCGCTCCTGACCGAAGCCGCAGTAGCCGCAGTGGACAGCGGCGAAGAAGCCATCAACCACCGGACGCTGACCCTGGCTGAATATGACGGTCCCAGCGTCCGGCGCCGGAAGTTCGAACGCGAACTCAGATGAGACCGCCGGAACGCTGGCCCCTGCACCCGGCGCCGGCAGAAACGGAATCGTTGTCCTCCTGGCTGCGGCGGATTGCCGCCAGCTACGGCATGTACTCCTCCGAGCTGCTCGAACACGGCCTCGGCCACCGGGAACTCAGCGACCCCGAGCTGGATCTGAACCCGCCGAGGGACCTGCTCGAAGAGCTCGCCAAGCGCACCGGCCTTGACCAACACCGCGTAAACGCCATGACAATGGCCGGATGGGTGCCATGGCTCTTCGACTGCCTCGACCCTGCCCCCGGCGCTTACGAAACCTATGTGCACCAGCTCTCGGTACTCCTGCCGCCCAAGCGGCGCACTATCTACACCCCGCGGAAGTGGCTGCCATGGCTGTCGGAAACCGGGATGCGGCGGGGCTGCCCGGACTGCCTGGAATCCAGCCCGACGCTACTGCTCTTCTGGCAATTGCCGCTCATGGCCAGCTGCCAGGTACACGGGCGCCGGGTCGAAACCTACGAAGGACGCCCGCCTGACTACATCCTGTGGGCAACTCCCGCCCATGACCAGCGGCCCCTGCCGGAGCCGTTGTCCCTCATGGACCGGCGCACATGGCAGGCGATAACCACCGGATCCGTTGACTTGCCCCGGTATCCGGTTCACGCCGGCACCTGGTTCCGGCTGCTGCGGACTCTCCTGGACGAACTCACCACAGCCCAGGGACGATATGGCCGGCAACTGGAGGACGTGCGCCGTGTCTGGGAACACTGCGGTCACCCGTTCCGGGCCGGCCTGCATTCGTGGCAACCGTTCGAGACCCTCCACTGGACCGCCCAGCAGCAGCTGCTCGAAGCAGCTGCCGCCGCGATGGAAATGATCGAAGCCGGCTCAGTGACCGCCCTGGGCACTTCCGCACACCTCTTCAGGCCCGAACCAAACCCCCGGATCAGCGACGGAACCCCGCCTGGCACACTGACAGCAAGCGCCGGCGCTCAAGAAAGACCGACCCTCGATGAGCTCTTGAAACAGGCAGCCGACGCACTGGACGCCTGCATCGCAGCAGCCAAAGAAGACCCGGTCGTCGCGCAGCACCTCTTCGACTTCGCACGGTACGGATGCCGCAGTGACCAATCCCTGCGCGGCCTCCGGCAAACCTTCGCCGAGCTTCAGATACCCCTCGACTTTCTGTCACAAACAGAGAACCAATCACCCTTTGCCTGACTTAGAATAAATAACGGGTTAAGTGACATATTTTGCATTGGCACTGATTTGCAATCCCAGTGTCACTTAAACGAACGTATAAATGACAGAGGGGAAACTGCTGTGCTGGTTGGATACACGCGCGTCTCAAAGGCCGACGGGTCCCAGACCACGGACCTGCAGCGCGACGCCCTCCTGGCCGCCGGCGTAGGCACAGACTCCATCTACGAAGACCGGGCCTCGGGGAAGAAGGATGACAGGCCGGAGCTGGCTGCCTGCCTTAAAGCCCTGCGCCACGCCGACACCTTGGTCGTCTGGAAGCTGGACCGGATCGGCCGGGACCTCCGCCACCTGGTCAACATCGTCCACGACTTGACTGAGCGGGGCATCGGCCTGAAGGTCCTGACTGGCCAGGGCGCAGCGATCGATACCACCACCGCTTCCGGCAAGCTCGTGTTCGGGATATTCGCCGCCCTCGCAGAGTTCGAACGCGAACTGATCTCAGAACGCACGCTCGCGGGCTTGGCCTCCGCCCGTGCCCGCGGACGAATGGGCGGACGCCCCTACAAGATGACCCCGTCCAAGCTCCGGCTCGCCATGGCCTCCATGGGCGAGCCGGACACCAAAGTCAGCGACCTCTGCACCGAACTCGGCATCAGCCGCCAGACCCTCTACCGGCACGTCTCACCCACCGGTGCACTGCGTCCCGACGGCCGGAAGTTGCTGTCACGCTAGCCATTGTCCCCGTTTCGTTTGGGGATCGTTTAGGGACAGTGTCTGAAAAGTTCTCGAAGTTTTTCTGAACTTATGTAACCTTTTTGATGTTCCCGGACAATACAGGGCATGGGGAACGTTGAATCTGACGATGGTGTTTTGTGGTTGCGCAGCCTCCAGGGCGAGGGTGACGCTTTTGGGGTGTTGTTCGATAGGCACCGTGATCGCGTTTTCCGCCATGCGTACCGGTTGTGCGCTGACCGCCATGATGCCGAGGACATCATGGCGACAGCGTTCCTTGAACTCTGGCGGAAGCGGCCGACGGTGCGGCTGGTGGAGAACTCAGTTCTTCCGTGGCTACTCGTGACCACGACCAACGTGGCCCGCAACAGCGGTCGGGCAGCGTCCCGCTACCGCAACCTCCTCAATAATCTCCCTCGCGCAGGGTATGCGGCCGACGATGATGCGGCATCGCCTTTCTCGCAGGATGCCTTGGACAAGGATGTGTCCCGGGCCCTTGGCAGCCTGAATGCGGCTGACCTGCAACTGGTGAGCTTGGTGGTGTTTGAGGAGTACACGCTTGCTGCCGCTGCGGTGGTCCTCAACCTCACGCCTGGCGCTGCCAAGACCAGGATGCATCGTGCGCGTCAGCGTATGAAAGCTGCAATACATGAGGCCGCCGAAACGGCCCCGTCCCGGGTACTGGAAGGAGAGTGGTCATGAATCAGCTTCGAGTCGATGATCAGTTCAGCAAAGCCCTGCGAGCTGAGCTGGTTACGCGAGTGCAAAAGGCGTCGCCTGCCCGTAGACGCAAGCGGGCCCGGTTGTGGCTTGGGGCTGGTGCCCTGGCGGGTGCCGGAATCCTGGGTGGCGTTGGTGCGACGGCTGCCGGATTATTCGTAACCCCCGGAGGCCAGCAGGTCACGCCATTGTCCTCGCCCTTTGCTGGAACATATGAGGGAACAGCAACGGTCGAGCTCGGTGAGCCGCCCGAGGGCACTACGGGTATTGAGATCGAACTCACCTGCCTGACGCCTGGAATTCTCAAGATTGGCGAACGCGGGGCAAGTACGTCCTGCACCATGGCCGATCTCGCCTCAGGCCCGCATACCACCTGGGGCATCAGCCCGTGGGCCCCGGGGCAAGATACCTTGACGATCACAACTGGTGCGGAAACGCGCTGGAAACTCACGGCTAAGTACGTGAACCAGGAAACAACGGATTGGGCTTTGAACGCCGACGGCAACTCCTATGGCATGCAAAACGAAAACGGAGCACCCGACATGATTTCCGTCGTTGCGACCAATGGGACACGCGGATATGTCTACAGAACAGAACTGGAGGAGGCCGACGGGACGGCGGCGATCAAGACGTTCAGGAGCCCGGAAGAGGCACTGGCGTGGCAGGAGGCTCGCGGTAACGAAGCCATCGCGATCCCCGTTTACGACGTAACGGGCAAGACAGTCATTGGCGAATTCGTCATTGGCTCTGGGCAAGAGGAAATCACGGACAGCGCGGTCCCGCCAGGTAGTGCCGGCCAATAGAGGAATCACTTGCCCGTTTGAGTAACGTTCATAGATTGAAGGGCAGAGTGGCGTAGGGTGAAGCACCTGGTGTTCACCAACACTGGGGATCAGCCACACGGCGGATCCCCAGACAGGCCGAGATGCTGGCCCAGTTCGGACAACCCGTGCCCAGTGTGTAGACGTCTGCACGCTGGCCGACCCGCCGTACTTACGCTGCACCGGCTTCACGTGCATGCTCCTTAGCCGCAGCCAACGGCCATCGCACCAGACGGCCGTCCCGTTGATCTGTTCAAGCTCGAACAGCACGCCCTATTCCGGGCCAACGATTCCTCCATCCGGGAAATCACCGCCAAGAAAGGTCAGAAACGCACCCCTCTGTATAGGCGCGTGCCGACCCCAGCCCTTTTGGTTCAAAAGGTTCGCGTTGATGTCAAGTAGCCAGCGGGCCGCCTGCCATGTTGAATGGGCAGCTGCGGTCTTCCCTCCTCCATGCTCGGATCAGATCGGCCAGAACTCAGCAACGAAAAGCTGACCACCTCCTTTGGCGGAACGCGTTTTGGGAGGTGGTCAGGTCAGCTCAGGTCTAGTGTTTCAGCTACTTCACGGGACCTTCAACTGCGCCGTTGCTTGTGAAGACGAACTGGCCGATCTTCGTGACGCCTTCAACATCGTAAACGGGGACAGTGACTGCCCCGCTGCCCCGGCTCTCCTGCCATTTCAGTGCTTCTGCCGGGGACTTGAACAGTGATGGATCACCTGTCGCAATCTTGCGTTCGCTGTTCTTGATGTACCCAACCTGACCATTGGTTGCAACGGCCCGAATCAACTCGGGCTCCGCACTCTGACCATTGGCCACAACCGGCACGCCGTAGGTTTGTCCGGCGGCATTCTTCTCAAAGCCCGGGTTTCCGTCGAACTTGTCAGCGGTGACTGCTGGGTTCCCGGAAAGAGCTGGCGGCGCAGAAGGTGTCGTCGCAGTCGCTACTCCGACACCGATTCCCCCCAGAAGAAGGGCCCCAACCACCGCCGGAAGTACTTTTCTTTTAGTCCACATGCGATTCATCATTCCCCCTAATGCCTACGGATTCTGGATTCTGGTTGAGAAAGTGCCGTATTGGTTATAATAACCTCCGCTGTTCCATGCCCAAGAGTCTCCTTGGCTGTAAAAGTACTTCCATCCACTAAAGGAATACCCGGCGCTGTATCCGGTCGCCTGGCCGGGGCAGAGAGTCGAGCCTGAGTAATAGACGACGCTCTCCGAAACCAGGGCCGCAGCACTACCGGTAGCGTCGCTGTTGAAGACCTTTCCCCTGACGGCAATTGATCCCGCTGTCACGCAGTGACTGTCTGGACCGCTATGAGTCGCGCCTAATGCGTAGTTGCTACTGACGTTGATTGTCGCCTGATTCCAGTAGTTAATCCCGCTGACGTTGTAGACACCGCGATCACCAGGAGAATACCCAGCATGTGCAGCAGTCGGCATAGCCGCCAAACCGACAGCAAAGCAGGCAGCAGTTAAGGACCTTTTCAATAAACGCATTTAACCCCCAAATTGATTGTGTCAACGTGATCGGAGCCCACTAGGACGGCCCGAACGGTACCCACCCGTCGGACGCCCGGGGATGATGTTGTGAGGGTGTCTAGGGGTTCTTGGCGTGGTTTCTGGGTCTGTGAAAACACTGCCGCGGGTTGGGACGATACCCGGGGTCCCGGTTGTTGGAAGCTGGCGTCTGGCGGAGTAGTGCGTCAGAGGTAGCTGCAGATTTGTTCGGGATCGCAGCTTGCGTCGGTCCCGGACGCGGCAGTGGCGTGAAGGCCGGCGACGATGGATCGCAGCGCCATTAGTTCAGAAATCTGGTGGTCCAGTTCGGCCAGCTGGTTGGAGAGAAGGTCTTGGACGTGGGCGCAGGGGGCTTCTCCGGCGTCACGGAGGCTAAGAATTTCGCGTATTTGGGTCAGGGCGAGGCCTGCGGCCCGTCCGCGGCGGATGAATTCGAGCCTGGCCACGGAGTCGTCATGGTAGTCCCGGTAGCCGTTAGAGGATCTTTTCGCTGCCGGGAGAAGCCCGCTGTCCTCGTAGAAACGCAGCGTCTTGGTTGTCATCCCTGCCGCTGCCGCGGCCTCACCGATACGCATCATGAACTCATTTCTTAGCAGGCGGCCAGGACGGCGATTCCTTGACATTCCAGTGTAGGGGAAGGTTGAGAATGGGATGCAGAGCTGGTCTTCGGTTGAAGGCTGCACATGGCGGTCGGTTGAGCAACAGGTGTGCTGGCGGCTGCTTCCCTTCCATCTTCAGGAGTCCCTCGTGTCGGCAGCATCTTTCGATTATGACCTGGCCATTATCGGTTCCGGCGGGGCTGCTTTCGCTGCGGCCATCCGGGCAACCAGCCGTGGCAAGCGGGTGTTGATGGTGGAGCGCAGCACTGTGGGAGGCACGTGCGTGAACACGGGCTGCATCCCGTCCAAGGCCCTGCTGGCCGCCGCGGAAGCCCGCCATGTCGCCCTCGATGCTTCCGGACGGTTCCCCGGTATCAGCACCTCCGCAGAGCCGGTGGATATGCCCGAACTGGTCGCCGGGAAGCGCTCACTGGTCGAATCCATGCGGTCAGAGAAGTATGTGGATCTCGCCGCGGGCTATGGATGGAACCTGCAGCGGGGGACGGCGGTGTTCGCCGGAACCGCAGCCGCACCGGTTTTGAACATCACCGCCCCGGGCGGAACCACCGAGACAGTCAGCGCGGAACACTACCTGGTCGCGACCGGCTCCACCCCCTGGATCCCTGAAGTGCCGGGAATGGACGAGGTGGATTATCTGACGTCCACGAGTGCGATGGAGCTGCAGGACGTTCCCGCTTCGATGCTGGTGGTGGGCGGCGGGTATGTGGCGCTGGAGCAGGCGCAGCTTTTCGCCCGGCTCGGCACGGAGGTGACCATCCTGGTCCGGTCCAAGCTCGCCTCGGCCGAAGAGCCTGAAGCCGGGCATGCCCTCGCCGGTGTCTTCGCCGATGAGGGCATCCGGGTCGTCCGTCGAGCGACAGCGTCCTCGGTCCGGACCGATGAGGTGTCGGGGGACGTGGTCGTGGATGCTTCCGTCTCAGGAGGAAACGAGGAATTCAGGGCCGCGCGCCTGCTCATGGCAACAGGCCGGCGCCCGGTCACGGAGGATTTGAACCTTTGCATGGTCGGCGTTGAAACCGGGGACCGCGGGGAAGTCCTGGTCGACGGGAGCCTTCGCAGTACTAATCCGAGGATCTGGGCCGCGGGTGATGTGACGGGTCACCCGGAGTTCGTTTATGTCGCCGCCGCGCACGGGGCCCTGATGGTGGAGAACGCCTTTGAGGGTGCCGGGCGTGAGGTCGATTACCGGCACCTGCCCCGGGTCACGTTTACCAGCCCTGCCCTGGCCGCTGTCGGGATGACGGACAAGGAAGCGAACCAGGCAGGGATCCGGTGCATGTGCCGGGTTCTGCCGCTCAAATTTATCCCTCGCGCGCTGGTGAACCGTGATACCCGCGGCTTCATCAAGATCGTTGCCGACGCGGACACGGGTCGGATTGTAGGGATCACTGTCGTGGGTAAGGACGCCGGGGACATCGCCGCCGCAGGGATTTACATTCTGGAGGCCGGGATGACCGTTGATCAGGTCGCGAATCTCTGGAGCCCCTATCTGACCATGGCCGAAGGCATCAAGATAGCAGCCCAGTCCTTCACTACTGACGTCTCCAAACTGTCCTGTTGCGCGGCATGAAGTGGTCAACGACAACCTATGTGTTCGTGGGGCGGGCGGCCGCGGCTACCTTTTAGTGCGCGTTCCTTGTCAGGCTGTGGGCGAGGCGGTAGGAATCGGTGCCGGTTTCGATGATGGTGCCGTTGAACGTCAGCCGGTCAACGATCGCGGCGCAGAGGCGCGGGTCGGTGAATGTCTTGGTCCAGCCGGAGAACGACTCGTTGGAAGCGATGGCGATGGAGTTCTTCTCTTCGCGTTCGGTGAGGACCTGGAAGAGGAGTTCGGCGCCGCGCCGGTCCAGTTCCATATAGCCGAGCTCGTCAATGCAGAGCAGGTCCACTCGGCCGTATCTGGCGATGGTCTTGGCGAGGACTTTGTCGTCGGCGGCTTCGACGAGTTCGTTCACGAGCCGGGTGGCCAAAGTGTATTTGACCCGGTATCCCTTCTCCGCCGCGGCGGTGCCCAGCCCGATAAGCAGGTGGGATTTGCCGGTTCCGGAGTCCCCGATCAGGCATAGCGGTGCACCTTTTCGAATCCATTCGCCGGTAGCGAGGGTATGGATGGTAGCGGGGTTGATGTTCGTGTTCGCGTCGAAATCGAAATCACCGAGCCATTTATCCCGGGGAAAGTTCGCGGCTTTGACGCGTCGGATTGAGGAGCGACGGTCCCGGTCATCGCATTCGGCCAGCAGCAGCTCGGCCAGGAAGCCTTGGTAAGAGAGTTGTTCCTTCCCCGCGACGGTCAGAGCTTCGTCCAGAACCGCCCGGATGGTGGGCAGGCGCAATCGGCGGCATGCTTGGTCCACGGCCGCGACCGCGGCCTGCTCAGTCAGACCGCGGCGCCGTCGCAGGGTTGGGGTGATGGTGGTGGCCGGTGCGGTGGGGCTCATGAGATGTTTTCCTTCGACGCGGTTCCTGCGGAGTGTTCGGTGCGTTTGGCCAGCAGCTCGTCATAGGCGCTGATCGCCGGGAGCGGCCGCTTGTCTGGAGGGAGCCCGGCGATGACCGCCGCCGGGTCCATCAGCCGGCGCTGGGTCAGGCTGACAACTCGTTGCACTTTCGCTTCAGCATGAGCACCGCGATGACGGTCAGGACGGGACCCACCAGCAGGGATGCTGGAGGCATGTCGGCGGCCTTCAACCGCCACGACGTCGGCACTGACGGCACCTACTCCAAGGGCTGCGGTGATCCCTGCCTCGATGTCTTCGGCTTCCATCGATCGGTGCAGCAGCAGGACGTCAATCAGTTCACGGGTCCCCGCGGCATCACCGTTGACCCTGCGCGAGGCAGACCAGAAGGCGTCATGGGCGCTGGTGAAAGCACCCGACTCCCGCGCCCTGGCCAAAGCAGTGGAACCAGGCAAAGCGCCGGGCTTGGTCTTGAGGACCTCCAGATAATGGTCCAACTGGACCGACTGCCCGCCCTTGGCAATAATCCGCTGGTGCCGGGCCGCCACCGCGCGGCCGTCGAACACCACAACTTCGGATGCCCGCAATGAAACCCGGACCCGCCGACCGATGAACCGTGCTGGCACCGAGTACTTCACCATCCGCACGGTGATCATTGAGGACCGGTCCACTCTCGGGTTCAACACCAGACCGGGATCGAACTCGTCGGCCGGCAACGGTGCCAGGAACGGGCGCTCGGCGGCGAAGTCCTGGCCGATAGTGCGGATCCTGCCATCAATCCGCCGCTGATCGTCTTGAACCTCCCGGCTCCGGATCCAGTCGTTGAGCTCATCAAGGGACCTCGCCACGGGCATCGGGGTCAGCCGGTTGCGGCGGAACCAGCCCACCTCGCCCTCGACCCCGCCTTTCTCGTGAGCGCCGGCAAGACCTGGCTGGCAATAAAAGGCATCAAATCCATAGAACGAGCGAAACAACACCCACCGGTCATTCTCCAGGCGGTTCCGCCCCTGACCGAACACCACGGCCCTGACGGCACTGGTGAGGTTGTCATAGCGGATATGTTTGACCGGCACGCCGCCGATCTCGTTGAACGCCTCGACGTGGCCTTCCAGAAACGCTTCCTGGGCCTGGGTGGGGTAAATCCGGTGGATGGCTTTGCCGGAGTGAGAAAGCCGGAAGATGAACATGTGGCATTTCGTCTTTACCCCGTCCAGCACGATCCAGACTTCACCGAAGTCCACTTCCGCTTCCGCGCCCGGGGCGTGCTCCTGAGGAACAAATACCTCAACCCGGCGGCCGGCCTCCACATCGATCTGCGCCCGGCGGACCCGAACGTAGTCACGCACCGTCGAATACGACAACTCGTCCGCTCCATGCTCCTCGATGAGCCGGGCAAGAATCCTCCGGGCAGTGTGACGCTGCTTCCTCGGCGCCGTCGTGTCCTCGACGAGCATGGCGTCGATCGTCGGTTTATAAGGATCAAGCCGCGGCGAGGACCGTACAGGAGTTTTACGCTCTGGCGGGACCGGGGAACTTAACGCCTTACGCACGGTTTTCCGCGCCACCTGGTGCCTGCGGGCAAGCTCCCGGATTGACGCGCCCTCCACCCGGGCATCCCTCCGAATCTGCGCGAACAACTCCACTCTTGACCCCATCCCGGCCCTCCCGTCGTCGATCCAACACTGGATGGATCAACGTTCACAGGTGGGTACCATTCAAGCCGTCATTAGGTTCGGCATGTCCGGCTGGTGGGTACCGTTCGGGCCGTCCTAGTGGGCTCCGATCAGACTGTCATACTCACAAATATTCGCTAAAGACCCTTCGTCCTTGAATTTGCTCTGCGAAGAGTTGGCCAAATATAACAGCCGAAGAGGTGCGTGACAAGGTTGTCAATCTCTTATAGAGAGCGTGTTGCCGTTCTGGACGAGGCAAATAGCCGTTCCGGTCGTTTCATGTACGGCGGTGGAGGGCTTTCGCGCTATGCCATGGAACAGAGACTCAACGCGAGATCGCGGCATCCCTCAAGGCTCGCCTGGTCGCTGCTGTCGAGTCATGTGAAGCCGCCTTGGCACCAGGCGTGAGATGGTGCAGGCGAATTTGGACATTCCATTCAGATGACTTCGGAAAATGACACCACCTCAGTGCAGATGACTTCTGACATTCAGTGCAGACGACTTCTGAAAATGACAGGGGGCCTTCAAACCAGACATGTCAGGCTGAGACTTAGGGCCTGCACGAGGGGCTGTCCAGAATACGCACATCGGACCTTATCCTGACGCATTATTCGACCGGTCCTGACGTCAGGTTGGGGTGTAACCCTGACTGACTCACGGTCGCTTCTACGGCGCGAAGTAGGCGACATCGGATGAAGGAACATGCGGTCAATCTCTTTCAACGCGGAAGTGGGTCTGCCCCGAAGGATTTCGGCTCCAAACTCTCAGATTCCGTCGTCGCTGCCAGTGTGACCAGTACCTTCCTGATGGTGTGCACCTGTGCGTCTATTAGTTTTCGTTCGCCCAGCTCGGCAAACATCCAGAACTTGCCTTGCTCGGGCGCGACGATATCGACTGTTCCACGCCAGCGGTGACTAGTCTGCCGATCCCGCGCTTCGACCGAATCGCCGGGGCTAAGCAGCAGCAGAATCTCAAGTTCGTCCGACCCCCCATCTAATAACCAGGTCGACCGAAAGTCCACGACGCCGGCGCCTTGGGCATGGAGGCGCTGCGCCTACGGCGGGGAAATTTCGGCGGCCAAGCAACCGGGATCGAAGACGCTGCTTTCCGGCAGCCTCTTCACGTCAATGCCATCACGTGGGGACTCTTTGGCAGGAACATCTGGGAGTGAGAACGTCAATCTGATTTGGGTCCATTTGACGTTGGGATTGCAGTGCCATTTGGGTCCACTAGCCGTGGGCAAAGTTTGACGGTCCTTCGCATGGAGATCACGAATCTAACGATTAGACAGCATCAGCGACCACGCCCAGTCTTGTATTTGCGCAGGTGCGCAATTAGGCTGGGCCGCGAATGGATGAACTGAGTGCGATTTTCCTTGCGTTGGCGGATCCCACCCGCCGTGCTCTGCTGGCGCAACTGCAGCAGGGTGAGGCGACGGTGACCGAACTAGCCGCTCCGCACTCGATTAGCGTGCCGTCCATATCGCGCCACCTGAAAGTGCTCGAGCAAGCCGGGCTGATCACTAAGTCCAGATCGGCCCAATGGAGGAACTGCCGGCTTCAACCCGCGCCGCTACAACAGGTTGAGGAATGGATGCGCCCGTACCGGGATTTCCTGAGCACACGGCTGGATCGCCTGGACACTCAGCTCGCCATAAACCCCGATCAGCCCGATGAGCTCACAGAACTGGAGGATAGATGATGACCGACTACCCGACTCAGGATCGAAGCTTCACCCTTACCCGAATTTTGGCTGCATCGCGGCATGCCGTGTTCACCGCTTGGACCGACCCTGAGCATCTTGCATGGTTCTATAACCCTGACATGCCCACACTGACCACACCCATTGAGGTCGACCTACGGGTTGGGGGAACGTGGAAACAGCAGATGGTCGTCAACGAGAACCTTAGTTACCCCACCGGGGGGATTTATCTGGAGATCGTTCCCGACGAACGACTAGTTTTTCGCTGGGGAGCAGTTGGAGGATGGCCCGAACTCGACGGCGAGAACGAACTGACCGCCCCTGTTGTCACGGTGCAGCTGAACGACGTGGGCAAGGAAACGGAGCTCGTCCTCACAGTTCGGTTCTCTGAGCATCTGGACATCGAAGAGGTGCAAAAGCTCATGATGGGAGGCACGCAGGAGGGCTGGGGTGCCACCATCGACCGGATTAAGGGCAGCACCGCCATGACGCCCAAGACTAATGGGCGCATGGCCGGGCCTCAGGTCTATGTCTTTTTCCCGGGAACGGCGCGGGAGGCATTGAACTTTTACGCGGATGTTTTCGGCGGTGAGCTGTCCCTGCACACGTACGAGGACTTCGGCAGGAGCGATGGCCCACCGGAAGCCGTAGCTCATGGAGTGCTCAACGGCGTCGTTGCTCTGGCAGGTTCGGACGCAGCCGAAGGCCAAACAGCGGTCCGGCTCGAAGGCATCATGCTCTCGCTGCTGGGAACCGCCGAACCGGCGGTCCTCCACGAGTGGTTCAACAAACTCTCCGTTGGCGGGGCGGTGCTTGATCCACTCTCGTCACAGCCTTGGGGCGCCTCTGATGGCCAAGTGATTGATCGTCATGGGCTTCACTGGCTTGTCGGATATGAGCCCGCGGCGTGAGCGACGCCCAATTGCTTGCTCAGCTGGCGGGTGAGCGACAGCACGTTCTTCGAACAGTCGACGGCCTCGAGAACGATCAGATGCGTCGGACTTTAATCCCGTCCGGCTGGACGATGACGCAGCTGCTCAACCATCTGGCCTTCGACGGCGAGATGTTCTGGATATCGGCTGTTCTCGGTGGTGATGACAGGGCAATCGCCGGACTTCACAACGGGTGGGCGTCCGGACCGATGACCGGTGCCGAGGCCGTCACCATCTACAAGCGTGAAATCACTCGAAGTGATGAGGTCCTTGCGAAGATCGATTTGGATGCCCCTCCCCGCTGGTGGCCTCCAGCCAGCGTGTTCGACGCACCACCGGTGTCCAACGGGCGTGAGGTCCTGTTTCGCGTGCTCGCTGAGACTTCCGTCCATGCGGGCCACCTCGACATCGTCCGAGAGCTAATCGACGGACATCAGAATCTCATAGTGGAATAGTCCCGAGAGAGTGTGGGACTGTCCGATAAACGGTGTGTGGAGTCCGGCCGGTTTTCATTATTGAGTGGTTCTTTCGAACCGGCCCGCGAAGGTAATCGTGAACGCGCTTAGCGCAGGCTTCCACGTCATCACCCAGCGTGCCCGGCCACCGCCGGTGGGATCAAGAGATCTGGTGACCAGGTACAGGCATTTCAGGGCCGCGGTCTCGTTCGGAAAGTGCCCGCGGGCCCTTACTGCCCTTCGGTAGCGTGCGTTGATGGACTCGATTGCGTTCGTCGTGCAGATCACCCGGCGGATCTCCACGTCGTACTCCAGGTGTCGGTGACGGTCGAAAACTGAGCCATTGTGACGGTTGAAAACTGAGCCACCCGTTCCAAACGATTGGGTGGGTGATCACAGTGGAGGATTGGGCGCTTATTCGGCGGTTGCATCTTGCCGAGGGTGAGTCGATGAGATCGATAGCCGCGCGGCTGGGGATCTCCAGGAATACGGTCGCGAAAGCTGTCAGCGCTGACGGTCCGCCGGCGTACGTCCGTGCGCCGCAGAACTCCGGGATCAAAGCTGTGGAACCGGCAATACGTGCGCTGCTGCTGGAAAACCCGCGGATGCCGGCGACAGTATTGGCTGAGCGGGTTGGCTGGTCCGGATCGGCAGCCTGGTTCCGGGAGAACGTGGCCAGGATCCGGCCGGAATATGCCCCAGCTGATCCTGCAGACCGGGTCAGCTACGAGCCCGGGGACCAGGCGCAGTGCGACCTGTGGTTCCCTGAGGTCCGGATACCCGTTGGCGCCGGCAAAGCCAGGGTGCTGCCGGTACTGGTGATGGTCTCCTCCCATTCGAGGTTCATCATGGCCCGGATGATCCCGTCCCGGATGACCGGGGACCTGCTGGCCGGAATGTGGGAACTGCTCGGTGGATTGGGGGCTGTTCCGCGGCGGCTGATCTGGGACAACGAAACCGGCATCGGCCGCCGAAACAGCTACGCTGCCGGCGTTTCCGCGTTCGCCGGTGTCCTGGCCACCCGGGTCGTGCAGGTCAAACCCTACGACCCGGAAACCAAGGGCGTGGTCGAACGGGCCAACCAGTTCCTCGAGACGTCCTTCCTGCCGGGCCGAATCTTCACATCGCCGGAAGACTTCAACAACCAGCTCGGCCAGTGGCTGCCGAAGGCCAACACCCGGCTCGTCAGGCGGACCGGCGCCCGGCCCACGGAGCTGCTCGCAGCGGACAAAGCAGCCATGCTGGCGCTGCCGCCGGTTCCACCGGTGACAGGATTCGTCGCGCGGGTCCGCCTGCCGAGGGACTACTACGTCAGGATGGGATCAAATGATTACTCCGTTCACCCGCAGGCCATCGGCCGCTTCGTCGACGTCACCGCCGACCTGACGACCGTCATGATCAGCCTGGACGGCAGATCCGTCGGCACCCACCCTCGGTCGTGGGGCTCCGGCCTGACCATCACCGACCCGGCCCACGTCGAGGCGGCAAAGGCACTGCGGAACGCCTTCCAAACCCCACCGCCCGTGGGCGAAACAACCGGGCTGCGGGACCTGGCGGACTACGACCGCGCCTTCGGTGTCGTCCTCGATGACGGGCAGGTCGCCTGATGGCCAACGTCAAAGAAACGACTGGCCAGATCGAGTACTACTCCCGGGCGATGAAGGCACCCCGGATCCGGGAAGCAGCAACCCGGCTCGCGGACCAGGCCCGTGCAGGAGGCTGGAGCCATGAGGAATACCTCGCCGCTGTCCTGTCCCGGGAAGTCGCAGCCAGAGAAGCCTCCGGCGCCGAGCTCAGGGCCCGGGCAGCTGGTTTCCCGGCCCGGAAATCACTCGAGGACTTCAACTTCGATCACCAACCCGGCCTCAAACGCGACACCATCGCGCACCTGGCCACCGGCGCGTTCCTCACCGAAGCGTCCAACATCGTCCTGCTCGGACCGCCCGGCACCGGCAAAACACACCTCGCCACCGGGCTGGGCTTACGAGCCACCCAGCTCGGTCACCGCGTCCTGTTCGCCACCGCCATCGACTGGGTCGCCCGGCTCCAGGCAGCCCACCAGAACGGCCGGCTGCCCCAAGAACTGGTCAGGCTACGCCGCTACGGACTGATCATCGTCGACGAAGTCGGCTACATCCCGTTCGAGCAGGACGCCGCAAACCTGTTCTTCCAACTGGTCTCATCGCGCTACGAACACGCCTCGCTGATCCTGACCTCAAACCTGCCCTTCGCCCGCTGGGGCGACGTCTTCGGCGACCAGGTCGTCGCGTCAGCCATGATCGACCGCATCGTCCACCACGCCGAAGTCATCACCCTCAAGGGCTCCAGCTACCGGCTCAAACACACTCAGATCGACTCGCTGCCCTCGACAAGACCGGAAAATACGGCAGAATAACCAGCGTCAAAGTGGCTCAGTTTTCAGCCCGCGAAATGGCTCAGTTTTCGACCATCGCTGACACCAGGAACGGCACGAACTCAGCCCAGGAGGATTCCCAGAGCCGCACGATCGCCGGAGATGCTCGGTCAACTCCGCTTCCAGCGCGGTCTCAAGCACATTCCTCGTGAGCTGGTTCAACAGCCCGCCTGGCCGACCAGGCTCACGCCCTGTTCCTTGGCCTGCGCGAGCAACCGCTCCGCAAGCTCCTTCTGATCGATGATCTCTCCCGTCACAGGATCGATCATCACCCCTGTCATCTCGGTCGTGGGCTCTGACACGGCCGTCTCCTTTCGGAGCAGGCCGGACCCCACACACCGTCGACAGTCCCGAGAGTGTGTCCGAATTCGGCCTTGGAAGGATTATCTGCTGTGGCTCTGTGGTGCCTCGCCGGGGAGGGTCCTTCTAGCCTGCATCGCGGTACTGCCCTGGCGAAGCTAAAGGCGTGGACCTGCATGTCCTGCAGCGAGTAGCCATCTGCCACCTTCATGGATCCAGACTTGAGTCATGGGCATACGGTAGCGGCTCCTGCCGGCCATCGTTGAAACATCGTCTGTAACGATGCAAGTAAGAACAGCGGTGACACCAAACATCGTGATACGGGTCTGTTCGAGAGTTTGAGCGTGCCACGTGTTCTGGCCCTCGAGGTTGGACCGAAGGTAAGCATCCCGATCAAACTGGTCTCCTTTGTGTGAGATCCAGCAGAACTGCGGATGTAGTAAACGACCTAAAGTTTCACCGTCCCGTCGCCTTAGGGCGTCGGCTCGTTCTAATGCAGCATCTAGCACGTCCTGACTGAGCATTTATCGAGTGTGTCAGTGATTGGCCGCTCTGGAAACATTTTCAGCGGCCTGCTGCGCCTTGAGTTTGGTCCCTGTCCCGCCTGCTCCAGGGCAATCAAACTGAGGGGACATTGTGTCACTTCTTTCTGCCGGCTAGCGGCGCCCTGCCGATGAAGGCATGCAAGCCCGGCCCGGCCGAACGCGGACTGAGGATTTAGGCCTTGACGAGTGAGGGCATCCGGAGGAACTGTGCGACCATGCCGCCACCGCCAGGCAGAGGGGGCGTTGATGCCAATGCCCGGGAGAACTGTGCTCAGGACCTTGCCCGCGACGCCACTACTGGTGCCGTGCTGAAGCAGTGACGCGGAGATGATGGTGCTCATGACGGTTATTCCCATCGTTAGGGCAGCGAGGGGAGGCGCATTCGAACCATCTACAGCACCGATTGAAACGCGTATTCATTTCCACCCCCGGCTGACAGATCCTCATGGGCAGGTAGAGTAGGGCCCCTTCAAACCCGTCCCCGGCGTATTTTTGCAACGCCGATAATGGATATTCCGTCAACCGACTGGGGCTCGGACAAGCTCGCTCCGGTGACTCTGATCCGTCCACAGCTGGGGTCAATTCGGGTTATCCACGGCTGGGTATTGAGGGAGCCGTTGGGGTAGCTCCCTTAGCAGCAGTAGCGGTGGATAACCCATAAGAATTGTCCCCGGGTGTGGGCGGTGGGACGGCGTCTCCTGGATCGCAGAATCAAGCCCGTCATTTCGGGAACCTTGCATGCCCCTGTCAGGTTGGGGTGTAATTTGCATGGCCCCACCAACGACACAGCATCGAGTTTTGGATCTAATCGATGTGCAAGCTAGAGCACTACGCGACCCTTCAATGGGGCGATTTAAGCGGCTGGCCCTGGGTGCCCCGCCATCCTGGCGGGCTCCGCAGATTAGAACACTGACTCCGGCGCGCGGGCGTGCTCAGAGTGCCGCGCGGACCGGAACACCAACAACGCCGGAGCCGAGACAGGCAACCGCGACATCGCCGCCAGCCCGCCTTGGTTTCTTCAGGACGCGGTTAGCACGTGTTCCTTGGTTTCGAGCCAGGAGTGGAGGTCCGCGATGACGCCCTGTAGGACGGTCAGCGCTCCCCCTCTCATTGCGGCGTGCCGACTGGTCCTTGACACCTCGAGGGTCGGCAGGAACCATTCGGAGGCCGATACTCTTGCCTTTAACTGGTCTTCAACTGGACGCCGGATCCAGGGAAACAACTGGGCAAGGTTGTCCGCGAGGACAATAGTTTTGACGGGGCAGAAATTGATGAGATCAGCCAAGGCCTCCCCCAAGGCAACACCGGCCCGCTCCAGTGAGGCGGTGATCCTGGCGTTCTCTCCGGCGGAAGCTTGCGCGAGGAATGTGTCCAAGCTCATGTTGGGCGGGAATCCTGCTTGAGCAAGCAAATACCGGCGGCCTATGTAGGTGTCTAGGCACCCCCTAGCCCCGCACCTGCACACCTGCCCGTTTGGGTCAATAACGGTATGCCCGACATTGCCGCTCCATCCCGACATCCCGGTGAGGGGCTCACCATTCACCACTAAAAAGCATCCTAGTGCGTTGTCCCCGGCGACATACAGGAAGTTCTGGCTTGATCCGTCCTGATGGCGGAGCGTCGCTTCCGCAACAGAAGCGACGGCGCCGACACTACCGAGCTGGATTTTCGAACTGGGAATGGAACCGATATCGCCGAGGAGCTGCCTGGGATGGATGTTCCGCCACCCAAGGAGCGGTGCCACGTGCAACGCCCCCGAGGATTCGTCAATGATGCCTGGCAGTGACAAGTGTGCTCCCACAAGTCCATAGGGTGTCTCCCCGGCTTCGTCCAGTACCGAACCGGCTAACCGGTTCAACCGCGCCAGTGTCGCGGCTGGTTCGCTGTCGATGAAGTTGCCTTCGACCATAGCGGACGCCAGAACCTCCCCGGTAAGGTCCACGACGCATGCACCAAGAGTCGCAGTGTTCACTTCCAGACCGAGAGCGGCCATGCTCCTTCGGGCGGGAGCCAACGG
Organism: Pseudarthrobacter sp. DSP2-3-2b1; assembly: GCF_049895945.1. Lineage (NCBI taxonomy): Bacteria > Bacillati > Actinomycetota > Actinomycetes > Micrococcales > Micrococcaceae > Pseudarthrobacter > Pseudarthrobacter sp. DSP2-3-2b1. The sequence continues at coordinate 23,988 of NZ_JAFCTI010000009.1, read as the reverse complement.
CACCACAGGTCTTCCTACGCCGCCTGCGGGCTTGGTCGGCAGTTCCTCCAGGATGCGTGCATCAATCAGAGTCTCAACGATGCGGGTCACAGTAGCGCGCGTCAGTCCGCTGGCTTCGGCGATGCCTGCGCGGGAAACCGGCTCGTCTGTAGCGAAGACGTGAGCGGCAACCGTGGTCAGGTTGGATTCGCGAAGGGTCGCTTGCCGCGCGGGTTTCCCCAGGATGGCACGGGCATTGATACGGGGACGAGTGGTGAGAGCAGGGTCGGCCTCTTTCATTCGTTTCGACGCCCCTTCATCCTGCCCGGCCCCAACCTGCTCCCGAGCCGGGTTGTCGGGAAAACTGGTTTCACAGTGAAGCATAGTCCGGGATTTCTATTCTTTGCCCTTCCCTGAGGGCCGACTCGTGCGCGCAGAGTCCCACAGATGTCCAGTTCGCGGCTGTAACGTGATCGATGGCTGGCCGTCGCCGTTCCTGAATACTCCGAATGAATTCGTGTACGAGGTGCGGATGTGATCCGCCATGACCGTTCCCTTGCTTGAAGGACAGATGTTCGTTGCCGGCGTCGTAGACGCCCTGCATGGTGAACGAGCGGATCTCTTCCGGTAGTAGATGGGCATAATCGGGAATACTCGTGCGTTTGCCTTCTTCGCCTTGGAAGAGCACCGGCTCGTCATCCTGGGTTTGCCCCCATTCAAACGACATTTCCGAGCCATAGACAGAGAAGCTCTCTACATATTGCCGGGAGGTTTCAAACAAGGATCTTGTAATTTCGGCGGACACGTCAGATCCAGCCAGTTTGACGAAAGCGCTCTCGACGGCGAATCTAGATCCATATTTCTTGGCTAAATCCTCCGAGATCTTTCCCGAACCAACGCAAATCACCGATTCGGCATGAGATTCCGCCATGGCGAGGAGAGGACTAATGGCGTGGGTTGCGTAGTGCATGGGGGGCAGTCCTTCCCAGTAGCCCGGCCATCCGGACATGTCCTGGAGGTGGGAACCCCGAAGGAACTGGAGCTTCCCCAGTTCCCCGGCCCGTTGCAGCTCCTTGGCAAAGAGAAACTCCCGCGAAAAGACCACGGTTTCCATCATCATGTAGTTGAGTCCTGACTCGTTCGCCGCCTGGACGATCTGCGCGCATTCCTCGAGCGTGGTGGCCATTGGTACCGTGCAGGCAACATGCTTTCCGGCTTTCAGCCCTGCGATTGTCATAGCCGCATGGTCAGGAATGGGGGTGTTAATGTGGATCGCATCAATCTCGGGATCCTTGAGCATCTGATTAAACGCCGTGTAACGTCGGTCGACATTGAATGCGTCGCCTGTCCGGTTCAGAGCCTTTTCATCCCTTTGGCAGATTGCCGCCAACTCGGCATCAGGATGCTGCTGATAGATCGGAAGAAACTCGGCTCCGAAGCCGAGCCCGACAAGGCCTACACGTGTTTTACGGGACATATCTCTCCTAGGATTGGGAAAATGATCGTGGGGTGGGGCGCCGGTGCGGACGCGTCACGACGGTGCGATAGCACCGCACCGGCGATCATCGCTCGTGTACGACCGGTGAAGTCACCAGTGGCTTCAGCCGAGTCGGCCGCTCAATGCGGAGAGGCCCCCATCAGGCGCCAGGCAGGCTCCCGTGATGAAGGATGCCTCGTCACTGGCGAGGAAGACCACCGGGTGGGCGATCTCTTCGGGACGACCCTGGCGCCGCTGGATTCCGGGGCCGTCCTCGTGCGGTTCTACGATCTGCGGATCGATTTCTCGGCCCTCATCCTTGGCCCGGTTCTTGTGGAAGTCGGTCAGTGTCGGACCGGGCAGGATTGCGTTAACTCGGATGTTCTGGTGAGCGTGATCGCAGGCCATCGAACGGGTCAGCCCCAACACTCCTGCCTTGGTGGCATCGTACTGGGCCATCCCTGGCCTGCCCACCACTCCGTTTGCCGAAGAAATGTTCACAATAGCGCCGCCCCCGCTCGCCACCATGAGGGGAATGATGTGCTTTGAAACCATTCCCACACTGATCAGGTTAATCATCGTGATGCGGTGCCACGATTCGAGGGTCACTTCCGTAACAGGTCCCCACACTCGGGCGGCGGCGTTGTTCACGAGGACATCAGCCCGCCCGAATTCTTCTTGCACAATACGCGCCAACTCCAGAATGTCAGCCTCCTCGGCTACATCCATTCGGACCGGAATGGCCTTCCTGGCCCCGGCCTCCATCAATGCGTCACAGGTCTCCTTCGCCAAGATTTCGTCCCTGTCCGCAACGACCACATGAGCCCCTTCGGCTGCAAGTATTTCGCTGACCTTACGGCCGATGCCTGAGGCACCTCCGGTAACGACGGCTACTTTTCCTTGAAATCGCATTCTTTTCTCCTTTATGGGTTAATCGGTTCGGCTATTTTGAGAGCAGCGCGTCGGCCTGGGTAAAGAAGTTATCCACGGCCTGGGTAACGCTTGCCCGCTTGAACTGCACTTCCTGCGCGGTACGTTTGAGGAGGTCGTAAACGTCCCGTCCGCCTTTTGGTGTGAGGCTGTCCATCGGGGAACCGATCTCGCGGATCAGTGCGACATACTCTGCCGGAGTGCGCTGGCCACCGGGATCGGTAGCCTTAACCAAGTCTGCCGATTCTGGTGAAGGAGGTACGCCCCGCGAGGCCCCGATGACTTTCACCGCATCGGGGTCGTTGATCCAGAAGTTGATGAACTTTGCTGCTTCCTTCGGGTAGGCCGTGCCCGTCCAGCTGCTGATAAAGAGGTTGGGGCGGACGAAGTTGGCCTTCTTCGGACCGTTTACTTGATCCGGCATCGGTACAGCCTGGCAGGGTGCCCTCATGAGGGCTCGTACACCGACGATTTCGCTGCTAGGGGTGAACATGAGGGGAGCGAGCCCCTTGACGAAGGCGCTGTTTTGAACGCCTTTCGACTCTTCGGTAGCCATGTCCGCGGAAATCGCAGAGCCTTCTTCCCGGCGTTTGTCCCACCAGTCCAGGAAGTCCCCGATATCGGTCTTATCGAACCCAAGGGTGACAGGATCACCTGTGGTGTTAAAGAAGGTCTTGCCGCGTCCTCTGACCCAGGGTTCGAGCACCTCGTACCGCGAGGATCCATCCGACATTCCCCACGTGCCGGGGCCCCCGGCCTTCGCGGCTTCCCGCGCGGTTGCCGCGAGGCCGTCCCAGGTCCATGTCTTGGTGGGCATGGTGATTCCGCGCTTGGTCATGAAATCGACGTCGTACATGACTGTGAATGCATCAGTGCTGATGGGAATGCCAACACGCTTGCCGTCGATCACTCCGTACTTCCGCAGGTTCTCGTCCCAGCTATCGAGTTTGATGAGGTCGCCGATGTGCGGCTCGAAATCGAGGAGCGCACCGCGTTTGGCGTAGTCGGTGATCATCTGGTTGGACATCTGGAAGGCGTCAGCACCCTTGCGTCCGGCGATCTCCGTGGCCATCTTGTTCCAGAAGTCATCCCAAGGTGCAGTTTCGGGGGTGAATGTCACCTGCGGGTTCTTCTCGTGGTAGAGCTCCAGCGCAGCCCTGGTGGTCTTATTCATGGTGTCGTTGCCCCACCAGGCGAACCGCATCGCTTTCGATGCTGCCGTATCTTCGGCTGCCGACGGGGAGTTGCGGGACCCGCAGCCCGTTGCGGTGAAAATGGGGGCACCGGCTGTAACGATGCCGGCCGTTCTGAGGAACATTCTTCGATCGATGGATGTATTCATGGGCGGTGGCGCTCCTTCTTGTTAGCGGGAATGGGCAGGAAAGTGGTGATGCTGTGAAGCGGATGTAGCGTCAGCGCTTGTAGAGGCATAGATGTTTTCGATGAGCCGGAGGGTGGCCGCTCCGTTCGCCGCATCCACGGGTGCCGGGCTGTTTCCGTGCAGTGAACGCAGGAAGAAATCCATTCCGCGTTGCATGAGCAGGACGTTCTCCCGTTGGGCCTTCTGCTGACGTTCATCCTCCGCCTCGGGGGGCGGCTCAAGGACGTCGCTCCAGCAGTAAGAGCCCTGATTCATCTGTGCCCAGGACGGGGTGAGGCCGGCCCTGAAAGTTCCCTCAGTGCCATAGAGCTCTATGCTCCAGTTCTCATTCCACGTGTTGGCCTCATGCGCGGTGAAGTCCAGTGAAGCGACAAAGTCCTCGAACTGAAGGCTTACCGACAGGGAGGCCTCCGCATGATTGTTACCGCGGCCAGGCACGGCCTGGGCGGAGACCGCCGTCGGCTCCCCCAACAGGTGGCGGACAATATCCACCATGTGGCAGCCGGCCTCCATGAAACCCCCGACGACGTTGGTGGGATCTGCAAACCACGTCCCCATGGTGGTCCAGGCCTGGTGCGGGATCGCACAGTGGAATCGAGCGAGGGTCAGCGTTCCCAAGGAGCCTGAAGTGATTGCATTACGGGCTGCAGAAACAGCGTCCGAGTACCGAAGGAAGTAGCCCATCTGGGTGAGCAGTCCCCTCGTCTTCGCAGCATCGGCGACAGTCTGCAGCTCCACCGAACTCATGCCGCCCGTCTTTTCCAGGAACACAGGGAGGCCGGCGTTGAGCGCGGTGAGGGCAAGAACGCGTGCCTGGTCATTACGACCGTCAATGACTGCAGCGCTGTACCCTCCGTTGGACAAGGCATCGAGTGAAACAACAGGCGCGGTGTAACTGGCGGCGAAAGTCCTTGCTGCGTTGGGATCAGGATCGTAGACGGCGCTGACGAGGGTGTCAGTCCGGTCATGTGCAGCCCTTGCCCAAGCATGGGCATGTGGGTGGGTGACGCCGACGAACGCGACCCGGACGGGCAGGGAATCAGGCAATGGAATCTCCTTGGGAGCGATGTGAAGGAAAACGATGCGCGGTCAGCGCGATGGCAACAAGCGGTAGGACCGCGGCGTAGAACGCGGCCGCCAGCGGACTCAGCACGGTCAGCGCCACGGAGGTCACCACCACGATCAGGATGACGAGGTTGGCGGCGGAGATCTGGAAGGCGGCACGAAGAGCTGCCGCCAAACACAATCGGACGGACGAAGCTCCGGCGGCGCTGCGGACCGCACCGGCCGTGCCGGTCACCCAAATCAATGCCAGCAGGACGTTGAGCATGTAGAACGGGAGGGCAACGGCGGCGGCCTGTTGATGCAGAAATTGGAGGTTCCCTGCGACCAGGGCCAGCAATACCAGGAAGAGCACGCCAAGGAAGACCCGGCCCGGGAAGTCCTGGCGTAGGGACCGTACGAAGTTTGAAACGACGCGGTCGTCTCCGTCTTTCAGAAGGGCCTGGAGCGATGAGTAGCCGGCAACAAGGGCGGGAAAGGTGGTGATAATCCCGAGACTGGTGACGAGGATGAGAATGTTGATGAGCGCCGCCTGTGAGAGGAACCTGAATGCCTCAAAAACGGGTTGCAGCAAGCGGCCGGGAGCGCGGGTAGCAGCCCTAATAGCGCCGGATGCGGTCGATTGCCGCCGAGGCTCCTGCATCGTGGTCATAAGTTGATGTTTCATGACGCTACTTCAGGCCGGTGGTGGAGATTCCCTTGATGAGGAACCGCTGCCCGGCGAGGAAGAACACAAAGACCGGCACGAGGGACAGGACGGACATGGCGAACAATGCGCCCCAGTTGGTGCCGGCGGTCGGATCCACGAAGAGGCGCAGAGCCATCGGCACGGTGAAAAGGTCCGATGACGTGATGAAGATGAGCGGCCGAAAGAAATCATTCCATGTCCAGATGAAGGTGAAAATGGCGGTGGTGGTGAGGGCCGGAACTGTAAGAGGAAGGATGATGCGCCAGTACATGCGGATGGGCCCGCACCCGTCAATCCAGGCAGCTTCGTCCAGCTCCTTCGGGATGGAGCGCATGAACTGCACCATGAGGAAGACGAAGAATGCCTCGACACCGAAGAACTTGGGGATGATCAGAGGCAGGTAGGAGTCCAGCCAGCCCAGCTCAGAGAAGATCAGGTACTGGGGCACTATCGTCACGTGTTCGGGCAGCATGATGGTGCCAAGCAGGACCGCAAGCCAGAATCGCTTGAAGCGGAATTGGAGGCGTGCAAACGCGTAAGCCGTCAGGGAGCAGGCCAACAAGTTGCCCAAGATCGATGCTGCGGTGACCAGGAAAGAGTTGAGGAAGTACCTGCTGAAAGGAAACTGCTGCGCGGTCCAGCCGGTCACGTAATTGGAAAGTGTGAGGGAGTCGGGGATAAGGGACGGGTTGCTGAAAATCTCGTCATTGTTCCGCAGCGAGCTGACGATCATCCAGGCCAGCGGATAAAGCATGCCGACGGCAAGCATCAGAAGGACTGCGTGGGTCAGTGCCGATTTCCATCTGACCGCCGCTTGGGCCGAGGTGTTTCGGTTCTTACTCATGCGTTATCTCCGTAGAAGACCCAGTATTTCGAGAGCAGGAAGTTGATGCCTGTCACGGCGCCGATGACGAGGAGCAGCGTCCAGGCCATGGCACAGGCGTAACCCATGTCGAAACTCCCAAAGCCTTCCTGATAGAGGTAGAGGGTGTAGAAAAGGGTCGAATCGGCCGGTCCGCCGAGGCCGCCACTGATGATGTACGCCGGGACGAATGCCTGAAAAGCGTGGATCGTCTGCAGGATCAGGTTGAAGAAGATGATGGGACTAAGAAGCGGCAACGTGATGCTGATGAACCTTCGAACCGGCCCGGCACCGTCAACTTCGGCCGCCTCGTACAAGGAGGCCGGAACTTGCCGCAGGCCTGCCAAGAAGATAATCATCGGGGATCCAAAGGTCCAAACATTCAGGACTACTAACGTGGATAAGGCAGTATCCGGATTACCCACCCAACTCATCTGGGCGTCGACCCCGAAGATACCCAGGAACGAGTTGAGAAGACCCTTCTGGCCGAAGACCTGCTGCCATAAGATGGCCACCGCCACGCTGGTTCCGAGCAGCGAGGGCAGATAGAAAATGCCGCGATAAAGCGTTGACCCGCGAATTGCCCTGTCCAGGAGAAGCGCGAGCATCAGCGCGAATCCGAGCTGAAGGGGAACGGAGATCAGCACATAAGTCGCCGTCACCCGGGCGGAGGTCAGATACCTGGGGTCCTCCAGAAACATACGGATGTAGTTGCTGAACCCCACGAATTCCGGAGGCTGCAGAAAGTTGTAGTCCGTCAATGACAGATACAACGAGGCTGCCATCGGTCCCAGGACGAAGAGCGCGAGACCAACGAACCAAGGAATAAGGAATAAATAGGCAACCTTGTTCTCCTTCCGGAACCGGAGGGACGTTTGGTTCTTACCGGGAAGCACGGGAGGTGTTTTTAGGCGCGCCGGTAAATCGAGAACAGTCATGGTTATCCAATCGCTACGCCGCGTCGGACGAGGAGCGGGAGATGCAATGGCGAAGAGGACTAGTGCCGTGCCTCACATCAAGTAATTACAGATAATCATGCAACTAATTATTCGTCAAGGAAGTTTTGAGATCTCGCAGCCCTGGACGTCGCCAGCGATAGACCGGGCGGCGCAGGAGTTGGTCACAGAATGGGGCGATTCGTCCGACGGCGGCACTCCGGCCCTCCCGTTCTCTCTTTCTGCTGCCGGAGTGATCTACAGCAAGGAGATCTTCAAGCACGTCGGTGTTGAGGTTCCCACCACGAGGGAGGAATTCAAAGGCTGTCTGCGAGAAGGTCGAGGCCGTCGGCATTCCGGTCTATGGCACCTAGAAAGACGGATGGACCGCAGGCGGGCTCCTGGACGTCGCCGGATTCTTCCAGACACTCCAGGTCGAAGGCGTGACTTCAGTTCGCGGAGCGAGAAGACCTTCAGCAACACCTTCGATGTCACGGCTGAACCCATGGAGTTCATCATGGAGCACACCCAGGAGGGCGCTGCATCGCGCGGCTACCCGGATGGCAATGTGGCCTTCGCCAATGGAGAGGCAGCCATGTACCTCCAGGGTCCGTGGGCGCTGTCCGAGATCAGGGAGGCTAATCCCGAGGTGCAGGTCGGTACCTTTCCCATGCCGCTGACCAACAATCCGGAGGATACCCGGAGCAATGTGTCAGCTTCGGGTTTACTTCAACCAGACGGGAGTCTTAATGAGACCGTTTTGCGCAACCGCTGCAGGAACTTTCACCCGCCAATGGGAGATGCTTGCGGCTTGCTGCCCAGCGGCGATTTCATTGACGGCGATGAATCCGTCCCGGGATAGAACTATGATGCGTGCTGACCTGTCAGCCCGTTAGATTCTGAGGACGAAGGTTGTCGGACGCCGACTTTTTGGCGCTGCAGTGCCACCGCATGCTCATTTCGTTCAAAGCCTACTTCGCTGAGGATCAGTTCCACGCGTGCCCGTGTGGACGCCGCTACAGAGTCCTGCTGATTGATCACTCTGGAGACGGTGGCTATCGAGACTCCTGCCATTGTCGCGATGTCGCTCATACGGATTGTGGGTACTGCCATTTCACATCCTGCCGTGCTGAGGGTGGTTGGGCTGCGCCAGGGGAGTTACCCAGGTCGGCCGGAATGACCCCGAGTCATCAGACTGAGGTGTGCCGCAGGAATGCGTCGCTGTGACCTGAAATTTCCCCGCAAATGATGGTTAGGTCCGGTGATAACAGAAACTCCACCCCTGAGAGTTACCGATGCGGACGGTCTGCATACTCCATCCAGCGCATGGCCCCTTTTTTGCGCACAACCGCAGATGCCCGCGATTCTGCCTTACTGCCGTCGATTTCCAGACGCCCAACTCAAAGTTCGGTACTGATGTTCCGTTCACGATGACGCGCGGGGGGTGGGGCTGAACAAAAGCGGTTCACTGGACGCGTTTGGCGGCGCTGTATCCGCCCGGTTCCTGCGTGCGCGGGACGAGCACGATGCATGTGTGTGGGGGGAGCAGGACCTCGGCCATCCCTAGGAACGGCGCGATGACCGTCTCGGGATCGAGGGCGTCCACCAGGGTGTACATGAGCTTGGAGTCGGGCAACTGGACGATCTCGGAGACAGGCTCGTCGCCGGGGTTCGCGAGCACGATCACGGCCTCGGCGGCCCGGTCGGTGTAACGCTCGAACCCGATGAGTCGTTCGGTGTCGAGCCAGCGCAGGTCGCCCACCCGCAGTGCCCGGTGGTTCCGGCGAATGCCGATGAGCCGCCGGGTGAATGCGTACCAGGGGTTGTCGTCGGAGACGAGGTCCCAGCGCATTGGCGCGCGCATCTCGGGGTCTTCACCGCCTGTCATGCCCACTTCGGTGCCGTAGTAGACGTTCGGGCTGCCCGGCAGGGTGAACTGCAGCACACGTGCGAGGCGCTGCGCGTCCGGATTCGGCACGACGTCAGGGAGGCGCGGGGTGTCGTGATTGTCGACGAACAGCCAGGACCGCAGCATGTGCTCGTAGTCGGCATCTGCGTAGGCGCGCGCCAGGATCCGTTGGGCGTGCCCGGCCGAAAGTCGCCCGTTCGCGATCTCCACGAGCACGCGGCGTAGGTTCCAGTGCAGGACGCCGTCGAGCGGACCCAACCATGCAGCTGCGTAGGAGGAGACCTCACCGACGATCAGTGAGCCGGGCTTGCAGGCGTGGGCGGCGAGCCTGAGCTCCTCGAGGTAGCGGAACCCGAGGTCGGAGGCGACGTCGAGGCGCCACCCGTCTACGCCGTCGCGCAGATAGGAGCGCACTACGGAGTCGGGGCCGGCCCACAGGTACTCGGCGACCTCGGGGTTCTCGTGCACGAGCTCCGGGAGGTTCTCCGCGAGCGACCAGGACCGCGCGCCTCCGGGGTAGGAATCAGAGAAGTCGAACCAGTGGCGGTAGCGCGAGCTGGGGTCGGCGGCCGCTTCCTGGAACAGCGGGTGGGCGCGTCCGAGGTGGTTGAACACGCCGTCGAGCACGAGTTTGAGGCCGCGGTCGTGCACGTCCCCTGCCAGCTTGGCGACATCGGTTCGCGTGCCGTACCAGGGCGCGATGGCGAGGTAATCGATCGCGTCGTAGCCGTGGTTGGTGTACGAGGCGCAGATCGGGTTGAGGTAGAGCACGTCGACGCCGAGCTCGATCACGTGCTCGAGCCGGGACCGCAGGCTCGCGAGGTCGCCGCCCCAGAAGTCAATTTCGTGGCTGTGGACGCGAACCTCCTCCACGTAGTCCCCCCTGGAAGGCGACTCATCCCAGGAGCGCAGTCGCTTCGGCACCGGGTACAGGTGCCGCTTGGCCTCGAGGTCAAGGGCGGGCGCAAACCGGTCGACGATCACCTGGTAGACCACGGCGCCCTGGCGCCAGTCTGCCTCCCGCCGCTCGTACCGGCCAGCGACCTCACGGTCTTGGGCGTTGGCGTACGGGTTCGTGTTAGCGTCGGTCATCACAGTTCTCCTCCGGAACGTTCAGCAGATTGGTCCCGGCGGGTGGTCGGGCGTTGCGAGGCCCTCACGGCGCGATCCAGACGGTGGTCTCTGCGGGGAGTTCCGCGCGTGTGGGGCCGCTGGACAGGACGATGCGGCCCGGAGGCAGTGGGACGGGCTCGGTTCCAAAGTTCGTCACGACCTCCCAACCATTGGGACGGAGGAAATGCAGGACGTTGGGGTTGCCGGTCTCGATCCACTCCAATGATTCCCCTGTCTGGAGCTGGCGGCGCAAGTCGAGCGCGCGCCGGTAGAGCGTCAGCGCGGAGTCAGGGTCGGGTTCCTGGACATCGACGGCGTACTCCGCGAACCACTCTGGCTGTGGGAGATGGGCGTCCTCTGCGCCGAATCCGTAGGACGGTCCCCGGCTCGCCCAGGGGAGTGGGACCCGGCACCCGTCGCGCCCGAGGCCGTCATGATTACGGTTGCCCTCGTCGAGAGAGCGCCAGTAGGCGGGGTCTTGGCGCCGCTCGCCCGGGATGCGCGCCACCTCGTGCAGGCCAAGCTCCTCGCCCTGGTACAGGTACGCGCTCCCGGGGAGGCCGAGCAGGAAGAGAGTTGCCGCTCGGGCGCGACGCTGACCTCGCTCGAGATCGATGCCGTCCGCTGGGCCGCCCGCGAGGATCCAGTCCACGCCGTGCTTGCTGGACTGCGTGATCGCGGGGTCAGCGGGACCGCCGGCAGCGTCGGTCAGCCCGTAGCGAGTGGCGTGCCGCACCACGTCGTGGTTCGAGAGCACCCACGTCGAGGATGAGCCGACGGCGCCCGACTGCGCGAGGTTGTCGGTGACAATGTGCCGGAACTGACCTGCGTTGAAGTCCGCAGTGAGGAGATCGAAGTTGAATGCCTGCCCCAGGCTGGACTGGGTGGCATACCGGGCGCGTCGCTCGGGTGTGGCCACCCATGCCTCAGCGACGGCCATTCGCGGTGGATCGTATTCCTCAAAGACGGTGCGCCACTCCGCGTAGATGTCCTGCAGCTCGTCCCGGTCCTCGAGCGGGTGCGTCCCGGGGGCGGCATCGAGGGCGCGGAGCTCGGCCTGGCTGGGGAGGGCCTCGGGCAGGTCCTTGACGAGCAAATGAGCCACATCGACCCGGAACCCGTCGACGCCGCGGTCCGCCCAGAATCGGAGGGTGGTGAGGAAGTCCTCGCGTACCTCGGGATTGTCCCAGTTGAAGTCGGGCTGCTCGGGCGCGAACGTGTGGAGATACCACTGGCCGTCGCCGACCGGCTCCCATGCGGGGCCTCCGAAGGCCGCTTGCCAGTCGGCGGGCGGCAACGCGCCGTTCTCCCCCTTGCCGTCGCGGAAGACGTAACGGCCGCGTTCCAGTGAGCCCTTGGGTGAGGCGAGTGCGGCCCGGAACCATTCGTGCCGATTCGAGGAGTGATTCGGGACGATGTCCACGATGACTTTGATGCCCGCTTCGTGCAGCGCGCCGACCAGCTCATCGAAGTCGGCCAGCGTGCCGATCTTCGGGTCGATATCCCGGTAGTCGTCGACGTCGTACCCGCCGTCCGCGAGAGCGGAGGGGTAGAACGGGCTCAGCCAGATCGCGTCGACACCGAGCTGTCGCAGATACGGCATCCGCGAGATGATCCCGCGCAGGTCGCCGATCCCGTCTCCGTTCGCGTCCGCGAAGGACCGGGGATAGATCTGGTAGACGGTGGCTTGCCGCCACCAGTTGGCACTGCTGAGAAGAATGGTGTCTGGGGTCGCAAGTGGCGAAGTCAAGCGTGGTTCCTAACTCATGAGAGAAAAACAGGTTTGTATTCGAATAGATAAGGTGCTTCCGTCGAGCGCTGACCCGCACAGCGCGGTCACGACATCGGATGGTTCGCTCTCAGACGGCACGATTCATGCGGCGGCTTTGGCCGCCGGTTCCTTGTCCCTGCGGGCGTGTGAGTCCAGTCCGGGGAGTTTTCCGAAGGAGTAGATGGTCGTGACGATCGCGAAGATGGGCGTGGCGAGACCAAAGCAGACGAGAATGCCGGGCCAGGTGTACCACGCCCAGGCAACGACGGCGAGGAGGACGACCAGGGCCAGACTGCACACTGGTCGCGCCAGTATCATCCACAGCGACGTGCGCACGATCCACCGCGGCCGCTCGGCGAAATGAGAACGGATCGCCCATGACACCGCCGCGAACAGGGCGAACAGGATGTTGATTACAAGCAGCAGGCCGGAAACCGCGATGCCGGCTATCCCCATGTCGTTCCAGTTAGCGAGGTAGTATTCCCACGCCAGCAGCATCCCGACCGCAAGCTGCGGCCAGCCGAAGGCGTTGGCCGAGAGCAGTTCCTCCCTCCACGTGCGGTGGAACATAGTCCATGTCTGTCCGAAGGTCCATGACTTATCCTCAGCGAGGGCCCAGGCGCGGAAGGTGGAATAGGAAGCCGCCACGGAGGGGAAGAACCCTGCGACGATCACGCCTATGAAAGTGTGCACGAGAAACGCGACGTTCACGACGAATACCATCACGATGGTGCGCGCAAGGCGCTCGTAGCCTACAGCGAAGTTCCTCATGGTCGTCTCAGCCCTTCACAGCGCCGATCATGACGCCCTTGTTGAAGTACCTCTGCAGCAATGGGTATAGCACCAGGAGCGGCAGGGTGGAGACGATGATGATGCCGAACTTGATTTGATCGGCGAACTCCTGGGCCTGACCGGCAGTCTGGCCGACGGAGGTTGAACCGCCTTGCTGGGTCTGGTTGGCCATGAGGATCTGCTGCAGTACGTTCTGGAGCGGTTGCAGTTCCTGCGATCGGATATAGATCAGGCCGGTGAAGAAGTTGTTCCAATGGGCGACAAAGTAGTAGAGGCCGATGACAGCGATGATCGCCGTGGAGAGCGGGATCACGATCTTGAAGAAGTAGCCGAAGTACGACAGGCCGTCGATCTGGGCGGCGTCACGCAACTCTTCCGGGATCGAGGTCTCGAAGAAGGATCGGGCGATGATCATGTTGAACACGGAGAACGCGCCGGGCAGGATGAAGACCCACATCGTGTCCAGCAGTCCAAGCTGTTTGATGAGCAGGAAGCTGGGGATCAGGCCGCCTCCGAAGAACATCGTGAACGCGAAGAGGAACATGATGATCCGCCGCGGGCGGAACTCAGGTCGTGACATCGCGAACGCTGCGGGAAGCGTCACCAGGAGATTGACGGCGGTGCCGGCGAACGCGTAGATGAGCGTGTTCTTGTAGCCGGTCCAGATCCTGGAGTCGTTGAGGATGAGTTCGTACCCGGCGACGCTGAACCCGACGGGGAGCAGTGTGACTTGCCCTGTGGCGACGGCCCGGGGTGCGGAGACAGAGGAGATGATGACCCACCATAGGGGGTAGATCACGGCTGCCAGGGTCAGGACGATCAGGACGCCGATGGTGATGTCGACTGCCCAGTCGCCAGCCGTGCGCGGCTGAATCCGCCGGCGCTTGTTCTGGGGAAGGCCGATGATCGCGGCAGGGTCCAGCTTGGGTGCGGGCGATCGGGGAGTGGCTTTCGTGGTGCTCATGATCCGCAGCTCCTTAGAAGATGCTCGTGTTGCTGGCCCGCTTGGCGATGTAGTTCGCCAGGATCAGGAAGGTGAAGTTAACGAGAGCGTTGAACAGTCCGATCGCCGTGGAGTACGAGAATTGGCTGCCGAGGATTCCGACCCGATAGGTGTAGGTGGAGATGACCTCGGCTGCGGTGATGTTCAGCGTGTTCTGCATGAGGAAGACTTTCTCGAATCCGACGCCGAGGACGCTTCCCATGTTCAGGATGAGGAGGATCCCTGCTGTCGGGAGGATGGCAGGAATGTCGACGTGGCGTATCAGTTGCAGTCGCCCGGCTCCGTCGATCTTCGCGGCCTCGTAGAGTGCGAGGTCGATGGATGAGAGTGCGGCCAGGTAGATGATGCAGTTCCAGCCGGTGTGCTGCCAGATCTCGGATATCCAGTAGATGTGTACGAACGCACTCGGTTCTCCCATGAGATTGTTGTCGCCGAGGAGCCGCCCCAGAACGCCGTTGTCTGGTGCGAGGAAGATCTGGATGATGGAGACCATCACTACGACCGAGATGAAGTGCGGCATGTAGGTGATCGTCTGGGTTAGTCCCTTCAGCCGCTTGCTCGCGATCTGGTTGATCAGAAGGGCGAGGATGAGGGGTGCGATGAAGCCCATCACGAGTGTCCAGAGGCTGATCCACACTGTGTTGACCATGATCTGGCCGAACAGCGGGTTGGCGAAGAACTGCTCGAAGTATTTGAACCCGACCCAGTCGCCCCCGCTGAGGCCTTTGGTGACGTCGTATTCGCGGAACGCCAACTGGATACCGTACATGGGCACGTATGAGAACACGACGATGAAGGCGATGGCGGGCAGCGTCATCACCCACAGCTGCCAGTAGCGGTGCATGTGCGCGGTGAAACGTTGTCCGCTGTTCCTGCGGGGCCGCGGTGTCCGAGCGACTGCGGTAACGACGACCGCTTCCTGCTCGGTCTGGGCCATGGTGGTGCCTGAGGCGAAGGTGTCCGACACGATCTTGCCTTCCTTGGACTATTCGTGGTTTGACGGCAGGCACGGAGGCCTCCGGGGGAGTGATGTCGGGCGCGCCCCACGGCGCCCGACATCACCAGCGACATCTATCGCGACAGGGTTGCTGACCCGTCATTGTTGTCGGTCCAGACCAGGCCAGGATCGGTCAACTCGGTGTTGAGATCGACATCGTTCTCTGCCATTACCTTGAGGAAGCGGTCGTATGCCTGCTGCTGGAGCTTGATCTGGTCGCCCAGCTTGTTCCGCTCAAGGTCAGCGACATAGGCATCCCACTCATCCTCCACGCCGCCCTTAGTTACCCATTGGGCGAACTTGCTCATGACTGCCTGGGTGATTCCCGTGTTGTTCAGGCTGTACTGCTTGCTTTCATCAGCGGTGAATGAGGCGCCCCCGTAGATCACGTCCTTGTTGAGGTCCATGTTTGCGAAGTCGGCGTTATACACGGCGTCTACCCCTCTGACCTCGGCGAACTGCGCAGGAATCGTAAGCGTCACTCCCGGTTGCGTCACCCAGCCGGGTGCGCCGTCAGCGAGCGAGTTCATGAACTGCCAGTCCGAGAGATTCTTCGAAGTATCTGCAGGATCGAGGACGGTGTAGTTGTTCTCGCCGTTCTTCTTTACCCCGACGTCGAAGGCCCCGTAACGCATCTGCACGCCGATGTCCGCCGTGTACATGCTGTCGACCAGCTTCAGCGCAGCCGCCTTGTTCTTGACGTCGGCGGAGATCGAGACCTTGTTCGACTGGTAGTTGATGGCGTCGCCGTTGAAGGCCCACTTGGTCTTTTCGCTCTGTCCCGGCTCTGCCTTCAGCTGCGGGATGGTGATGTACTGGTCGGCCAGCTGGGTGCCGAAAAGGTCGGACGGAGTCCACATCCAGCTCATGCCGACCTTCGCAGTGGTGCCTTCACCCTTGGCCGTGGACGTGTACTGCGACCAGTCGTGCGTGAACGCCTCCTTGGAGATCAGGCCCTTGCTCCAGAGGTCTCGCGTGTACTGGATGAACTCCTTGTAGGCGGGATCCGTGAGGTAGTTCTTGATCGTGCCGTTGTCGGCGTACATGCCGATGCCGCCGCCGGTGACCGGAATGCCCTTGCTTCCGACAAGGACGTTCGGCTGGAACGCTCCCCACCCGTCGGTGCTCGGAGCGTTGAAGTCCAGCGGGATCTCGTCGGCTTGGCCGTTGCCGTTCGGGTCGCCGGTCTTGAACGCTTCCAGAACTGTCTCCATCTCGTCCCAAGTGGTGGGAACGGCGAGGCCCAGCTTGTCCAGCCACTGCTTGTTGATGAACATGTGGCTGCTGGAACTGGCCATCGTGCCAAGCATGACCCCTGGTCCTCCATAGATCTTGTCCTCCCACGTGGAAACCACGCGCGAGAAGGACGCCTTTTCGAACACCTTTGAGAGGTTCGGCATGTCCTTCAGTTCGGGTGTCAGATCCAGGAAGAGACTGCTGTAATCGCCCCAGTCGCTGTTGCTGTAGCCACCGATGGTCACATCGGCAACATCGCCGGCCGCCAGCGACGCCTGCTTCTGTTGGCCCCAGGAGGACGAAGCGGTCTCCTGCCACTCGATGGTGCACTCGCACGCCGCTTCGAGATCCTTCGTCCAGGGCATGTCCTTCATCGCGATCGCGCGGGAGTCCTTGATGACCTGTACCGTCACGATCGGCTTCCCCGACTCATCGGTACCGGCATTGCCTGTGCACCCCGACAGAGCAAGAGCGCTAGTAAGCCCGACGGCCACTGCTGCCCTCACCTGCCAGCGGGATCGATGCATTTTCATGTGTTAACTCTCTTCTTCGAGTGGTTGCCGACCTGCTACGGCCCGTAGAGCACGGAAAGGGACTTCGCCTGGTTCTTACTGGCGGATCAGTTTAGATTTAGACGCTAAATATAGCGGCAAAATCAAAGCTATACCTTTGTCGGCCGGCGCGTCAATAGGTTGAGAAGAATTAGCTGGCCTGCACTCATCGTCAGTTCCGCCGTGCATCTTCGTCTTCGTCGGGCGTTGCGTCCCCTCGCGCTGGCCGGGAGATTCCGACGAACCGCAACCCCACCTCTTGTTGCCCCGCGTGTTCCTGTTAAACGGGCCCGCTCGATGTCGCGTCGTTGGCCACCCCGCGGCCACGGTCACGCGCGCTGGGTCTATGAGATGACAAAGGGTGGCGATGGTCATGGCTAGCCGTTTTGTGAGCTGCTCGATGATCTCGATCAAGAACAAATCGCCGTTGGCCGTTGCATCGAAGACGTTCTCGAGGTGCCGTTTTCGGCACTCCCGTCGCTCGACTGTAAGCGGCAACTTTAAACTGACCGGAGACGGCAAAACTGATTGACCGTTCGCGGCAGTGGTTTTGACCAGCGGCGGCAAGCATTTTTGAACAGCAGTCCGCCACTACGGGTGGCGCTGTGTGCCGGGATTCCCTTGTTCATCCCTCGTGTCGTTACGGGGAGAGCCCCTTCCTTCCGCGGTGAAATGGCGATGCCAATCGTCTGTATTTCACCCGTGATGGGAAGGAAGGGGCTTGTTGTGAAGTCTCCAGGAGAGTTCATGGAAATTTTAGCTGCTTACGATTTGACCCGGTCATACCGGGATGCCGCGAAGATCTGCGGCGTTTCACACAACACGGTGCGCTCGTATGTGAAGGCCCGCCAGGACGGTGCGCAGGCGCCGGTTGCCCGGCAGCGCGGCCGGATGACCGACCCGTTCCTGCCCCAGATGATCTCCTGGGTGGAGCAGTCCCGTGGGAAAATCCGCGGCGACATCGTGCATGAGAAGCTCCGCGCTCTGGGGTTCACCGGGTGTGAGCGGACGACCAGAACCACGCTGGCTGAACTGAAGGCGAAATACCGGGCCCGGAACGTGCGCGTGCACCGGCCCTGGACGCCTGAGCCGGGTCTCTGGCTACAGTTCGACTACGGGGATGGACCCGTCGTCGACGGTGTGAAGACCGTGTTGTTCGTGGCCTGGCTGGCCTTCTCTCGGTTCCGGATCGTGATCGCCTTGCGGGACAAGACGATGCCGAGCGTCTTCGCCGCTCTGGACCGGTCGTTCCGCCTGGCCGGCGGCGTCCCGACCTACGTTCTGACCGATAACGAGAAAACGGTCACGGTCGAACACGTCGCCGGGATCCCGGTGCGGAACGCGCAGATAGTGGCTTTTTCCAGGCACTATTCGACGTCCATGCAGACGTGCATCCCGGCCGACCCTGCCTCGAAGGGCGGGGTGGAGAACGCGGTCAAGATCGCCAAAGCCGACCTCGTCCCCACAGAGACCAATCTCCTGCCGGAATACCGGTCCTTCGCCGAACTGGAAGCCGCGTGTGAGGCGTTTATGGAGGAAGTGAATTCGCGGGTGCACCGGGCCACGCTGGAGATCCCGAAGGACATGCTCGAGGTTCTCGAACGGCCCCGGTTGCATCCGGTCCCGGCGACACCGGTGACGGCGAGTTTCGGCCACACCCGCCAGGTCCCGCCGAACACACCCATGGTCACCTTCCAACAGTGCCGCTACTCCGTCCCGCACACCCTGATGGGTCAGGTGGTCTGGGTGCGCGGCACCGAGACCGAGATCGTCATCGTGCACGTCGGCACTGCGGGCCCGGTCGAGGTCGCCCGGCACCAGCTCACCCGTCCCGGCACCCCCGCTATCATCGACGCCCACTTCCCGCCGGCCCCTGCCGGGGCGCTGGAGCGGGTGATCCGCCCGACGAACAAGGCCGAGGAAGAGTTCCTGGCCCTCGGCGCCGGCGCCGCGCTATGGCTCAAGGAAGCCGCCGCTGCCGGAACCGGAAAGATCCGGCACAAAATGGAACGCGCCGTCACCCTCGCCAAGGTCGTCGGCGCCGACGAGGTCGACAAGGGCCTCGGTGCGGCAGCGGTGCACCAGCGATTCACCCACGAGGACCTGCTCTCCATCGTCAACAGCGCCGGCGGGACGGACCACACAACCGGCACCACCCACACCGTCACAGACCAGGGCCGATGGTTGAGCCAGGGCACCAGTTCCTGGGCCAACTTCGGCACCACCCCCGCCACCGGACCCGCCGTTGACGGCGATCTTGAAGGAGCCATCGATGAGCGCTAATACGATGGCCCCGGCCCTGACCGATACGGCGGTAGAGAACGTGATCGCGCTGATGCGCACGACCAGAATGCCGCATGCCCGCGCGGTCGTCGCCGAGGTCCTGGCCACCGCAAAAGCCCAACGCTGGGACCCCACCGAAGTCGTCCGCGTCCTGCTCGAAGCCGAAGCCACCGGCCGGAACGCCTCGATGCTCGCCACCCGGCGCAAACGTGCAGGATTCCCCACCGGGAAGACCTTCGATGTCTGGGACGAGGCCCTGTCCACACTTCCGGCGGCGACCACGTCGTTTCTGCGGACACTGGAGTGGGTGCGGCGGCGCGAGAACCTGATTGCCTGCGGGCCCTCCGGCACCGGCAAGACCCTGCTCCTGGAAGCCCTCGGCCAGCAGGCTATCGATCAGGGCATGTCCGTGTCCTGGCTGAGCATGGAAGACCTCGGCGCGCTCGTGCGGCGGCATCGGATTGATGACAGCGTCAACAAAGCCATCGCCCGCGCAACCAACGTGGATTTGATTTGTATTGACGATATAGGCCTGTTGCCGGTTTCCGCCGACGCGGCCGAGGGCTTCTACCGGATCGTGGAAGCCTCCTACGAGAAACGGTCACTCGCGATCAGCTCGAACATCCACCCCTCCGGGTTCGATGAGCTCATGCCTAAAACCATTGCCACCGCGACCGTGGACCGGCTCCTCCACCACGCCCACCTCTGCCAAACCAGCGGCGAGTCCGTCCGGCTCATGCAAGCCCAAAACGGGAAAGGAACCCGCCCCATGAGCTAAGCCAAACCTGGTCAGGCGCCCCCGCCCACCCGGCACACCCGGGGCGCCTGACCCTGTCCAAAAATACTTGCCGCCACCGGTCAATCACCTGCCGCCAGCGGGCAAACCAACATTCCCCCACCGGTCATTTCTAAGTTGCCGTTGACACTCGACCGCAACAGGGGCGCTGGCCCTGCAGCAAGTGCGTCATCTCGTAGCAGTCGGGCAGTGCGTGAGAGACCGTATGAGTTGCGACCCCTTCGACATGATCCAGATATGCCATCTCACCTGCGGCGCCGTTCGCGCCACGCAGAAGCTTGCGCCCGACCGTGATTCCTGCTCCAAGGCGATCGGAGACGAGGAGGGTGCTCGACGGCGAAGGGGCGCCGAGCTGCACTCAGTGACAGGGGGTGACAGCAGCGAGGTCGGCGTCGTTCTCAATCTGGAGAGGGTCACTTGTGCTGTGAAACTGAGACAGCCTGCTACGCCCGCTTCACTGATTGGGCCGAACGCGCACTTGACCGATCACCGCCAGGATCACCGAGACATCATCCGGTCGCTACATCCTGTGGCACCACCAACGCCGAATGAACCAGATAGACGAAGTCATCCACGGCACCTACCTCAGAGCCAAGCCATCAGGCACCGCCATCGGCCTGCTGAACTGGTTCCCCGAACAGGACACCGAGCCCGCACTGCTGAGTCAGGCACATCTAGCGAAAGGTTCGGGTGGTCCGACGCCTGTGAGTTGGGACTGCGGTGGTGGAGCCGGAACGCGTTTCCTGTTAGTGGGCGCTGGAGATCACCTGATGCTGGCAGTCTCGTAGTCGTTGTTCTGTCGTTGTTCCGGGGTGGCGTGTTGTTCAGACGTTGTAAGCATCAGGGGCGCGGGGTTCCCGAATTGATGTGCCACCTCGTGGTTGCGGGTAGCCCAGCGCGCGGCATTGGCAATGACGCGCTGGATGCCCTTGTTGTGATAGGTGGGGTACGTTTCATGGCCCGGGCGGAAGTAGAAGATTTTTCCGGCACCGCGCTGGTAGCAGGCCCCGCTGCGGAATACCTCCCCGCCTGTAAACCAGCTGATGAAGACCAAGGCGTCCGGGGTGGGTATGTCGAAGAATTCGCCGTACATTTCTTCCTGGTCCAGGATGAGGCTCTCCTCCACACCTTCCGTGATCGGGTGTCCGGGTGCGACGTTCCAGAGGACCTCGCTGTCCGTGCTTTCCCTCCATTTGAGATTGCAGCTGGTGCCCATCAGGCGTCGAAAAATTTTCGATCCGTGCCCGGAATGCAGCACAATCAGTCCCATGCCGTCGAGGACGCGCTGCTGGATACGATCCACCACAGTGTCGTCGACCTCATCGTGTGCACCGTGACCCCACCAGACGAGTACATCGGTGAACTCCAGAACTTCCGGGCTAAGTCCGTGTTCCGGTTCGTCGAGGGTTGCGGTCGAAGCATCGATTCCCTGCCCACGCAGCGCGGCGGCAATCGTGGTGTGAATGCCGTCCGGATAGATCGCGGCTACTTCCGGGTTGTCTTTCTCGTGGCGAAATTCGTTCCAGACTGTAACTTTTGGCATCAGATTTTTCCTTGGGTTGCTGCTGTAGAGTCCGTGGCACGAAGGAGCGAACGGATGTCCTGTGGCATGTTTGTTTTGGCTGATTCGATTGCGCCGAGAGTCATTGCGAGAGTGGGGAGGTTTGCCTGCCCGCTCGTCATGGGAGGACGACCTTCGCGGATGGCCGATCGAAACTCCGAAAGCGATCCGATACGGTCGAACGTGTCCATCCGCGGAAGGGTGAGGACCTCGGTAGGCCCGTTCAAGGGGCGCACCACGACTGCATCCGAGGCCGTACCGGTGTCTGCCCGTCCTGTCCATTCGATCGTGCCTTTGGAACATTCGATCAGCCACTCCCCGGCCCAGAGAGTCTCCTGTTCGGTACTAACCCAGCTTCCCTGATAGTTGACGACGGCTCCGCCGTCGAAGACCAGGGTGGCGATGGCAGCAGCGGGGTCCGTGAACTTGCTCCACGGGGGATTCCAGGCGTGGCAGTCGATGTGCACCGGCTCCTGGCCGGTGATGTACCGCATGAGGTCAAAGTGGTGAATGGACATGTCCATGAGGAGCGGGTCGGCCAGTCCGTAGTGGCGGTTAGTGCCGACCGGAGCGCTGTTGGCGTACTTCCGGAACTTCACGGTCACTGAGCCGATGTCACCAAGTGCCTTTTCCCGGACGAGCCGGGAAACTGTCCGCGCCGCGGGGTAGAAGCGGTAGTTCTGGCTGACCATCAGTACCCGCTCGGAGGCTGCAGCAGTCTCCACCATCTGCTCTGCGTCGCTGAGTGTGGCCGCGATGGGCTTCTCGACCAGCACGTGCTTGCCTGCGGACAGGGCTTCGATGGCTACCGCCGCGTGGCCGGATAATGCCGTCGTTACCAGAACCGCTTCTGCATCGGTAGCCGCAATGGCGTCTGCAAGCGAGGCAAAGCAAAGGGAAGGATCGGTTTCGACGTCGGCGCTCAGCAGCTTGAGCATCTCGGGTACCACGTCGACGTAGCCCGCTGTGCTCAGGAGGGTTGGGTGCTTCTTGAGTTCGGCTGCCCAGGAACGCCCCCATCCTCCGAGCCCTACCTGAAGGATTCGCAGAGGAAGCGATGGTGGATGGCCCAGGGACGTGGGCAGCGGAGAGGTTACGGTCATTAAGGTTTCCTTTCGTTGTTCCGGTCGCATATTTGACTGCACCGGTGGTGATTCCTGCGACGAGGTGTTTATGGCCTACGACGTAGACGGCGGTGACGGGTATCCCGGCCACAGTTGAGCCGCGACAACAAGGCCCTAAGCCGTGCCGTCGCCACCAGTACCAGTCCCCATTCGGGCTGTCCGTTAACGAGCGTGACTCGGTGAACCAAACACGAAACGAAGCAGTCCCACTGGGCCTAAACGTTGGGACCGCTTCCCCATGCCCTAGACAAATGAGAACAACCAATCAGACGGTCCTTGCGTGTAGGGCAGCACCCACAACGCCCGCAGAGTTTTCCAAACTGGCCGGGATAACCGGGGCACGTAGTGACAGGTGTGGCAGGTATTCGTTGCTGCATGCTGAAATTCCCCCACCGACGATGATCAGGTCGGGTGAGAAGAGGAACTCCACATGTGACAGGTACCGTTGCAGCCGGTCGGCGTACTCCATCCAGCCAAGGCCTTCATTTTCACGGGCGATTGCCGATGCCCGGGATTCGGCTTTGTAGCCGTCGATTTCCAGATGGCCCAGCTCGAAATTCGGTACTAGCTTTCCATCAACGATGAGAGCTGATCCGATGCCCGTTCCCAACGTTAGAACCAGAACAACGCCGTGTTTGTCCTTCCCAGCGCCGTAATGGGTTTCCGCCATACCAGCTGCGTCAGCGTCATTCACCACGCAAACAGCTCGACCAAGACGTTCACGCAAGTAGGCCTGAACATCCAGTCCGATCCAGCTGTCGTCCATGTTTGCTGCCGACATGGCCACTCCATGCTGGACTATCGAAGGGATAGCGACCCCGACACCAAGGCCGGTATGCCCCAGGCTTTCGGGTCCGAGCTCATCGATGAGTTGGTTCAGAGTGTCTGCGACTTCATCCACCATGCCCGAGGCAGGCGTCCGAAGATGACGGACGCCGCCGACCGGGGTACCGCTACTCATGTTTATGGTTGCACCCTTGATCCACGTCCCCCCGACATCGATTCCTATCCGAAAATCCAGTCCGGACGGCACGTCGGTGGTAGCGGTCATGGGTCGTGTCATCACGTTTCCTTCATAGTTATGGGGGGTCATGACCGGAGGGGCCCAGTTCCGCGGCGGAGTGGGACGTCGAACTCTCAAACTCGACAAGCAGCAAGCCAAAACGGCCTGGAAGGCGGGAGGACCTGCGAGTGATGCAAGCCCCATCCGATGTGCAGATTACCAAGGAGATGCCCCCGGTGCCCGAGCGCCGGGGCACGTCCCTGCATGTAAAGCTACGGCTGGAGCCAGGCGGTGGTCGCTCCGGGCAGGGAGTCTGCGTTGAGTGGTGAACTGGAGACCAGTACCTTGCCGGCGGGCAGTTTGATGGCTTCCGTGCCGAAGTTCGTTACGGAGGTCCAGCCGTTGGGGCGCCGGAAGGCCAGGACGTCGGTCCGGCCGGTTTCCAGCCATTCGAGCGTTTCGGTGGTTTGCAGCTGTGACCGTAGGCCCAGCGCCCGGCGGTAGAGGGACAGAGTTGAGTCTTCCTGCCCTTCCT